>JAGAAD010000106.1 GCA_017615445.1 Bacteroidales bacterium
AGTGGGAGTGGGAACCGGCTACAGCGTTCTGAAAGCAAACTCCGAATACGTCAAGGAGACAGTCCGCGGAGGGCATTCGGACATTCGGACTGACGAATCCGGCAATAAAGGTCTGGACATAGACTACGCCACCGCCTGGAGCTACGGCATAGATGAAACCATGACTCTGATGATTCCCGGCTATATGGGCGGCGCGTCAAGCTCGAACGTGGGCAAGGATTCGAAGATGTACAAGACCCTGGTCCGCCAGGGAGTGAGCGCGCAGAATGCCCGCAGCCTCGTCTCCGGCCTGCCGACCTACTGGGGCGAGCAGCCCTTCACGGCCGGTCCGGTCTATGTGGGGGCGATAGTGTGCTTCCTCTTCCTGCTCGGCTGCCTGATAGTCAGGGGGCCGTACAAGTGGGCTCTGCTGGCCGCGACCCTGCTGTCCATCCTCCTTTCGTGGGGACACAATTTCATGGGCCTGACCGAGCTGTTCTACAACCATTTCCCGTTCTACAATAAGTTCCGGACGGTCTCGTCCATCCTGGTGGTGGCTGAGGTTGCGATGCCGCTGCTGGGCTTCATGGGCCTGAATGAGATTCTCAAGGGCGGGCAGGACCGCAGGCAGCTGCTGCGCTCCCTGGGCATTTCGGCCGGGGTGACGGCGGGCCTATGCCTGCTGTTCGCGCTGTTCGGACGCTCGATCTGCAGTTTCTCCAGCTCCTACGACTCCCGCACCCTCGCGGGCATGCCGGGCTGGTTCATGGACGCTCTCTACGAGCAGCGTGCGGACATGCTGGTCTCGGACGCATGGCGCTCGTTCGTGCTGATCGCGCTGGCGGCCGGAGCCGTGCTGCTGCACATCAGGGGCAGGCTGAAGGACGGCGTGCTGACCGCGGTGCTCGGAGTGCTGGTGGTCGCCGATATGTGGGCTGTGGACAAGCGCTATTTCGGCGACTCGGACTGGGTGAGCAAGAAAGACAACGACGCCTATTTCCGCAAGACTGACTATGAAACCGAATTGCTGAAGGACCCGGAGTATTTCAGGGTGCTCAACCTGACAAGCAACACCTTCAACGATTCGCGCACCTCATATTATCTGCATTCAATCGGAGGCTACCACGCCGCGAAGCTGCGCCGCTACCAGGACCTGATAGACTACCATCTCTCGAAGGGCAACATGAATGTGGTGAACATGCTGAACACCAAGTACATAATCCAGGAAAAGGGCGGCAAGGCAGTGCCGGTGCTCAATCCGGACCGCCTGGGCAACGCCTGGTTCGTGGATGAGGTGCTGCTGGCATCGAGCCCGCGCGAGGAGAGCGACGCCCTGAACAAGCTCGATCTGCGCAAGCAGGCCGTGGCGGACGAGAAGTTCGCATCCAGCGTGCTGCCTGCTTCGGACGCCGCCGGAAGCATCGAGCTGACCTCATATGCGCCGGACCGCCTGAGCTACAAAGCTTCTGTCCTGGCGCCGAAGACGGCCGTGTTCTCGGAAATCTACTATCCCTACGGCTGGAAGGCCTATATCGACGGCGAGCCGGCCCCGCATTTCAGGGCGGACTACGCTCTGCGTGCCCTGAATGTCCCTGCCGGCGACCACGAAATCGTGTTCGAATTCCGTCCGGATTCGATCTACAAAGGTTACAAGGTGAATGCGGCCTTCGCCGCGCTGATGTACCTGCTTATCGCTCTGATGATAGCAGCCGGCGTGTCACATGCCAGCGGAAGCGGACCAGAGTGGCTCCGCAGACTGGGCGGAAGGTTATAAGATACCAGACGAACAGGACCAGGGTCCCGCACCATTTCACAAATTCTGCCGCGACGCGCCTTAGGTAGGTGCCGTCTGCCTTCGTGCGCCTGCGCTCGCTGATTCCCACTCCGTCCGCGAAGCGGCGGACATACTCGAGCGTGGTGCGCTTGGCGGGGATGACGTGCTGCACGCGCAGCCCGGGGAAATACCAGATCGTGCCGCCGGCTGCGCGGATGCGCCTGAACATGTCCTTTTCCTCGCCGGCGTCCATGTTCCCGCCCTTGCGGCCGAGCTCAGGATTGAACGGCCCGACCTTCTCTGCCATAGCGCGGCGTATGCCCATGTTCGCGCCGATGGGGAAGGCTTTGCCTTCGAATTCGCGCACCGCCTCGCCCATGTCCAGCGCGGACACCCAGCCCATGCTCCAGCGGCACAGCCACTTCGGGCGCGGGCATTCGTCGAAAAGCGGCTCGATCCGCCCGCCGAAAGCGTCCGCCTGCGGGTTCATGGTCAGATACTCATCGAGCGTGCGGAGATAATCTCCCTGCACCAGCGAGTCGTCGTCCAGAAAGACGAAGACATCGCCCCTGGCCTCGGCCATTCCGCGGTTGCGGGCGTTCGAAAGGCCCTGCTTCGTCTCCACGAAATACCTGACGGGGACAGCTGGATTCGCTTCCATGAAAGCCTGAATCTTCGCCTCGGAAGAGTCCGTGCTGTTGTTGTTGACCACGAGGATTTCGTAGTCTGCGAACTCAGTCTTCGAGACTCTCTCCAGTGCCTGGGCTATGTAGCGCTCGCGGTTATAGGTGCAGATAATTACTGAAATCATAATCGACAGGTTTGGGACCCCAGAATTTGAGGATCAGAGCCTTGCGCTCCTGCGGATCCACAGGCTTCGGCCCTTCCTTGACCGCGGCGAGCAGCTCTTCGAAATTGAGGGCTTTCTGCCCGGTGACATTTTCGTCGAAGGGATAGGCGAAGTCGCGGTCTTTTACATAGTCCTTGACATCGTAGAGGTAGAGCACCACCTTCTTTCCGTCCATCAGCAGATAGTCGTAAAGCACTGAGGAATAGTCTGTTACCAGCACATCCGTGTACGGAAGGATGGGGTAGACGTCGGCCGAAGGATCCAGAAGCATTATGTTCGGATAGGCTCCAAGATCCCGCACAATAGTGTTCGGATGGGGCTTCAGGAGCAGCAGCTCGTTTTTCTCGGCAAACGCTTCGTTTAGCTTGCCGAGGTCCATATTCTGGGCGAATATGTCGCGCTGGGAATCGCGCCAGGTGGGCATATAGATCCAGGTCTGCGAGAAGCCTTTGATCTTGCTGATCAGCTCGGCGGTGCTTGCAGGCTCATAGGCTTTGATGTGGGCGAGACGCTCCTTTTCGTTGCAGACCAGGATTCTGCTGCGAGGGTAGCCGCATTTGATGCAACTGCTTTCGGGGATTCTGAAAGTCTTGCAGAAGAACTCGGTCTGGAAATCGGAGGCGGTGACCAGATAATCCGGTTTGCGGTAGGCCTCGGGATGGTAGAAAGCCTCTTTGAAAGTCTTGCGGATATAGCGGTCGTAGAGCGGACCGGCCTTGACATTGTATTCGGCGCGTTTGATGCCCACTCCGTGCCAGAGATTGATAGCTGTCACTCCGCCGCTGAACGCCCAGAGGATGTCGGAAGTGTAGGCGTTTATTATCCAATACTTCGAACGCAGGGCTCTCCAGGCGCCTTTCAAACTTAGAACGCACTGGGCTTTGAGTCCGAGACTTCTGATCAGTTGGACCGTTTTTCTGTCCTGCGACAGCCAGACGACATCGGCGCCCTGGTTGCTCATCTCTATGAAGAGATACTTCGCATTGCCGTCGAAACCTCCTCGGAAACTGCCGAAGGAGATCTTTTTCCTGCTTCTCGGCACCAGGAACGAGAAGGGGAACACCAGATACTGGGCGAGGTATTTCAGAAACTTCTTCATTTCTCGTCGAACAGGATTTCGTGGTTGATGCGTTCCTTCTCAGGAGGGAGTTTCATATAGTCTCCGAAGATGCGGGTAAGGTACTTGTCAGGGTCCGCCGGGGCGGGGAAGAGACGTCCCTCGAATTGTATTTTCTGGAGTGGGAAGATCTCGGAGGGCTTTCGGACGCTCCGGAAGGGAAGCCCGAAGTCGTGCATCAGGTTGTTTTTGTGGAACAGGGCTCCGCCAAGGGCAGCCAGGCCGGCCGCCAGCATCGCGAAGGGATAGAGCAGGTAGGCCAGGGCCTTGTTCACAGGCCCGTCCTGAATCATGCCGCAGATGCGGCGAAGGCTGCGGCCGTAGATCGGCTCCACGAGTTTCTTCGCTAGAGGGCCCATAGGCCTGACTATCAGGGTGTCTATCCAGAGTACGTCCTCCATGGGCTTGCCGCCCGCGGGGTCGCGCCTTAAAATCTTGCAGCTCTCGTCCACGAAACGGGGCCATAGGCGGGTGTAGCCTTTAGTGCGCAGCGGCGCGTAGTAGGCGAACGGAGCCTCTGCCTTCTCGCTCAGGATCTTGCGTATCTTGGGATAGTCCTTCCACAGGATGCAGACGTCCAGGTCGTCGTCCCAGGGGATGAAGCCGCCGTGGCGGACGGCACCGAGCAGGCTGCCGCTGTCCAGCCACCATGTGATGCCGTTTTCCTCGCACAGCCGGTCGAATTCGACCAGCAGGCGGAAAAGGCGCAACTGGTGATTGCGCAAGGCAGAGCCCTCGGGATTATACCTGTTATCTTCCATTGCCTTTCAATAGATTGAGGATACCCTTCCTTTCGTCGCGGTCCAGGCCGATCAGCAGCACTGCAAGCCCGACTGCGAGGATGCTCACGCCCACAGTCAGACACAGACGGCCGAGGGTCGGCTCCATCGAGCGGACTACCAGCCATGGCAGCACGGGCGAAACCGCGCTGACTAGCAGCACCGGCAGCACTACCTTGAGCAGGTACTGACCTATGTTCATTCCGACATACTTGCCGGTGATTATTATGCGGATTATCTGGGCCAGGACGCAGGCCACCACCACCATAGCGAAGATGAGCTCGGGCTGGACCTTGCTGGTCTTGAGGACCACGTAGGCCAGAACCGGTACGAGCAGCTGAGTGCTCCCGACCAGGATGTTGTACCATTTGACCCTGCCCGTGGCCTGGACTGCATAGTACAGCGGGTGATGCATGGAGTCCACCAGCGCTGCGGCAAGGAGGTAGATGGTGAAGGCTGCGGCGTGTGCCGGCACATCCACCAGCCACAGGTCCAGGACCTGGTTGACTTCGAGGATCAGCGGCAGCACTATCACGAACAGGAGGAAATAAGCTAACTTGGAAGTCTGGAAGACCAGCTTCATCATGTCCTCGCGCTCGCCTGCGGCATAGGCTTTCACCACCTGCGGATTCACCGCCAGGACGTAGTTCTGCACGAACTGGTAGATGTTGAAATAGACTATGTTCGCCACTCCGCGGGCGGCATTCACCGCCGGACCGTAGAACATGTTCAGGAGGATGTTGATGCCCTGGTTGCGGCCGATGCTGGCCATCGAGCCTATCACGCCCCAGCCGTTGAATCCGAGGATCTCACGGCCGAGTTCGCGGTCCCATTCGGCCCTGCCTCGGCATTCTTCGTAGAAGCGGAGACAGTAGATCGGGTAGAATGCGTTGGTCCCCACGCTGACTATCAGCATCAGGACTGCGTAGAAGATGAGCTTGTCGATGGGGGAGACTGCCAGCAGGAAGACGGCGCCGAGCTTCAGCACTGCCTCCACCACACTGCAGTAGGCGTAGACCTTCATCTTTTCCTTCGCGGTGATTATGGACTTGAACGGGATGGCGAGCACGCTGGCGAGGAAGGAGAAGATGCTCAGCTGGTAGACCCAGCGGGCGGCGTTCATCCTGTCCGCCGGGATGTTCATCTTCCGCTCGAGTATCCACAGGCCGACCGTTTCCGAAAGGATGAGGATGAAGACCGCGATTGCGCCGAAGATTATGACATTCACGCTGAAGACCTTGTGAAGCGCCTGATAGTCTTCCCGCCCGAGTTCCATGGAGTAGTAGCGGTTGCAGGCGGAGTTCATCACGCTGTTCAGGAAGGCGAAGGTGACCACTATCCCGCCGATGACGTTGTAGAGACCGAAGTCTGTCTCGCCGAGGACGTTCAGCACCACTCGCGAGGCGTACAGACTGATAAGCATTATCAGTCCCATCCTCAGATAGAGGAGAAGTGTGTTGCCGGCGATGCGCCTTCTGTCCACCATACCCATAGTCCTACAAAGTTATTGTTTTTTGGTGAAGTCTCCAATATTGACTATATTTGACGGCTTTATTAGACAGACAATGGCATTAGCAGATATAATCAAGAAATTATTCGGCTCGAAGGCCGACCGGGACTACAAAGCTATCAAGCCTATCCTGGACAAGGTCCTCGCAGCTTATGAAAACATAGACAAGCTGTCGGATGACGAACTCCGCGAACATTCGGCCGGCCTTATACGCAAGATGCGCGAGGTGGAGGCCCCGTTCGAGGGACGCTTGCAGTGGATTCGTGAGGAGTTGGACAAGGATCTCCCGATTTCCGAGAAGGTCAAACTTGCAGACGAAAGCGATAAGCTCATCAAGGACGAGGACGATGCGATTGAGAAGGGTCTTAACGAGATTCTCCCCGAGGCTTTTGCAATAGTGAAAAGCACGGCCCGCCGTTTCGCCCAGAATGAGACGATAACCGTCACCGCCACTGACTTCGACCGCGACCTGGCCGCTCAGGGCAAGGATTTCATCACTATCGAAGGAGACAAGGCCATTTGGCAGAACCACTGGGTGGCCGGCGGAAACGACCTCAAGTGGGACATGGTCCACTACGACGTCCAGCTCGTGGGCGGTATCGCCCTGCATCAGGGAAAGATTGCCGAGATGGCCACCGGTGAGGGTAAGACCCTGGTGGCGACCCTCCCCGTGTTCCTGAACGCACTCGCCGGAAAGGGCGTGCATATGGTGACCGTGAACGACTACCTGTCCAAGCGTGACTCCGAGTGGATGGGCCCTCTGTATATGTTCCACGGCCTCAGCGTGGACTGCATAGACAAGCATCAGCCGAACACGAAAGAGCGCAAGCGCGCCTACGACTGTGACATCACTTTCGGAACCAACAACGAATTCGGCTTCGATTATCTGCGTGACAATATGGCCACGACGGAAGACGACCTGGTGCAGCGCAAGCACCACTTCGCGATCGTGGACGAGGTGGACTCCGTCCTTATCGACGACGCCCGTACCCCGCTCATCATCTCCGGTCCGGTCGCCCAGTCGCAGGACGACGCGCAGTACATGGAGTTCAGGCCCTATGTGGAGAAGCTGTACACAGCCCAGCGTGCGCTGGTGAACCAGGTCCTGAACGAAGCGAAGAAGAAGATGGCAGAAGGCGATGAAGCCGAAGGCGGAAAGCTCCTGCTTCGTGCCTACAAAGGCCTGCCGAAGTACCAGCCGCTCATCAAGTACCTGAGCGAGCCCGGTGTGAAGGTGGTGATGCAGAAATCCGAGAATTATTACATGCAGGACAACGAAAAGGAGATGCCGGTGGTCACCGACCCTCTGTATTTCGTCATCAATGAAGTCCTGCACTCCATAAACCTCACCGACAAAGGTCAGGAACTCCTCGCCCAGAGTGTGGGAGACGAATCGTTCTTCGTCCTGCCGGATGTGGGAACCAAAACCGCTGAAATTGAGCACTCAGGCCTCTCCGTGGCCGAAAGGCAGGCCCAGAAAGACGCCCTGATGGAGGACTTCTCCCTCAAGAGCGAGCGTGTGCACACAGTCAGCCAGCTCCTGAAGGCATATGCCATGTTCGAAAAGGACGTGGACTATGTCGTGATGGACGAAGGCGGAGTGAAGAAGGTGAAGATAGTGGACGAGAGCACCGGCCGTATTATGGAAGGCCGCCGCTGGTCGGACGGTCTGCATCAGGCGGTGGAGGCGAAGGAGAATGTGAAGGTTGAGGCTGCAACCCAGACTTTCGCCACTATCACGCTTCAGAACTACTTCCGTATGTACCACAAGCTGGCCGGTATGACCGGTACTGCCGAGACTGAAGCGGGTGAGTTCTGGAGCATTTACAAACTGGATGTGATGGTCATCCCCACCAATCGTCCTGTACTCAGGAACGATATGGATGATCAGATCTATAAGACGAAGAAGGCCAAGTACGCGGCCGTGATAGACAAGATTGTGGAGCTCTCGAACGCCGGACGCCCGGTGCTTGTGGGTACCACGGATGTGGAGACTTCCGAGCTCCTGAGCCGCATGCTCAAGATGCGCGGCATCAGGCACAACGTCCTGAACGCGAAGGAGCACGCCCGCGAGGCTGAGATCGTGGCCCAGGCCGGTCAGAGCAGCACAGTCACCATCGCCACCAACATGGCTGGCCGTGGTACGGACATCAAGCTTTCGCCTGAGGTGAAGGCTGCCGGCGGACTCGCGATAATCGGTACGGAAAGGCACGACTCCCGCCGTGTGGACCGTCAGCTCCGAGGCCGAAGCGGCCGTCAGGGAGACCCCGGCTCCAGTATCTTCTATATCTCGCTTGAAGATAAGCTGATGCGCCTGTTCGGCTCCGAGAGGATAGCTTCCGTGGTGGACAAGCTCGGCATGCAGGAGAACGAGGCCCTCGAAAGCCCTATGCTCTCGAAGGCAATCGAGAATGCGCAGAAGAAGGTGGAGGAGAACAACTTCGGCGTCCGTAAGAACCTGATCGAGTACGACGATGTGATGAACTATCAGAGAGAGGCGATCTACTCCCGCAGGCGTAACGCCATCAAGGGAGACAAGATCGAGATCGACCTCCAGAACATGATGGTGGACACTGCGTCTGTAATCGTGGACAGCTGCGACGGCTACTCATATCAGGACTTCGAGGAGACTGTGATGGCCCGCCTGTCCATCGACCCCGGCTTCGACGAAGAGTTCTACAACAAAGCGAAGAAAGACGCTCTCGTCAAGGCCCTCTGCGACCATATGAGGGAGTGCTACCAGCGCCGTATGGATGTGATGGTGGAGAAGCTTCGCCCTATCATCAAGCAGGTCTACGAAAAGCAGGGAACTATGTACCAGAACATCGCGATCCCTATCTCGGACGGCCGCAAGATGATGAACCTCTCCGTCAATCTCGAGAAGGCCTACAACTCGGAAGGCCGCGAGGTGGCGAAGACCCTCAGCCGCAACATAATCCTCTTCCAGATAGACGACCATTGGAAGAACCATCTCCGCGAGATGGACGACCTCAAGCAGAGTGTCCAGAATGCCTCTTACGAGCAGAAAGACCCGAAGGTGGTCTACAAACTCGAGAGCTACAACCTCTTCGCGCAGATGCTCGAGTCGCTGAACCAGGACGTCCTTTCGTTCCTGCTCCGCGCCTACATCCCTCTGGGAGACGACCAGCCGAGGCGCGCCGTCCAGACGAAACCGGATATGTCCCGTATGCAAGCCCGTCACTCCGATCTGGTCACTAACGGCGAGCAGAAAGCGAATACCCCCGTGAAGGTGGACCAGAAGATCGGCCGCAACGATCCCTGCCCTTGCGGAAGCGGAAAGAAATACAAGAACTGCCACGGAAAAGGCATAGTGTAGATATATTAATCATTAAAAATACTTTGAATATGGATTTTCAGAAAGTAAAGAGCGCCGTTGAGCCGGAAGTCAGCGTCAACGACGTCAGCCGCATCAGCATCGGCACTATCATCAAGGGAGAAATCTCGTCGGATTGCGACATCCGCATAGACGGTAAGGTGGAAGGCAAGGTCTTCTCGAAAGGTAAGGTGGTCGTCGGCCCTCAGGCCCAGATCAACGGCGGTCTCGCTTGCCAGAACCTGGATTTCTGGGGCAAGATGAAGGGCGACATCTATGTCAAGGACCTTCTCACTCTCAAGGCAAAGGCTTCCATCGACGGAAATGTGCACGTGAACAAAGTGCAGATGGAAATGGGCGCCCTCCTGAACGGTACCTCACACATGATTTCTCCGGAAGAGTACGAGCAACTTATCGACAAGTTCGTTACCACCAAGCTTCCTGAGAAGCCCGCTGTGAAGAAATAATTCTTCCCGTTAGCACACAATCGGCGCCGATTTCCTTGATTTCGGCGCCGATTTTTATGTTTTGGTGGTCTCCGGCGCTTTTTGGGGCTATTTTGGCGCCGATTGGGGTGTTTTCGGGTGATTCGGCGCTATTTCGGGCCGTTTTGGCGCCACGTTCGGCGGTTGCCACTGGCGGAACTCAGTCGCTTCGCTCCTTCGGCCCCTCCCACTTCGTGGGCCCCTCCCCCTACCCCTGTCCGGGGGTGGACAGGTCCGCCAGCGGCAACCGCCGCACCGCTATTCTATCACCGCTGACATCAGCAATTCGGGAGCCTCGGCGTCAATGGCGTTCGAGGCTTCTTCCGGCATCGCGTAGAAGGCGGCGAACTGGCCGGGGGTGACGCTGCGCTGGGGCTCGTCGAAGAGGACGAACAGGTTCGAGCAGCGGACGATAGCAGTTGCGATCTGAAGCGGCTGACGGTAGCGGAGGCGGATGCGGAAGCGACGCGTCCAACCGTCGGGCAACCCGGCGGCCAGCGGCCGCAGCCAGTGAAGGTCCGCCAGCGGGAAGCGCACGCACGAGCGGAAAAGGCCGGGATGCGATTCGCCCTCGCCCACATAGACACGGTTAGCCTGGACATCGGTCGCGATTACAAACAGCGGCTCGATGTGTCCGCCGATTGCGAGGCCCTTGCGCTGGCCGAGGGTGAAGAACTGTGCGCCTTCGTGCCGGCCGGCGATCACGCCCCAGGGGTTGGCCTTGTAACGAGTCTTTTTTATGTGCTTCTTGCCGCTGCGGTAAGTCTCGGTCTCGAAGACTAAGTCATTGTAGGTCAGAGGGGTAGACAGCTCGGTCAGTTCATCCTCCGATAGGCCTTCAATGCCGACAGCGCGGGCCTTGGAAAGCAGCGCGCGGTCTGTCTGGTATTTCTCCGAATCCTTATAATACTGTTCGTAGACTTCGACCACATCACCTTCGACGCTGGCGAGTTTCTGCTGGAGGAAAACCGGCAGATCGACCTTACCCACGAAGCAAATGCCCTGCGAGTCTTTGCGGTCGGCCGAAGGGAGGTC
The DNA here is from genome assembly GCA_017615445.1 of Bacteroidales bacterium. The sequence goes on from JAGAAD010000106.1 coordinate 10,864, forward strand.
TGCTTCGGCGGCAAGGCGGCGCACCTCACTCTTGCAAAGATCGCCTATCGGGAAGACAGCCGCTTCCAGTTGCTCCTGATTGAGCTGGCAGAGGAAATAACTCTGATCCTTTCCGGGGTCCACGCCCTCCAGAAGGCTGAAGGAGCCGTCTTCGTTCTGACGCTTACGGCAGTAATGCCCGGTGGCTACGTGTGTTGCTCCCAGCGAACGCGCCTTCTCGAGAAAAGCGTCGAACTTAATCTCGCTGTTGCAGAGAACGTCCGGGTTAGGAGTGCGGCCAGCTTCGTATTCGGCGAACATATAGTCCACGACCCTCTGACGATACTGCTTGCTGAGGTCTACGAAATAGAAAGGTATGCGCAGTTTGCGGGCGACTAATTCTGCCACGAAGCGGTCTTCCTCCCACTCGCAGTCGCCGTGGAGCGTGCCCTCGGTGTCGTGCCAGTTCTGCATGAACATGGCAAAGACGTCGTAGCCCTGCTGCTTCAGAAGCAGAGCAGCAACGCTGGAGTCAACTCCTCCGGAAAGGCCTACGCATATTTTCATACCGCTGCAAAGATAGTCCAAATTATGATTTCTTGTAAGAAATATCTATATTTGGGGTTACTAATCACTTATTATGGCAGATAAAGAGATTAAAATCGCATTCCAGGAATTCAAATCTCTGGACGATCTCGAAGAGCAGGACAAAGAACTTGCGAAGGCCGCTATTTCCGCGATGCAAGGCTCCTACGCTCCCTATTCTCACTTCAATGTCGGAGCCGCTGTCCGTATGGAGAACGGCGTGATTGTGAAGGGCGCAAACCAGGAAAACGCCGCGTTCCCATCTGGCCTCTGCGCTGAGAGAACTGCCATGTTCGCAGCCGGCGCATCTTATCCGGACAAAGCGATGACGAGCATAGCCCTGGCCGGCGGAGTGATGGGGCGCATCTGCGCCACTCCCGCGACTCCTTGCGGAGCCTGCCGCCAGGTGATGGCCCAGTATCAGGCCAAGGGCGGAAAGAAGATGTCCGTCATTATGGTCGGCGGCGACAAGATCTGGAAATTCCACAGCGTGGATGATATTCTCCCGCTGATTTTCGATTCTATCTAAAAAGATTATCGACTAGTCCTCGTAGAGTGAAGGCCAAGGGTTCTCGATGATACCTGCGGCCTTTTCCATTTCTGCGTGGGCCCTCAGGGCCATATCCTTAACGGCCTCTTTCCTGTTCAGGCTCTTGTCCGCAAAGATGGGTTCGAGTATCCTGATTGTGAACAGCGGAATCTGTTTCTTGCCGGTCAGGCGGAACAAGCCCTTACGCTCGCGGAAAGTGATGACGCACGGAACCACCGGGCAGCCCAGGTTGTAGGCCATAGTGAAGGTGCCTTTGTGGAAGGGCTTGATATACGTGTAGCAGTCCCAGCGGACAGCTTCCGGGAAGACGTGGATCCAATCTCCCTTTTCGTGGAAACTCTCGAATGCGGAGTTGAAGCCGCGCATTCCGGCGAGGCTCTCGGGCACGGGCACGCCGCCCATATAGCGGAGCATCCAGTAGAAGCCGGGATTATTAAGATGTTTTGCGTACACGGGCATGTGCATGCGGTAGTACCTGCGAACGGCGTGGAAAACCATCACGGCATCCTCGCGCCAGACGTGGTTGCAGACGGTCAGGGCGCCGCCCTTCAACTCCTTGCGGTACTTCCGGAGTATGTCGCGTCCCTCGATTCTGAGTCCAAGGCAAATGCGGTGATAGAGCGCAATCACCGTGCTCAGAAGAAGGGCGTTCAGAAACCTGTTGAATTTGTAGCCGAAGCTGTTGTCTATGTAGGGATAAGTTTCGTCGAACTGCCAGCGGCCCTGCGATGAATCCTGGACCTTGACCTCCACGAGTCTGGTGGTGGGATCGTCCGTGGGATAGTCTATTCCGATGTTCGGGATATAAACTCCTTCTTTGTGCTTGAACTCTTTCATAAACGCAAATTTAATAAAAAGTTGTATATTTGCGGCGGGGAAAGTCGTACACGACCAGCTCCCTCAAAACTCCCCCAGGGTCGGAAGGCAGCAAGGGTATGAGGTTGTAGCGGTGCGATGTACATAGCTTTCCCTTTTTTTCGTTTATGAAGTCAGATATCATAGTGATCGGCGCCGGGGCTTCCGGACTTATGGCTGCCTACGGTGCAGCGGAGACACTCGCCAAGGCAGGCAAAGAAACCAGCGTGACTCTTCTAGAGAAGATGCCGCGCCCGGCCCGCAAGATTATGATCACGGGAAAAGGCCGCTGCAATTTCACCAATCTGAAAGACTGGAACGAGTTCAGCGCCCACATCCGCAGCAAGGCAAACTTCGTAAAACCCTCATTCTATAACCTTACCCCTCAGGGAGTTATCGATCTGCTGGCGGCCTACGGAATGCCGTCGGTGGTGGAGCGCGGAGATCGCGCGTATCCGGAGTCGCACCACGCTTCGGACGTGGTGGACGCGCTCGTGCGCCTGTGCAACTCGCAGGGCGTGAAGATCGAGACAGAGACGGAGGTCAGCGCGATCGCCGCCGCCGAAGGCGCGTTCAAGCTCTCGACCACGGACGGCCGCTCGTACTCCTGCAGCAAGCTGATAATAGCCACGGGCGGGCTGAGCTACCCGAGCACCGGCAGCACCGGCGACGGTCTTCGCTGGGCCGAGCAGACCGGGCATTCGATGGTCCCGACCTTCCCCTCGCTGACTGCGCTGGTCCCGCTGGGCTACAAGCAGACGGCGGACCGTGGGCTTCACATCGACCGCAGCACGCCGCTGGCCCCGCTGGGCGAGAAACTGTGCGGCATGCAGCTCAAGAACGTGGGCGTGCAGTTGCTGGTGGAGGGTTCGGTCGCCCAGGATGAATTCGGCGACGTGGACTTCACGGACGGCGGACTCGAGGGGCCGGTGGGTTTCCAGATCAGCCGCAAGGCCGTGAAATCGCTGATAAACGGTTCGCGAGTGAGCGTCCTGCTCGACCTCAAGAGCGGCGTCGATTTGACCGAGCTCACCGCCCGGATCAAGGATCTCTGGAAGGAAGTCGACCACGACCCGCGCAGCGCCAGGCTGCACGAAAAGGAGAAATGCCGTATTCTGCTGGGCAAGCTGATGCCGTGGGAGCTCATCCCCGCCTTCGTCGCCTGCAATCCCGGCATCATGACTCTTGAGCGCCGCGGCCGCACGGACACCAAAGTCTGGGTGAACCTGGTCAGCATCGCCAAGGCGCTGAAAGAGTGGAAGTTCGACATCGCCGGCTATGTGGGCTACGAGCGCTGTGTCATCACCGCCGGCGGCGTCAGCACGGACGATGTGATCGCCAAGACGCTCGAATCACGCGTCGTTCCCGGGCTTTATTTCTGCGGCGAGGTCCTCGATATGGACTGCGACACCGGCGGCTACAATCTTCAGGCCGCCTTCTGCACCGGATATTTAGCCGGAATCAGCGCAGCGAAAGCGCTCTAGAACAGGCTGCCGCCCATGGTGGATTTAGCTGCGAGTCTCTCGCGGCTAAACTTTTCTTTCAGGCGGGCGAACTGCTTTTTGGTGTCCAGAGTGAAACTGCCGTCCTGGATCCAGGTGAAGTATGAGGGATCGGTCTGATAGACCTGACGTGCGGTTTTGCCTTTGTGCTTTCCGAAATTCACTACTTCTTCGCCGGCGTCGTTATAGATTAGATGCCCGGCAAAATCCACATATTTCTTTCCGACGAAAGCGGCGAGGCTGTCTATATCGTTCTTGAGAGTTTCGGGGTAACGGTCCAGCTGGCCCTTCAGCACTTCGTAGGTGGCGATTGTGTCCGCCTCTGCGGTGTGGGCATTGTCGAAATCCTCGCCTCCGCAATAGAAGCGGTACGCTGCGCGAAGATTCCTGGGCTCCATCGCGTGGAAGATGTTCTGCACATCCACCATCTTCGGGCTGTGGAGATCCACATCCAGGTGCTTTCCTGCAAGCTCGGCCCTTTCAAACTCCTCGGCCAGCATCGGCAGATCGAACTTAGCGGAGTTGAAGCCGGCGAGGTCTGAGTCCTTGAGCCACTCGGCCACTTCGTCCGCCACTTCGTAGAAGGTGGGGCAGTCCACGAGCATGTCGTCCGTGATTCCGTTCACCTTCGAGGCCTGCGGGTCGATCGGGCGCTGGCGCTTGTTCGCATAGTCCCAAGGCTTGATCTTCCAGGTTTTGATGCGCTGCTCGCCGCCGGGGAAGACCTTCACGAAACTGAGTTCGATGATGCTGTCGTTAGGGATGTTTAGCCCCGTGCTCTCGATGTCGAAGAAAAGCAGGGGCCTCTGGAGGTTCAGTTCCATGGGCTAAACTGTTTAAGAAACCATGATCGGCATGATGATGCCGCAGATCTTCTCACTCTCGGCCTCTTCTTCCGCAGGGACGATGAGGGCTGCGCGGCGAGGATCGGCGAACTTCATCACCACCGTCTCGCAAGTCATGTTGCTGAGGATCTCGATCAGGAAGCTGCTCTTGAAGCCTATGCTGAGATCTGAGCCGGAGTAATCGCAATTGATCTTTTCATATGCTGCGATCGCGAAGCCGAGGTCCTGGGCTGTGATTTCCAGCTGGCCGGGCTTCAGGTCGAACTTGATGTGGTTCGAGGCTTTGTTTGCACAGACGGCCACACGGCGGACAGTGTCCAGCAGCTGGGCCCTTTCGATCTTCAGGATGTTGCTGTTGTTCTGAGGGATGACGTCGCGATATTTGGGATACCTTCCGACTATCAGGCGGCATACCATCAAAGTCTGGCCGAACTTGAAGACGGCGGTGTTTGTGTCGAACGAGACCTCGACTGTCTCCACTTCCTTACCAAGGATGCTCTTCAGCACGCCCGCGGGCCTTTTGTGAAGAATGAAGGAAGCTTCTGCAGGAGCCTGCAGATCTGCGTCTGTGTAGCAGATGAGTTTGTGTGAATCAGACGCCACGAGGGTGGTGCTCTGAGTTCCCATGTCGAAGAAAATACCGTTCATGGCAGGACGCATTTCGTCGTCTGCAGTGGCGTAGATCGTTCCGCTGATGCCGTCCGCAAGGGCCTGGGCGGGGAAGATCACGGTCTGAGCGTCTTCGCCTGCACCAATGATCTCAGGATAGTCCTCGGCGGGGAAGAAGGGCAGGGAGGAATTACCGTTTGCCCAAGTGCACTCGAAAGAGCTGTCGGAGGTGGTCTTGATGCTGACTGGCTGGTCCGGCAGGGTCTTGATGAGGTCTATCATCTGGCGCGCAGGCACTGCGATGCTGCCTTCCTCGCGGAGTTCCACGGGAAGGACAGTGCGGAGGGTGAGCTCCTGGTCGGAGGCTGTGATCTCAAGGCTGCCGTCCTTGGCAACGAAGAGGAAGTTTTCAAGAATAGGGAGCACCGACTTGGCAGGAATCGCCTTGCTGACGTCCATTATACTTTTGAGGAGTTCTGCACTCGAAACGTTGAATTCCATATCTGTCCTTGGTTTTGTTTTATCTGGGCAAATATAACAAATATCTCGGATATTTGGCACACAATTTGACTTTATGAACGGGTCGAAACGAATAATTGTAACAACATCAATAGTACTATGCGTAAAACCTTATTTTCAGTTCTGGCAGCGCTCGGCCTGATCGCAGCGGTGCCGGCTGGTGCTGCCAATTTGTCAGCAGATCAGCAGAGTAATTATCCGGACTTCACCTATGCGGCAGAGACCGCAGTGGAGGCAGTCGTGTATGTGGAAGTGACCGTGACCCAGACCTATCAGAGGCCTCAGATAGACGACCCGTTCTTCCGTTTCTTCTTCGGAGACGATTATTCCCAGCCCCAGAGCAGGGAGCGCAAGGGCAGCGGCTCCGGCGTGATTATCCGTCAGGACGGTTACATCGTTACCAATAACCATGTGGTCTCTCAGGCCAGCAAGGTCCGCGTCACCCTGAACGACAACCGTTCGTTCGACGCCACCGTCATCGGCACTGACCCCGCCACGGACGTAGCCCTCATCAAGATCGAGGCGAACGGCCTGCCTTACCTCACCCTGGCCGACTCGGACAAGCTCCGCCTCGGAGAGTGGGTGCTCGCAATCGGCTCGCCCTATGACCTCCGTTCCACCATCACCGCCGGAATCGTGAGCGCCAAGGGCCGCTCGATGCCTAACTACACCGGCGAATTCAAGATCGAATCCTTCATCCAGACGGATGCGGCCGTGAACCCCGGAAACTCCGGCGGCGCACTTGTGAACAAGAAGGGTGAGCTGGTGGGTGTGAACACCGCAATCATCTCACAGACAGGATCTTACACAGGCTATTCATTCGCAGTTCCTTCCAATATAGTCAAGAAGACAGTCGCTGATCTAATGGACTTCGGAGCAGTCCGCAGGGCGAAACTCGGTGTGAGCATGCGCCCCGTGGATGAAAAAATTGCCGAAGAGATGAAACTTTCGAAACTCGAAGGCGTATATATTGTTGAGGTCGGCAAAGGCGGCGCAGCTGAAAAGGCCGGAATCAAGGAAGGAGACGTTATCATTGCGGTCGATGGAAAGGCTGTCACAAGCACCTCATCCCTCCAGACTATAGTTAACGATTATCATCCTGGCGATGTCGCAAACGTCACATACATTCGCGACGGAAAGAAGTACCTCGTCAAGGTGACCTTCAAGAGCGATTCTGAGATGACAGGCACTGCGCTCGACGATGGAACGGTGATGTTCTACGGAGCACAGCTCAAGCCTGCGGATTCCAAGACACTCGCAGCTCTCCACATCAAGGCTGGAGTCGAGGTGGTGTCTGTCGGAAACGGAAAACTTGCTGCCGCCGGAGTTCAGGACGGCCTGATCATAAGATTTGTCAACGATCAGCCCGTCTCGAAGCCTCAGGATGTGGTGGACGAGGCCGGAAAAGCCGGCAGGGTAGTGGTCATCGAAGGCCTTACTCCCGCAGGCAGATCCGTCTTCTTCGCCCTCCCCAAGGAGCAGTAAAGTTTTTAGACAGATAATGAGACAGCTTAAGATTACAAAAAGCATCACCAACCGCGAGAGCGCCTCGCTGGACAAGTATCTCCAGGAAATAGGCCGCGAAGAGTTGGTGTCACCGGAAGAGGAAGTGGAACTCGCGCAGCGCATCCGCAAGGGTGATCAGGAAGCGCTTGAGAAACTCACAAAGGCAAACCTGAGATTCGTGGTTTCCGTTGCGAAACAGTACCAGAACCAGGGCCTGAGCCTTCCGGACCTTATCAACGAAGGTAACCTCGGACTGATCAAGGCGGCGGAGAAATTCGATGAAACCCGCGGTTTCAAATTCATCTCCTACGCTGTGTGGTGGATCCGCCAGAGCATCCTCCAGGCCCTTGCAGAGCAGAGCCGAATAGTGCGTCTGCCGCTGAACCAGGTGGGATCCCTGAACAAGATCAACAAAGCGCTAGGCCGCTTCGAGCAGGAGAACGAGCGTCAGCCTTCCACCGAGGAACTCGCCGAGATGATCGACATCCCCCGCGATAAGATTGCAGACACCTTAAGAGTCTCAGGAAGACACGTCAGCGTGGACGCTCCCTTCGTGGAAGGCGAAGACAACAGCCTTCTGGACGTCCTGCCGAACGACGATTCCCCGATGGCCGACAAAGGCCTCACGAACGAGTCGCTCAGCACCGAGATCGAGCGTTCGCTCCAGATTCTCACTCCCCGTGAGAGGGAGATAATCAAGTGCTTCTTCGGCATCGGCTGCCAGGAGATGACCCTTGAGGAGATCGGAGAGAACCTGGATCTCACGCGCGAGCGTGTGCGTCAAATCAAGGAAAAAGCTATCCGCAAGCTCAAGAAACCGTCCGCAAGCAAACTCCTTAAGACCTATCTGGGATAATGACTGCGGAACAGTTCCTAGCCGCGAAGGCCTCAGAGGCCGTCAAGGCTCTCTACGGAGCGGATTTTCCCGCCGAATCCCTTCAGGTGGCGGTGACCCGCAAGGAATTCGAAGGAGACTACACATTGGTGGTGTTTCCCCTTCTGAAGACCTCGCATCAGGCTCCCGAAGCGACCGGAAACGCAATAGGAGAATACCTCAAGGCTAATTGCCCTGAGGTTTCTTCGTACAATGTGGTGAAGGGTTTCCTGAACATCTGTCTGTCCGGAGCATATTGGAGAGAGGCTCTTCAGGCTGTCGCCTCAGATAAAGAATACGGCCGGCTTCCTTCGACCGGAAAGACCGTGATGGTGGAGTTCTCTTCGCCCAACACGAACAAGCCCCTGCATCTTGGTCACGTCCGCAACAACCTCCTCGGATCTTCGGTCTCGGACATCCTCAAGGCTGCCGGAAATAAAGTGATCAAGGCCACTCTCGTGAACGACCGCGGTGTGCATATCTGCAAGAGCATGTATGCCTGGGAGAAGCGCTTCGACGGCGCCACCCCTGAATCCACCGGCAAGAAGGGAGACCATCTGGTGGGCGACTGCTATGTGGAGTACGCCAAGATGGAGAAGGAGAACCCTGCCGTGGCCGACGACGTCCACAAGATGCTTGTGGATTGGGAGAAAGGCGACCCACACGTCCGCGAACTCTGGAAGATGATGAACGGTTGGGTGTTCGACGGCTTCGCTCAGACATATAAGGCCCTCGGAATCAGCTTCGACCGCACCTACTATGAATCTCAGACTTACCTGCTCGGCAAGGAGCTGGTGCAGAAGGGACTCGATATGGGCGTGTTCCAGCGCGACCCGGACGGCTCTGTCTGGTGCGACCTCACCGCCGACGGGCTGGACCGCAAGCTGCTGCTCCGTTCGGACGGCACTTCGGTCTACATGACCCAGGACCTCGGCACAGCCGAGCGCAGGTTCGCCGAATATAGCCTGGACTCCCACGTCTATGTGGTGGGCAATGAGCAGGACTACCATTTCCAGGTGCTCAAGCTCGTGCTCGGCAAGCTCGGTTTCGACTGGGCGGAGCGCATCTACCACCTCAGCTACGGCATGGTGGAGCTCCCGGAGGGCAAGATGAAATCCCGCGAGGGGACGGTGGTGGACGCAGACGACCTGATCGAGAGCATGTACCAGGAAGCGAAGGCCGCCTCCGACGAATCCGGCAAGCTCGCGGACCTCAGCACTGAAGAAAAGGACGCCCTCTATCACATGATAGGTCTCGGAGCCCTCAAATACTTCATCCTGAAGGTGGATCCGAAGAAGACCATGCTCTTCAACCCGAAGGAGTCCATAGACTTCAACGGTAACACCGGCCCGTTCATCCAGTACACGCACGCCCGCATCCGCAGTATCCTTCGCAAGGCTGAGGAGCAGGGCCTGAAGGCCGTGACGGCGGACAGCGCCGAACTCAGCCCGAAGGAAGTGCGCCTGGTGAAGATAGTTTCGGCTTATCCTGCGAAGGTCGCGGAAGCGGCGGACAGCTTCTCGCCCGCAGTTCTCGCGAACTATTCCTACGATCTGGCGAAGGAGTTCAACCAGTACTACCACGATACCCAGATTCTTCGCGAACCGGACGCAGTGCTGCTTGCGATGCGCCTCCAGCTCATCACCGTGGTAGCAGACGTCCTGCGCTCTGCAATGGCTCTTCTTGGCATCCAATTGCCAGATAGGATGTAGTTTTATTTGCTTATTAGAATTTATTGCTCTATTATTGCACCACAATTCTAATAACGACATGGTACCAGACGGAAAGAAAAGACACGTAGTCAGTTACGAAAATATGTCAGAGGAGCTTGCAGCGGCGTTTGCCGAGAAGTATCCCCGCGGTTTCAACGATTATCTGAACGACTTGGTGAAGTATCCGAAACCGGACGGCACATCTTTCTACGCTGTCACTGTCGAGATTCCCGACGCAATATATCTCGTAAAGATCAAGGTAGACGTAGACGACGTCGAAGATCTCGAGCGTTGGCTCGAAGGAGAGGAGGAGGCGGAAGCCGAGCAGCTCACCTCCGCATCCGACACCTCCGGTGAGGGCGAGACTCTCCCGGACGACAACATCGCCCAGTACGGCTCGGACGAAGACCCTGCCGACGGCGCGGATGCTTAAACTCAAAGAATCACGTAAACTACTGTTGCTGAGCCTCCTCGTGGGGCTCTGCACTGGTTTTGCGGCTGTCCTTCTTCAGGCCCTGATCGGTCTGGTGCAGGCTGCGGTGGCCCCATTGACCCAGGCTAACTCCCTTTGGAGGATAGTGCTGCCGGGCGTGGGTATGCTGATTTCCGGGCTGCTGGTCCGTTATGTCATCAAGGACAACATCGGCCATGGAGTCACCAAGGTGCTCGTGGCCGTGAGCACGAATGATTCGCGCATAAAGCCGCACAACATGTGGTCTTCCGTGCTGACTTCCGCGCTCACGATAGGCTTCGGCGGTTCGGTGGGAGCGGAGGCTCCGATAGTCTACACAGGCGCCGCCATCGGCTCGAACATAGGCAAGGCGGGCAAGCTCTCGTACCGCAACATGACTATCCTCGTGGGCTGCGGCGCGGCGGGCGCTATCGCGGGCGTGTTCAAGGCCCCGCTGGCCGGCCTGCTGTTCACGATGGAGATCCTGCTGTTCAACGTCTCGCTCGCGAGCATGATGCCGCTGCTGCTCAGCACCGTCTCCGCCACCGTGGTGGCCTACCTTTTCCGTGGAATCGGTCCGTCGTTCGAATGCGCGCTCGCGCCTTTCGCGCTCAAGAATATCCCGTTCTACGTCATTCTGGGCGTGGTCTGCGGCCTGATGTCGCTCTACTTCACGCGCACGACCCTGAAGCTCGAGGACCGCTTCGCCCGCATCCGCAGCCCGTGGGCCCGCTGGGCGCTGGCCGCGGTGGGCGTGGGCCTGATGGTCTACCTTTTCCCGCCGCTCTACGGCGAGGGCTACGGCGATGTGAGCATCCTGCTGAACGGCGCCATCGGTGAGATGGGCGATTCGCCGCTCGCGTTCCTGACCAACTCGCCCTGGGGGCTCGTGGCCGCCTTCGTCGTGATTATGTTCGCGAAGGTGCTGTCCATGACCATGACCAATGCGGGCGGGGGAGTCGGCGGAACTTTCGGACCGACGCTGTTCGTGGGCGCCATCGTGGGATTCGTGGTCTCGCGCCTGCTCAATGTCGCGACCGGTTCGGCCCTGTGGGACATGCCCGAGCCGAATTTCGTCCTGGTGGGAATGGCCGCGATGATGGCGGGCGTGATGCAGGCTCCGATGACCTCGATCTTCCTTATCGCCGAGATCACGGGCGGCTATGACCTGCTCGTGCCGCTGATCACAGCTTCTGCCGTGTCGTTCGGCGTCACGCGCATCTGGGAGCGTTATTCGATCTACACAAAGCGCATAGCGCAGAGCGGCGAGCTGCTGACCCACGATTCGGACCAGGCTGTGCTCACGCTGCTGAAGACTTCCGACCTGGTGCGCGACAAGTATCCCAGGCTCGAGCTGGATGCCACTCTTGGCGAGATTATGGAGACAGTATCTAATTCTACTGCGGCAATTTTCCCTGTCGTCAGCAAGGACGGTATCTTCCAGGGAGTCGTGGAGATGGACGATATCCGCAAGCACATGTTCGATTCGGCCAAGTACGATTCCGTGCGCGTGTTCAATCTGATGAAGCAGCCGCCGGCATATGTGGAGCGCGACGAGAAGATGAGTTCCGTTCTGGACAAGTTCGAGGCGACGGGCGCGTGGCGTCTGCCCGTTCTGGACGCACAGAAGCACTACCTTGGATTTATCTCCAAGTCCAGGATTCTGATGGCTTACAGGGAAGAACTGAAGAGTATTTCAGCTGAAGATTGAAATTGAAAAAGGCGGGAAAGTAAGCCGGGTTCTGTTTTGATCCGTCATTTATCTTCGCAACCTACCCCCTGACATCGGACGGGCAGCCCTCATCTGTCAGTATATTTGGTTTTGCAAGTCGCAGTGCCGTACCCCTCGTGTATCGCTACCTGAAGTCGTGAGCTCTTACCTCGCGTTTTCACCCTTACCTCTTTCGAGGCGGTAATTCTCTGTTACAGCTGGCGTAAGGTTACCCCCACCTGCGCTTTCCGCAGTGCGATGCCCTTTCTTGTCCGGACTTTCCTCAGCCTCGCGGCCGCGACGGAAGGTCCCGCCTGTATTTCAATTTCATCTGGTTCGCGGCAAGGGCCCCTATTCTCGGACCTTCGCTTCGCTCATCCCACCAAACGCGCTTCGCGCTGGAGGTCCCCCCGCTATCAAGCGCGGGTGCTTAGGGTCCTCGAACAGGGGTCCTTGTCGCGGGACGCAAAGATATACAAAAATTCACTACATTTGTAATATGCGAGTTAAAGTTTTGGTTCTACTCCTTGTGGGATTGTTTGCGTCGTCGTGTGCGGAGGCGCAGGTGAGCAGGTTCCGGGTGGAGGTGGTGAAGGAGTACGAGCATGACAGGGGGGCGTACACGCAAGGTTTGTTCTTTCACGCGGATACGCTGTTTGAGAGCACGGGGCTGAATGGGAAATCGTCGCTGAGGAAGGTGGATTTGGAGAGCGGTAAGGTGTTGGAGACAAGGAAGATAGGGAAGAAGTATTTTGCCGAAGGGTCGTGCGTGCTGGGAGATAAGTTGTATGTGCTGACGTGGCAGAATCAGGTGGTGTTTGTCTATGATGCGGCTTCGCTCGAGTACAAGATGACTTATTCGTATGCTCGGGAGGGCTGGGGGTTGACGACGGACGGGAAACAGTTGATCGCATCGGATGGCAGCGCGCGCCTGACGTTC
>JAGAAD010000107.1 GCA_017615445.1 Bacteroidales bacterium
ACCAGCGAGTCCGGCAGCGAGTCCCATTCCGTGGGCAGCGCATCCAGCTCGCCCAGCCGGATTCGGGCGGCCAGCAGGCGCACGAGGCTGCGGTCCACGTCCGCCTCCGAGAGCAGGCCTTCGGCCACGGCCTCCGGGATATGCACATACGAATCGCCGCACTCCAGGTCCGTGCCGGTGTGGATGGCTTTCGCCACTGCGTGCGCAGCGTCCGGGCTGTATTCGTGGGCGCCCGGCCTGTAGAAGTCGTTCACGGCCCAGCAGTCTGACACCACGAGGCCCTGGTAACCCCATTCGCCCCTGAGAATCTTATTCACCAGATAATCGTTCGCGCCGCAGGGATCGCCGCGGAAACGGTTGTAGGCTATCATAACTTCCCGCACGCCAGCCTTGGTCACAAGGTCCTTGAACGCAGGGAGATACGTCTCGCGCAGGTCGCGCTCGCTCACTCGTGCGTCATAGGTGTGACGGCTCCATTCCGGGCCGGAGTGCACTGCGAAGTGCTTGGCGCAGGCGTGGGCTTTCTGCACCCGCGCGTCCGCCGGGCCCTGCAGACCGCGGACCACGGCCATTCCGAGCTGCCCCGTCAGGTACGGGTCCTCGCCGTACGTCTCCATGCCCCGGCCCCAGCGCGGGTCGCGGAAGAGATTGATGTTCGGAGTCCAGAATGTCACCCCCTGATACCAGCCGGCCTCGCCCCGGGCCAGAGCCTGGCGGTTCTTTATGCGCCCTTCGTCGCTGACGGCAGTGAACACCTCGCCGACCAGTTCGGAGTCGAACGAGGCTGCCATCGCTATCGGAATCGGGAAGACGGTGGCCTTGCCGTTACGCGCCACTCCGTGCAGCGCTTCGTTCCACCAGTTGTAGGCCGGGATGCCGAGTTCGTCGATAGGCGAGGACTCGTGCGCCATCAGCATTGTTTTCTGTTCGATGGTCATCTGCGAGACCAGTTCTTTCGCGCGCTGCTCCGGAGAAGGGGAGCATGCCAGGGCCACAAGGGCGAGAAGGGGGAGTGCTATTCTTTTCATAATGTGTGTACAAGATACCGATAATTCGCTGATTAATTGCTATTTTTATGTGGTGAAAAAAATATTTTTATGAAAAAAATTCTTTTCGGCCTGGTGTTTTTGGCCTCAGCGTGCTGCCAGTTCAAACCCTTCACTTTCGTTCAGATGACAGATCCTCAGATAGGATTCGAACTGAGCGAAGAGAGGACAGACACCATGTTTAAGGCAGCAGTGGCGGAGGTCAACGCCCTCGATCCGGCGCTTGTCGTCATCACCGGCGACCTGGTGAACTGGGCCTATTCGGACAAACAGGATTCAATCTATTTCGCCGACCGTGCATTGATTAAGGCGCCCGTCTATGAACTCCCGGGAAACCACGACATCCGCACAAATCAGCCTGAAAGCCGCGAGCGCTGGGCGAAGCTGCATGGCCAGACACGTTTCTCCGTGCGCAAGAACGGCTGCGCCTTCATCGGAATAGACTCTAACTGCATCAAGAACGGCGAGACCGAACTAGAGCAGGAGCAGCTCGAATGGTTCACGGCCGAGCTTCGCAAGGCCAGTCGCGCGCGATACACCTTCGTGTTCATGCACTGCCCGATAATCCGCCAGAGCATTGACGAGCCGGAGGACTACTTCAACTTCTCTGCAGCCCAGCGTGAGCAGTACATAGCTCTCTTCAAGCAGTACGGCGTGGATGCAGTCTTCTCCGGCCACACCCATATCGACTATCGCACCGAGTACGAAGGCATCCGCTTCTATGCCTGCGGCCCCGTGGGCTTCGCCTTCGACCGCGACCGCTCGGGCTACAATGTGATCAGCGTCTCCCGCGAGGGATTCGAGGTCGACTACGTGGAAACCAGTTTGTAATTCGAATAGTTTTTATATATTTGCAGTCCCAAAACCCGGTGAGATGTCCGAGTGGTTGAAGGAGCCTGCCTCGAAAACAGGTGTACGGCAACGTACCGGGGGTTCGAATCCCTCTCTCACCGCAGACAGTTAGCAAAAAATCGCGTCAAGCTTGCTTGAACGCGATTTTTTGATGGCTGTCTGCAAAGCCCCGCGCAGCGGGGCAGGGATGTCGGAGCGAAGCGACGAAATCCCGTAGGTGAGAGAGGGATAATTCCAATATTATTATTAAATTTGAATGCATAATCAATAATATAGGATGAGAAGGCTTGTATGGGCGATAGCGGTGGGGCTGGCTTTGTTGTTCGGCACGGAGCTGCGCGCCCAGAACACAGTGAGAGGAAAAGTCCTCGATCAGGACAAACTTCCTATACCTGGAGCGGGAGTCGTGATCAGGGGAACGACCATCGGAGCCGTAACCGGCCTGGACGGTGAGTTCGATCTCGAAATCCCGGCTCAGCACGCGAAGGGCGAGCTGGAATTCTCCTGCATAGGCTATGAAACGATCTACCGCGCTCTCGGTAAATCCTACTACGAAGTAATCCTCGGCGAAGCCGCAGTCAATCTGGACGAAGCGGTGGTGGTGGGCTACGGCGTGCAGAAAAAGGGAGATCTGACAGCGAGCGTCGCTTCAGTGAACCAGAAAACCCTCAAGAACGTCCCCGTGGACAACATAACGGGCATGCTGGGAGGCAAACTCCCGGGCCTTGTGTCGCGCCAGACCACCGGTCTCCCCGGCGAGAACGACGCCGCGATCTACATCCGCGGCATTAGCACCACCGGCAACTCCAGCCCGCTGGTGCTGGTGGACGGAGTGGAGCGCGACTTCTCGAACCTGGACCCCAGTGAAATAGCGAGCATCACCATCCTCAAGGACGCAGCATCGGCGGCGGTCTACGGAGTCAAGGGCGCGAACGGCGTGATCCTAGTCACCACCAGGCGCGGAGACGCCACCAAACCCACCCTCACCTACAACGGCAGCGTCACCTTCTCAAGCAACACGGACATGGTGGAGCTGCTGGACGGCCCTGAATACGCCTACTGGCATAATCTGGCCACCGCCACAGACAACCTCCTCCGCAGCCCTTCGAACCAGATCCGGCCGGACTACTCGGAAAATGAAATAGCTTACATAAACGGCGAAAAGACAGACCCCCAGGGCGTTTTCGGAAACACGGACTGGGTAAAGCTGATTTTCAAGGACTACGCAGTGGGGCAGAGCCACAACATAACCGTCTCCGGAGGAAACGACGCAGCGCGTTACTTCCTCGGCGGCAGCACCCTCCTGCAGGACGGTCTCATAGACAATGTCTGGTTCAAGCGCTATAACCTCCGTTCGAATATAGACGTCTCGCTGACTAAAGATCTCACCCTTAAGCTGGATCTCTCCGGCCGCCTGGAGCAGCGGCATCAGAGCGGAGTGTCCGCCGGCTCGTCGGACCCCACGGCCTCGCTGGACGGCGGCGGAGCCGAATATGGCTACAAAAACGTGGTGTTCTACACCATCTCCGCGAAGCCGACGGTGAACCCGCGCATGCCGGACGGGACTTACATAGGCTACCAGAACCCGCTTATTGCGCGCGACGAGTCCGGCTTCCAGCAGAAGGAGAACAGTTATGTGCAGACCGCACTGAATCTCGAGTACCGTGCGCCATGGCTCAAGGGCCTGACGGCGCGTGCGATGCTTTCGTACGACTTCCGCAACACCCTGAACAAGCGCCTGATGCTCCCTTGCGCGCAGGTGACGCCTCAGTTCGGCACGGAAGACCCCACCACGCTGGAGGTCACCCTGACCGAGGGCAACTCGCCGCACCTGAACACTGGAGTGAACACCCTCCAGGAAGAGCACTCGCTCTACGCGCGTTACACGGGCCAGGCTCAGATCAACTACGCCGGCTCGTTCGGCGACCATGAAGTGGGTGCGGACCTCGTCTGGGAGCAGAGCGGGACGCAGTACCGCTACTTCACCGCCACCAAGCAGAATTTCGCCATAGTCGAGATCCCGGACCTTAACTTCAGCACGGAAGTGACTCCGAATTCGGTCAAGGGCAACCGCTCGCACACCGGCCGTCAGGGCCTGCTCGCCCGGGCGAATTACTCCTACGCCGGCCGCTACCTCCTGCAGGCTTCGCTCCGCGAAGACTGGTCGGCCAAGTTCGCGAAAGACCACAGGATGGGCCTCTTCCCGGCCGTGAGCGCCGGCTGGCGCATCTCGAAGGAGCCGTGGATGGAAGAAACCGGCGGCTGGCTGGACAATCTCAAGCTCCGCGCGTCGTGGGGCCGCCTCGGAAACGACCAGATCTCCGATTTCCTCTATGTCCAGGGCGTGGCCCTCAGCACAAACGCGCAGGTCGTCCTGAACGGTAAGCCGGCCCAGAGCCTGTCCACCACCTCGGTCCCTAACAAGGAAATCACCTGGGAAACCACCACCACCTGGAACATAGGTTCGGACATCTCCCTTTGGAACGGCAAACTCGGCGTTCAGGCCGATGTGTTCTATAAACTCACTGAGAATATCCTCCAGTCCCAGGCCGGTGAGATGCCGCCCTCCATCGGAGGCAATTACCCTAACATAATCAACGGGGGAGTGGTGGACGTCAAGGGCGCTGAGTTCGTCCTCAGCCACCATAACCGCGTGGGCGATCTGGTCTATGACATTTCGGCCAACGCCTCATACGCCACTAACCGTTACATAAGCACGAACGACAGCGCCAACATCCCTCTCTGGCAGAGCCGCCTGGGGACTTCGCTCGGCAGTGTGCTCGGCTACGTGTCCGACGGCCTCTACAAAGACGAAGAAGATCTTGCGTCAAGCCCTAAGACCAGCGAGGCTGTCCGTGTGGGCGACATAAAGTATAAAGATCTCAACGGAGACGGCAAGATCACCCTCGAAGACAGGACCTGGATCGCCGGTCCTCAGCTTCCGAAGGTGATGTTCGGAATCAACCTCAGCGCAGGATGGCGCTGGTTCGATTTCAATGCCACCTTCCAGGGCGCAGCCCTGACGGACGTGATGCTCTGCGGAACCTATTCCGCCCTGGGCTATTCGGACGGAACTTATTTCACCCAGGCGTTCAAGTGGGGCAGCAACCCTCCGAAGTATCTGGTTGAGGGCAGCTGGAGGCCTGACCACACCGATGCGGAGTATCCGCGCCTGAGCACCCAGACCAGCTCGAACAACGCCATCGCGAGCGATTTCTGGAAGAGGGACGCATCCTATCTGCGCCTTAAGAACGTGCAGCTCGGCTTCACTTTCCCTTCGAGTCTCACCAATAAGGTGAAGATCTCGAGGATGAGGGCCTATGTCAGCGGCTCGAATCTTTTCACCCTCAGCAAGCTTTCGAAGCTTGGACTTGACCCTGAGGTGCCTAGTGTGCAGAACGGTTATTACCCGCAGCAGAGGGTCATCAGCGCGGGTCTGGACATAACATTCTAAGAGCTATGAAAAGACTTCCGATAATACTGATCGCATCGATTCTGCTGGCAAGCTGCAGCAGTGTGGATCTCGCTCCCACAAACCAGTACGACAGGTCGTACGGTGTGAGCACCGCAGCAAACACTGAACTCTATTTGAACAGCTTCTATCCGATAGTGCGCAACTTCGGCCAGTTCGGCGGCAGCGCCCTCGGCGGAGGCAACTCCAATATGTCCGACGGCCTGACCGATATCCTGAAATACGGCAGCATAGTGGCCGGCGCAGGCGACTGCAACCTCATTATGACCGTGGACGGCCAGCAGAGCGTCTCGCAGAACTACTTCGACTGCTGGACCACCTGCTACGGCTGGATCAGGCGAATAAACGAATTCCTGCAGGCGCTCGAAAACGACTGTCCTCTTGCGGAAGAGCAAAAGGCTCGTTATCGCGCCGAGGCCCTCTTCTTCAGGGGCTACTGCTACCACCTGATCATGCGCTGCCACGCCTCAGTCAAGGACGATCTGGGCGTGATAATCTACACTGACATAAAGGACATGACCGCCGCCGGCAAGAACCGCGCGAGAGCGAACGTGTCCGACTCCTACGACCAGGTGTGGAAAGACCTCTCGTATGCCTGCGCGAACCTGCCGGAGCCCTCGAAGGCGGGCGGACGGATAGACAAATACGGCGCCGAGGCGATCGCAGCCAGGGCCATGCTCTATGCCGGACGTTATTCTAAGGCGGACTCCCTGTGCACGGACATAATCGCCAATGGCGGCTATGATCTCGCCGGCAACGAGGCGATCCTGAAATACGAATTCAAGAAGGTAGACCTTGTGCACTACTACGACCAGCGCTATTCCTCGCCGGGAGATGTGAACACCAGCGGCAACTACGGCAGCGGCTGGGCCGGTCCCACCCAGGAATTCGTGGACATGTTCGACAATGCGGACGGCTCCGCCTTCGACATCTCGAACGCGGCGCGGCGCTTCATAACGAACGACAATGTGGGCTCGCGCGACCCTCGACTGGCGCAGGCTGTGCTCTGGAACGGCTGCGAGTGGAAGGGCAGGACCATGGAACTCTACGAAAACGGCGTGGACATGAAATACATGCCCTACGGCTCGAAGAACACGCCCGGAAACTCCGTGACCGGGTACTACATACGCAAGAACCTGGATCCGTCGAACTTTGACTATGTCCTTGACGGTTCGTGGACGGACTGGGTGGAGTGCCGTCTGGCGGAGGTGCTGCTGATTCGGGCGGAGTGCCGCGCGGCAGCCTCAGACTTTGCGGGCGCCCTGGCCGATGTCCAGACCCTTCGCAAAGTCCGCTTCGGCCGCGACGACGTCATCACTCCGGCAATCACATCCTGGGACACAGCCCTCGATGTCATCCTCCACGAACGCGCAGTCGAGCTCTGCTTCGAAGGACATCGTTTCTGGGATCTGCGCCGCACGGGCCGCGCAAAGGCGGTGCTGGACGGCAAGAAATACAACGGAGTGCTGTGGAAGAAGAGCGGAACAAGCTTCAACGCGGAGCTGGTGTCGGCAGATATGGGCGCCAGACACTATCCGGAGAGGTTCGACCGTTTCCCCATCCCGCAGAGCGAGATTTCCAACAACACTCTTGCAAAACAAAACAGCGACTGGTGATGAAAAAGATATTGGCAATCATATTCGCGGCATTTGCGCTTGCAGCATGTGCGCAGCCCGAGTTCCCGGAAGGGGATTCAGCCTGCACTCTCAGTGCGCTGAAAGTGTGGGTCTACGACGCCGAAGGCAATGTCCTCGCAAAAGACCTGAATGCACTCGGCGGAATGTATGACGCCGCGAGCGGGGCGGGGCAGTACAAATTCCCGGCCGAAGTCACGGACGTCAGCCGTTGCCGATTGGAAGCTTCTATCCCGGCGACAGCCTCGATAGTGGAGACAGACGCGATGTGGGTGTCTCTGGGCCACGGAATCGGAGGCATTCGTGACCTTGACAACGTGACTGTCTATTTCACCGTGAAGGCAGCTAACGGAAAAGATTCAAACAACTATCAAATATATTTCAAAAGATGAAAAAGTATTTTGCCCTTTTGGCTTCGGCATTGACACTCTTTGCCCTGGCATCCTGTAATCCGGATAATCCCGACAATCCGGACAATCCGGACGATAAGAACAAGACCGAGATTCCGGCTCTTACCCTCTCGGCTGCAAATATCGATGTCTCCGGCATCGACGGTGACTACCTGGCAGTGGTGGACAACGCCGCCAAGACTATCAAGATCAACCTTGAGTATGGCGACAAAGAGAATGCTAAAGCTCTCACTGTCAGCTTCGTGAATCTTCCCGAAGGATTTACCACTGAGTATCAGAAGACCTTCAATTATGCGGACGGCGCCACTCAGACAGTCGTCTTCAAGTACGGAGAGGAGAAAGCGGCCGAGTATGTGATGAGCATTGCAATCGCAGCGGCAGAGCCGAAGTTCCTCACCCTCACTGTGGCCGGCGTGGACGCTCTCGGCGGTGAGGTCCAGCTCGCAAGCGCTGCAGCTCTGAGCCACCTGGCAGTGGAGTTCACCGTGGATCCCGCAGCAACTGTGGTTTCAGTCGGCGAAGAAGCAATCGAGTCCGGTGCAGAACTCGACTTCTCCGACAAACTGAACGGCGTGACCTTTACCCTCACCCTCGGAGATGCAGTCAAGACCCATAAGGTGGTGGTAGTCACCTCCGGTATCCGTAAAGCCAGCCGCGTGTGGGGCCACTACTGCAACCCCAGCACCGTCAATGACGACTGGTTCCAGACCCAGGCTGTCGATCTGCCCGTGGAAGACCACTGGCTGCGCACCTGCGCCATGGACGACAATTATCTCTATCTTGCCCAGCACAAGGGCAGCCCCTACGGCGCCTATGTCCTGAGCCTGGCTGACGGCTCGATCGTGAAGAGGCTCGCAATCGCCAATGTGGACGGCGGAACGCACGCCCTTTCGGCTATCCGCACCATCCCCGACGGCGACGGCGGCAGCAAGATTCTCCAGTGCAACCTGGTTATCAACAACACTCAGACCCTGAAGGTCTACAAGTGGGATGACAAAGACGCCACCGCAAGTGTGGTCCTTGAGTATCCGAATGCAGACGGTCTGCGTCTCGGAGACAAGATGGGAGTGGAGGGAACATGGAAGAAAGGTCAGATTTCCTTCCTTGCCACTGCCGGCAATCCCCGTAAACTCTACACCTTCACCATCACAGACGGCGTGATAAGCGCTACACCTACAGTTTCCGAGCTCGGTGATATGGGCAAGGGCTCATACGGTCAGACATATTGGTACTCAGACACCGAGGTCCTTGCTGCCGTGGCCGGAACAAAGCCTATGGCATACACTGTCAGCGGAAGCACCTACACCCTGACCTTCAACGACCAGGAGTCGCTGATTTTCGGTTCCACCGATCAGGGCTTCAAGTTCTTCACGTTCAATGATCAGAAGTACATGGCGTTCATGCATCTCGAAGCCGGTCTGACTGACGGAAGCCTGCGCATAGCACCTCTAAGCGGCGAGACTCTTGAGGCTGCATTGAAAGCTCTGGATTCCAACCACATCTTCAGGTATGGAATCGGTGACCCTGCCGAGTGTCCTGTGAACAGTAATCCTGTCGCAAACTCTGTGGCAGATTGTGCAATGCGCGTTATCGGCGGTGAGA
The DNA here is from genome assembly GCA_017615445.1 of Bacteroidales bacterium. The sequence continues at coordinate 9,017 of JAGAAD010000107.1, forward strand.
CCTATCTCTGCGGTGTTGTGGCAGATGTGGGTGTGTCGCTCTTCAAACTTGAAGAATAGTTAATTGATGAAAGAGATGAGAATCATATTGCTCTTGACGATACTCATGGGGGCCTGCAGGCCCTCTGTGCCGCCGACTCCCGTTCCCGTGGATCCGGTGGACACGACCCAGACTCATTTGCCCGAGCTTAAGATTCTTTCTCTTTCTGCTCCTGCATATCCCGAAGCCGAAATCACACTTGGGGAAGGGGAGGCCAACATCCTCTTCCCCTTCGGCGCGGGAATCAGTGCAGTTACACTTGATTTCACTCTTCCCGAGGGAATCACTGCAGATCCGCCAAGCGGAAGCAAGTTCGACCTCAGAAATAAGGCCAAGATTTTCCTGGCCCGGCCTGAGGACGGCGCTGCGGCGCAGTTTGTGCTGACCTCATCCTTCAAGGAGCAGGTTGCAGTGCGCGGTCTGTTCCTGCCTTCTCCTTCGCACACAGACTCTTTCATGTCATACTCCAATGTCTGTTCATCGCTGGATCTGATGGCCTCGCTCAATTTCAACACTCTGTTTGTGTGTTCGTGGGCGGCGACCAAGGCCTGCTGGAACAGCGACGTCCTTGTCCGGGAGACCACCTACACATCTCCCGAGCAGGGCAATATGTATGCGGGCTACACTGGAGGCAGCGGTGATGCCCTTAAGGACATAGTCTCAGAAGCGCACAAGCGCGACATCAAGGTGGTGCTATGGTTCGAATACGGTTTTATGCACAGGGTAGGGGGAGTGGACCTGGATGATCCTCTCCTCGCAAAGCATCCGGACTGGATTGGAATAGCCAATGACGGAGGCTATGCAAACTACAATAAATCCGACTTCTACCTGAACGCCTACGATCCCGATGTACGCGACTTTTTCCTTTCGCTGATGCGTGAGGTGCTGACAAAGTATCCAGAGATAGACGGAGTGCAGGGCGACGACCGTATGCCAGCAATGCCGGCCAACTCCGGTTACGACGCGAAGACCGTGGCTGCTTACAAGGCAGCGAAAGGCGAAGAACCTTCCTTAAACTATCAGAACAAAGCGTGGCAGCAGTTCAGGCTCGACATCTTGAACGGCTTTGCCGGCCAGATATGGGACCTTGTCAAGGGCATCAAGCCCACGGCCGCCGTGTGCTTCAGCCCGAACGCCTATCCCTGGTGTCTGAACAATCTCATGCAGGACTGGCCGACCTGGGTGGCAGAAGGCCATGCAGACCTGGTGAGCGTCCAGTGCTACATACCTGCAAACTATGAAAACTATGTGACTCAGGCCCTGCGTTATCTGCCTGCGTCCAAACTCAATCCTGCGATGATTCTCAAAAACGGCGGAAATATTCTGTCCGAAGAGAACATACGCAGTGAGATTGCGATCAACCGCGCTCAAGGGACCTGCGGTGAATCGCAATTCTGGTTCGACGGAATTAAAGAGCGTGCGGACGTTTTCCGCGAGCTCTACTCAAATAAAGCTATCAATCCTCTGTAATGAAAAGATATTTATCAGCCCTTGCTTTGCTGGCCATTTTGCTGGCAGGATGTAAAGAAATCAACCCCACGCCGGATCCCGAACCCACACCCGAGCCCCCGAAGCCGACCCTGGTCGCTCCGACCAATCTCCATGTGGACACGCCGGACGGCATCAAAGCCGTTCTGTGCTGGGAGAACGAATCCACGGACTACGACGGTGTGGAGATTCAGAAAGCCGGTTCCAACGGCAAATATAAGATGATGGGAAACGTCCCCGCCGGCACGCTGTCTTACACGGATGAAGCATTCACGGAAAACGGTTCATACTCCTACCGTCTCTGCTCATTCAAGGGCAACACTTACAGCGACTACGCTACGATTGACTTCGCGATAGAAGGGATACCCGATCCTACCCCTAAGGTGAGGATAGACAAGGTGGACACTGCACCGAATATGATAGTGGTGCGCTACACCATCACCGAAGATCTTGGAAACTACACCGAAAATGGAATAGTGTGGAGCGCGACCAGCACTGCGCCTGTCCTGGGCACGGACGATTCGTTCCGTTTCTGGAGAAAGCGCAAGGTGGACGGCACCGGAGTCGCAATCATAACCGACCCCGCCGGGCCTCTTAACATCAGGGCCTACGCAAAGAGCACTGTGGACGGCAGTCTGATCGGCTATTCGGAGCTCGTGACCGCATCTCCGGCCGCCGAGCCTGGCCCGTACAACGTCACCTACACGGACATCACGCCCACCGACGTGCCTTCCGAGATCAAGGTTTATAAAGCCCATACGGAAGTCACCGGCCATCCGCTTAACATCTGGTACGCGATAGCCGATATTTCGACCGGCAACGTGGTTCTCAGGACCCTATGCCCGAACGGCTACGCCAAGACCAGCGAGTGGGCAAAGAGCCATGTCACCACCCCTTACGTTTTCACCAACGGCGGTTATTTCTACACCACCTCGCTGAGCTACGTCCTCGACCAGGGTGTGCAGAAAGCGGAGAACGACTACGCCCTCGCACGTGCAGACCAGACTTATCAGACTGCGAGGGGAGTGTTCGGAGTCACCAGCACCGGCGAGACCTCGGTCTGCTGGCGCTACGGCGGCACCACCGGCGGCGGTCCTTATTTCTACGACACCCCTGTCCCTCAGATCGAGGGCGCAACCCCGCTCAAGCCCTCGGCAACCTACCCGAGCCCCGCTCTGACCCCAGGCTACTACAGCGCGATCGGCGGCGGCCCCGTGCTCGTGAAGGACGGTAAGACCAGGATCAACTTCTACGCTGCGGACGAGACTCTTGCGGACGACAAGAAGGTGTATCTCTCCAACTTCGAACTCTTTTACACGGATATCTATAACAAGACTACCCGCCAGCCGCGTACCGCCATCGGCCGTACTGCGGATGGAAAGGTGGTCCTGATGGTGGTGGACGGCCGCAACACCGGAGTCAGCGAGGGTGTTATCCTGACCGATCTCGCCCGTCTGATGCAGGGAGTCGGCTGCACGGATGTCCTGAATCTGGACGGCGGAGGCTCTTCCGTTTTCTGCGCCGGACAGAATCTGACTATTTTGAACAGACCTTCATCGAACGGAGCCGAGCGTTCCGTGATTTCGATGGTGGGCTTCGCCAAACCGGAATGAGAGTAGCAGTAGTCGTCTTGAACTGGAATAACCTGGATTTCCTGAGACGTTTCGTCCCGGGAATTCTGGCGTCGCTCGGCCCCGCGGACAGACTCTTCGTGGCCGACAGCGGCTCAGAAGACGGCTCTCTGGCCCACCTTGGTGAGAATCATCCTGAAGTGGGTATAATTCCGCTCGGGAAGAACTACGGCTTTGCAGAAGGTTACAACCGCGCCCTGAGCACAATAAAGGATGCGGAGTACTATCTGCTTCTGAATTCCGATATTGAAGTAGGGGAGAATTGGCTCGAACCGCTGGTGAAGTGGATGGAAGATCATCCGCGCTGCGGCGTCTGCGGGCCGAAGCTCCACGCCCTTGATCCCGACGGCCAGGGCGGCTGGCTCCGGACGGACCGCTTCGAGTATGCCGGCGCCGCCGGAGGATGGCTGGACCACTACGGCTTCCCGTACTGCCGCGGACGCGTGCTCCAATCAGTGGAGAATGACCATGGCCAGTATGACTCTCCCGCGAAGGTGTTCTGGATCACGGGTGCGTGCCTGATGGTGCGCTCGAAGCTCTGGAACGAGCTCAAAGGCCTGGACGGCGAGTTCTTTGCCCACATGGAGGAGATAGACTTCTGCTGGCGGGCGCAGCTGGCCGGCGCCGAGGTCTGGACGGTGCCCGAATCAGTGGTCTGGCATATCGGCGGCGGCACTCTCGCGCCCGCCTCTCCGCTGAAACTGAAACTGAACTACCGCAACAGCATCTGGATGCTGCGCAAGAACCTGCCGGCCACTATCGGTCCGTGCAAGGCTCGTTGCAGGATAGCATTGCGCAAGATAATTGATTTCGGTACTCAAGTGGCCTATCTGCTGCAAGGGAAAATGCCTTACGTCAAGGCTGTTTCCCAGGCCCACAGGGAGGCCCGTGCCAGAAAGATAACCCCCACTGAAGGCTCTTCGCTGAGTGCGCCCACTAACGTACGCATTATAAGCGCCTGGGCCTTCAAAGGTAAAAAAGTATTTGATTATTTGAGAAGATATGAAAGTAGTAATTGACGGAGCCGGAGAGGTCGGATCCCATCTGGCCAAATTGCTCTCAAAGGAAGGCAATGAAGTCACAGTGATCGACAACGACGAAAGGAGACTGGAAGCAGTTTCCGCGACTGCCGATGTGGGAATGGTTGAAGGCGAGCCGAGCTCTATCTCAGCGATGAGAAGGGCGGGAGTGGATCAGTGCGATCTTTTTATCGCCGTGTTCCCCCACGTCAATCAGGAAGTGAACCTGGTAGCGTGTATGTTCGCGAAGAAACTCGGTGCTAAGAAGGTGGTGGCTCGTATCCACAACGACCTTCTCGGTGCCGAACCGAAAAGGATGATACGCGAGACGGGAATCGATATGACTTTCTGCCCTGAAAAGATTGCATCAGATGTGATAGTCAGCCATATCAAGAGGGGACTCAATTCAGACACCCTTGATTTCGTGGGCGGCAAGCTCCAGCTGGCAGTGTTCCGTATGGGTGAGGAAAGCCCTATCCTGGACACTAAACTGATCGATTTCGTGCAGGAATTCTCCGTGGAGGACGCATCTCAGTTCCGAGTGATTGCAATCACCCGCGACGAAAAGACCATCATCCCCAAGTTCGACACCAAGTTCAAGTTCGGCGACATAGTCTACATCATGATCAAGAAAGCCGGGCTTAAGAAACTGACCAACTATCTGGGCGTCAGCGATATAGACGTCCAGAAAGTGATGATAGTCGGAGGCGGAACCGTGGGCACTATGACTGCCGCCTCGCTTTTCGGCGACATCGAGGACATCAAGGTAATCGAGGTGAATCACGACCGCTGCGTGGAGGTGGACGAAATCCTGGACGACACCATTCTGGTGGTGAACGGCGATGGCCGTAACCCTGACTTCCTTGTGGAAGAGGGCATTATGAGCTACGACGCATTCGTGGCGGTGACCGGAAACGACGAAGCCAACATCCTCGCGTGCGTGGCCGCCAAGAAATTCGGCGTGCCCAGGACTATCGCTGAGGTAGAAAACATCGAATATGTCAGTCTCGCAGAAGAGATGGGTATAGACCTGGTCGTCAATAAGAAACTCTCCTCCGCCAGCCTCATCTTCAAGATGACCCTGAGTGACAAGGCGAAGTTCATACGCTATATGAGCGGCACCAAAGCGGAGGTGCTCGAGTACACCGCCGCGAAGGACAGCGCCATCACGCGCGCGCCTCTCAAAGCGATTGACTTCCCTGAGGGCGCTGTCGTCGGCGGCGTGCTCCGTGACCAGGATGCAATGATCGCCGTGGGCGACACGCATATCCAGGACGGTGATAGGGTAGTGGTCTTCGCTCTGCCCAACTCAATCAAAGCAGTAGATAAAATGTTTAAATAGTGTACTATGGGAATCCGTGAACAATTCGCATCGCTTGATGCGGTCAACCTGAACCTCGGCGGCGGCACCGGCCTCGTAATGGGCATAGTGCTGGGCCTCATCATGTTCGGCATAGCACTGAACATCAAGCCTCAGACCTTGAAAGACGTCTTCGTGAAGCCTAAATCCATCCTGACGGGAGTTATTCTGCAGTGGATAGGCCTTCCGCTCGTGACCTTCATTATCATCATGATCTTCAACCGGATCCTCACTCCGATGGTGTGTCTGGGAATGATCCTGGTGGCATGCTGTCCGGGCGGAAACATCTCGAACTTCATGAGCACCTTCGCAAAGGGCAATATCGAACTTTCCGTGAGCATGACCGCGGTCGCCACAGTGGCCGCGCCGGTCGTGACTCCTTTCAACTTCTGGCTCTGGGGTAATCTCTACCTCCAGTTTGCCGGCAGGGTGGGCGAGCTCACCATCCCTCAGCTCGTGATTCCGTTCTGGGATATCTTCAACACAGTGTTCATGATTCTGGGCATTCCTATCGTTCTGGGTATGCTCTTCAACCACTTCTGGCCTAATGCGGCGAAGAAGATCACGAAGCCATTCTCCATCTTCTCGATAGTGGTCTTCATCGCGATGGTGCTTGGAATGTTCATCCCGAACTGGCAGCTCTTCGTGAAGTACATAATCTTCATCTTCTTCCTCGTTCTGGTCCACAACGCCTGCGCTTTCGGCACCGGCTTCGGCGGAGCGACGCTTATGAAGCTCCCGAAGAAGGACAGAAGGTCTGTCACGATTGAAGTGGGTATTCAGAATTCCGGCCTCGGACTTACCCTTCTTCTCAACACGGCTATCTTCAAGCCTGAGATCTGGAACAATCCCGAAACCGGAATTATGTACGGAGGTATGCTCTTCGTCACCGCCTGGTGGGGAATCTGGCACATAATCTCCGGCCTTACCCTTGCGAGCATCTTTAGAAGCAAACCGCTTCCGGAAGAATAGCTTCAGTTAAATACCGCTGAAATCCACGTTCGCGAAAGCGAGCGTGGGTATCAGTTTTGCCGCGCATGGACGGGAGTCCTCGCCCGCGGCAAGCAGGTTCTTCCATAGCTGGAGGAAGTTGCCCGTGATCAGCATGCCGCTGACGGGACGGACGATCTTGCCTCCCTCGAAGCGGAAACCTTCGATTCCGTAGGAGAAATCGCCCGTGGCGGAGTTGCAGTTGCCGCCGTTGAAACCGCTCACGAGTATGCCGTCGCCGCATTTCTCCAGAATGGCAGCTCTGTCCGGAGCATCGCCGAAAGGCATCAGATGAGCTCTCGAGCAGTCTTCGACAGTGGGCTCCAGGCCCATTTTGTGCGAGATATAGGTGTTGATGAAGAACTGCCTGACTACGCCGTTCTCTATGACGGGCCCGGGCCTGGTCGCGACTCCTTCCGAATCGAAGAGGCGCGAACCTGACTGGCCCTTGATGTGGCAGTCGTCCAGGATCGTGACGCCCTCGCCGAGCACTTTCTGCCCGAGCGTGTCCATCATAAACGAGTTGCCCTGCTGCAGGGAATAGCCTCCGAGCGCGTTGAGCACCGGGCTGACCAGCTTGGAAGCCACGTTAGTGTCCACCACCATCGTGTAGCGCCCGCTCTCGACGGGCTGCGCCCCGATCTGCGCCGCTGCGCGGGAAATGGCCGTCGTGCCGACGTCTTCGAGCCGCAAACCGCTCTTCGACGGGGACGATTCCCACCAGAAGCCGCTGTACTTGCCGCCGTCCGCGGCCTCCACCGTCACTTCAACCCCGTATTCGAACGAAGTCTCTTTGTGCCGGCAGAACAGCCCGTTCGAATCGAGCGTGACCGCGTCGAATTCGGAGTCGCTGTATTCGCCTTCCTCGGAAATCAGCTTGTAGCCTGGGGCATCAGCGGCCTTGCCGAACACTGCGGCCTTCAGCGCGAGCGACCTGCGCTCTTCGGCGCTGACCTCGGCGTACGCGGGATCATAGAGCCCAAGCTCGTCTCCGCTGCCTGCTGATGTGCAGCAGCGCGCCGGGTCCGGCAGGTCGCGCAGCTCGTCCGCGGCCAGAATGCGCGTCATCCCGGCCGCTTTATGCACGAAATCGCGCAGGCTCGCCTCGTCCAGCTGATTGGTGGAGAAGGTGCCGAAGCGGCCGTCCACGAACAGCGTGAGCGAGAGCCCGCGGTCCATGCAGTGCGAGACCTTGTCTATCTCGCCGTTGAGGGTGCCGATAATGTCGGAGACGCTCTTTGAAAGGCAGACCCTGCTCTTGAGTGCGCCTTCTTCCGCCGCCAGATCCATCGTCAGGCGCGCGAGTTCAAGTTCGTGTTTCTCTATCATTGTCCGCCTCCCACCGTCAGGTTTTTGATAAGGACCGAGGGTATGCCGCAACTGACCGGGGCGCTCTGCCCCTTGCCGCAGGTCCACCTGCCCGGGTCCACCTTGAGGTCTCCGGCCACTGCCACGATGTCCGCAAGCGCCTGGGGACCGTTTCCGATTATGTTTATGTCCTTGACCGGCATCGTGAGCCGCCCGTTTTCGATAAGATAGCCGCTCTTCACATAGAAGGTGAAATCGCCCTCGCCTATTTTGACTTCGCCGTTGGCGAATTCGTCCACATAGATGCCGCTGCCCGCCATCTTGATGAGGTCGTCCACCGTCCCGTCCGCGCCATTTTCCATGTAGGTCGAGCGCATGCGGGGGATGGGGTTGTAGCGGAAAGACTCGCGCCTGCCGTTGCCCGTGGGGGCGACGCCGTAGTAGCTGGCGCTGATGCGGTCGTGCAGGTAGGATGTCAGCACGCCGTCCGTGACCATGTAGGTCTTCTGGCCGGGCACGCCTTCGTCGTCGTAGTTGCAGCTGCCGCGGAAGAAGGGGAGGGTGCCGTCGTCCAGGATGTTGATGCCCTTGCGGCAGATCTGCTTGCCCATCTTGTCCGCGAACACGGACTGGCCTTTGCGGTTGAAGTCCGCTTCGAAGGCGTGGCCCATGGCTTCGTGCAGCAGGATTCCGGACGCGCCGGCGCCCATCACCACGCTCATCTGCCCTCCGGCCGGGCGGCGCGCTTCGAACATTGCGTCCACTCCGCTGGTGGCTTCTTCTGCGACCTGGGCGATCAGTTCGTCCGTGAAGAACTCCACTCCCATTCGGAAGCTGCGCGAGGCGCTCTTGGTCTGCACCGAGCCCTTGCTCTGGTAGACCACCTGCACACTCAAACTCGCCATCGGGCGCAGGTCCGAGGTCAACTCGCCGAGCGAGTTGTACATCAGAATTTCGCTCACGGAGTAGCCCAGAAGGGCTATCACCTTCGAGACGCGGCCGTCTTTTGCGCGTATCTGGCTCTCCAGCTTATGCAGTCCGGGCACAAAGTCCGCCGGGTCCGCCACGCGCCAGTCGCGCTGCATGGGGTAGAAAGACCCCCGATCGGGTCGGGGGTGACTAACGTCATGCGCGGCGGCTTTTATGTCATGCCCGACCTGATCGGGCATCTTGCTGCCGCCTTCAGCAATCGCCGCGGCGGCGCGGGCGGCGTCGAGCAGCGAGCGCATGTCCGTGCTTTCCGCATACGCGTAGCCCGTTTTTTCGCCGCTGAGCACGCGGATGCCGCAGCCGTAGTCATTGGTATACCCGCCCGAGGACACTTCGCCGTCGCGAAGCATCAGGTTGCTGACCGTGGTGTTCTCGAAGAAAAGATCGCAGTAGGACCCGCCTGAGCGGAGAGCCTCACTCGTCAATCTCTCCAGATCCGTCTTCCGGATAGCAAATGTCTCTAATGCGCTTGTATCGCTCTTCATCTCTAATGAACGTCTCAGTTTTGTTGCCTTCCGCGACCACGGTGAACGGAGTCTTGCTGTTGTCTGCCAGCACCCAGCGGTCGCTTTCAGGGGCGTAAGTCTCGAAGAAGTATCTCAGACCCATCACATAGCGCCTGCGGACCGTGTCCTCCGGGATGTTGTGCCCTCCGGCCCTGACTCTCGCCTGCACGCGCTTGATGGCGAGCTCAGGAGAGTTCAGCCAGAAGTACAGCAAGGTCACTGTGTAGCCCATGCTCTTCGCTTCCCTGATTATGTTCAGGAGCGAGCGTGTGGCTAGGGTGGTCTCGATGCTGAAATCGGCTTGTTTCGAAAGTAAATACCTGATTTTCAGGAGCATATAGCGGCTCGCAGACACGGACGCGCTCGAAGGATCGAAGGGCGAAAGGCTCTTTGCGAACTCGTCTGAGTTGACGAATTCGCGGCACTCGAGCATCTCCGGAAGAAGGGTGTACGAAGCAGTCGTCTTCCCGGAGCCGTTACATCCTGAAAGTATGTAGAGTCTAGGCATCCTTTCTGGTCACTCCATATCCAAACAGCGCGAAATCTCCCTTCACCGGATCCTCCGGCCATATCTCCTTGAATGCATCTGTGATCTGCTGCGCAGTCAGAATATCTTTCTGCCTGCGGTCTGTCAGTCCCAGCGCCGCCGCCTGAGTGTAGACATGCACATCCAGCGGAATGATCAGATCTGCCGGACTCGTGTGTTTCCACAACCCAAGATCCACCTTCCCGTCATTCCTGACCATCCACCTTCTCATCATGTTGATCTTCTTGTTCGCCGCCCTCTTATCCTCCTTCTGCCTGAAGATCGTGGTTCTTATCTCATTCTGATCCAATTTCTCCAAACTCTTATTGTTTGAATAAAAATGAAATAAGTGATTGCATATACGGGCTATTTCAGACCATTTGATAGTTCGGTGCAGGCTAGTGTTGTCGTCGCGGTAGGAGTGGGCCATAACGTAATCATACGGCCGCCAGTCCATTTCGTCGAACAGACGCTGGCAGTCGCGGACTATCATGGCGCGGCGGCCCCAGGCGAGATGCGCCGCGAAGATGGCGGCGATTTCCACATCCTGGAGGGATGCGCCGCGCGCGACGAACTCGCGCGGGAAGGCGATTGGGTCTTCCTGGAAATAGACCGGGTCGTTGTAGGTCTCGGCCCAGTCTATCAGTTGCTGTTTAAGCTCCTCTTTCATTCAGGAATGTTCACGAGGACTTCCTGCAGGTAGTCCCATACTTTTGCGACGGAAGGGATGTGGGCACGCTCGTCCGGGGAATGGGGGCTGAGGAGGGTCGGTCCGCAGGAGACCATATCCCAGTGGGGATAAGCGCCCGAAAGGATACCGCACTCGAGCCCGGCGTGGATCGCCATCACGAGGGCTTCCTTTCCGAACATCTTCTTGTAGACTTCCTTCATCACC
>JAGAAD010000022.1 GCA_017615445.1 Bacteroidales bacterium
CCCATCGAGGCTTCGATCATCTTGATTGCGCAGTACGCGGGGCTCTGGAAGGAGCTGCGGCCGCGGAGCTTGATGATGGCGCTGCCGCCCTGGATCGTGTTCTGCTTGATCTCGGCGAAACGCTCGGGGGTCAGGCCCATCTCTGCGAGGGGCTTGCCGTCCACCTTGACCTGGGAGGCGAAAACTGCCATCTGCTCGCCGTGGCCGCCATAGGTGTGGGCGCCGGTGACGGAGCTCTGAGGCACGCCGAATTCCTTCGCGAGGTTGCTCTGCAGACGGGTGCTGTCCAGAGCGGCGAGGGAGGTGAGCTGACTGGGCTTCAGACCGGAGTGAATGAGGGCGGTCAGAGCAGTGACATCGGCCGGGTTGAAGATCACGACTACGTGCTTCACATCCGGGCAGTACTTCTTGATGAGGTCGCCGAACTCGGCAGCGATCTGGCAGTTGCCTTTAAGAAGATCCTCGCGGGTCATACCCTCCTTACGGGGTGCGCCGCCCGAGGAAACGATGTACTTCGCGTCCTTGAACGCCACGGCGGGATCCACCGTCCAGGTGATGTTAGCGTTCTCGAAACCGCAGTGATACATTTCTTCCGCTACACCGTGGACACCCGGCTCGAAGATATCGTAGAGGCAGATGTTGGGTGTGAGGCCGAGCATAAGCGCGGTCTGGGCCATGTTGGAACCGATCATTCCGCCGGCGCCGACAATGGTCAACTTTTCGTTGGTCAAGTACTTCATAATGATATAATGTGTTACAGAATTTCCTAAGCCTCGCAAATTTAGCAAAAATCACTATATTTGCAGCGGATTATAAACCTTTATGGCACTTTTTCTAACAAAAGACCTGGACGACCCTGTGCACTTGCGCATCGGTGTCTGGCAAATTTCAGAGAGCGAGGCGGAGCTTCGCGCGATGACGTCCATTCCCTCAGACGAACTTGAGGAAATCTCCTACATTAAAAGCGAATCTTTAAGGAAACAGAAGCTTGCAGTGCGCGCGCTTCTGGACGCGATGTTCGAAGATAAGGTGTATCTTTCTCACCACGACAACGGCAAGCCTTATATCGAGAACGACGCCACCAACATCAGCATCACCCACACCGAGAAATATGTGGCGATTATCCTCTCGACCGAGGCCGAGGTGGGTATAGACTGCGAGTCTCTGGACCGCGACTTCTCCGCAGTGGAGAAGAAGGCCCTTTCGGAAGATGAAATAGACGATCTGGACGATAACAAACGCAACGAGCAGCTGGCGATCTACTGGTGCTCGAAGGAGGCGATCTACAAGCTCACTTCGCAGTACGATGTGGACTTCGCCGAGCAGATCGAACTGGACAATTTCCGCTTCCGCGACGAAGGCGACCTGGACGCCACCTTCACGGATGACGACGGTTACGAGCAGGAGCTCGAACTGCACTATTTCACCTTCGACCGCCACGTACTGGTCTGGGTTGCGGATTAAGACAGTTTTCCACAAAGACCCGTAAACCGCGAAACAAAAGAGTTATCGATTTAGAACAATTCTAAATTAACCCCAAAGTAAAGTCCCTGTTTGTCAACGACATAACAGGGATTTTGCTTTTTTGTGGATAACTTTTTCCGGCAATAACCTTGTTTTGTGAAAAACCTTGTTCCATATTTGCACATACGAATTTAATAACCGAAGGCATCCTTGCTCTCCTAAATCGGCAAGGACTCAAAATTTTCGCCACCATATGATACAAACTGTTATCAAAAGAGACGGCCGCAAGGTCGAATTCAACAATCAGAAGATAGTCGCGGCCATCCTCAAGGCAATGGATATCACCGAGGCCGGACAAGACATAGTCCTCGCAGCGAAGATCGCGGACACCATCAGCAAATCCGGCAAGGCCGAGATGAGCGTGGAAGAAATCCAGGACTGCGTGGAGATGGAGCTCATGAAGAGCCCCCGCAAGGAGGTCGCAAGAGCCTACATCGCCTACCGCAACCAGCGCAACCTCGCCCGTAAGGCAAAGACCAACGAGATCTTCCAGGAGATTATAGACGCACAGGCTAACGACATCACCCGCGAGAATGCGAACATGAACGCAGACACTCCCGCCGGTATGATGATGAAGTTCGCTTCGGAAGCGACCAAATCATATGTGGACGAATGCCTTCTCTCCGAGGACGTAAGGGAAGCCGTGGCCGGAAACTACATCCACATCCACGACAAGGACTATTATCCTACCAAGTCCCTCACCTGCATCCAGCACCCTCTGGACATCATCCTCGAGCACGGACTCAAGGCCGGTCACGGCGAGTCCCGCGCCGCGAAGAGGATCGAGACCGCTTCCGTGCTGGCCTGCATCTCGATGGAGACTGTGCAGAACGAAATGCACGGCGGCCAGGCTATCCCCGCGTTCGACTTCTATCTCGCTCCTTTCGTGCGCAAGACCTACGAAGAGGAAATCGACCAGATCAGCGCCCTTAACAATGTGGACTACTCCGAGCTGAAGACCGCAGAGATCGACGATTACCTGAAGCGCGACCTCGTGGGCCTGCAGGGCAAGGAGCGCGCCATGCAGCACGCCATCAACCAGACTGTCAGCCGCGTGCACCAGGCGATGGAAGCGTTCGTGCACAACATGAACACCATCCACAGCCGCGGAGGAAACCAGGTGGTCTTCTCCTCCATCAACTACGGAACGGATACTTCCGCCGAGGGTCGCTGCATCATCCGCGAGATCCTCAACACCACCTACGAAGGCGTGGGTAACGGCAGCACCGCCATCTTCCCGATTCAGATCTGGAAGAAGAAGAAGGGCGTGAGCTACCTCCCCGGAGACCGCAACTACGACCTCTACAAATTCGCCTGCAAGGTGACAGCCCGCCGCTTCTTCCCCAACTTCCTTAACCTGGACGCAACCTACAACCAGGACGAGACGTGGAAGGAAGACGATCCGAAACGCTATGTCCACGAAGTGGCGACCATGGGCTGCCGTACCCGCGTGTACGGAAACAAATTCGGTCCCAAGACCAGCATCGGCCGCGGCAACCTGAGCTTCACCACCATCAACATCGTCAAGCTCGCCATCGAGTGCATGGAGATCGAAGACAAGGACACCCGCATCCAGAAGTTCTTCCAGAGACTGGACTGGGCTCTCGATATCGCAGCGAAGCAGCTGAACGAGCGCTACAACTTCCAGAAGACTGCCCTCAAGAAGCAGTTCCCTCTGCTCATGAACGGCCTCTGGCTCGGCAGCGAAAAACTGGACGAGAACGACACTATCGAGAGCGTGATCAACCAGGGAACCCTCTCAATCGGTTTCATTGGCCTTGCGGAGTGCCTCATCGCCCTCATAGGCAAGCACCACGGCGAGAGCGAAGAAGCCCAGGAGCTCGGTCTGAGGATAGTCTCGCACATGGCAGAGAAGATCAACGGCTTCGCCGAGACCTTCCAGCACAACTTCACCTTCCTCGCCACTCCGGCGGAGGGCCTCTCCGGCGCCTTCACCCGCAGGGACAAGAAGACCTTCGGCGTGCTGCCCGGCATCACGGACAAGGACTACTACACGAACTCCTCACACGTGCCAGTGTACTACCATTGCACCCCTGAGCACAAGGCGAAGATCGAAGGCCCGTACAACAAGTACGAGAACGCCGGCCACATCTTCTATGTGGAGATCGACGGCGACGCGACCCACAACCCGGAGGCCATCATGAACATAGTGGACCTGATGGACAAGTACGACATCGGCTACGGCTCCGTCAACCACAACCGCAACC
>JAGAAD010000108.1 GCA_017615445.1 Bacteroidales bacterium
CCCAGCTCGGCCGCCCCCAGCTGCGACAGCCGCACAAGCCGCCCGTCGCACTGCCGCAGCAGCCCGCGCGCGACTTCCAGCACATTCGCACCCGAAGTGCCGCTTCTAAGCAGCACCGCAAGCAATTCACCATTGGAAAGGGCCTGGGGCCCGGAGGAGAGGAGCCGCTCCCGCGGCCTTTCGCTCTCAGAGAGATCTTTGATTTTCATAGTACAATAAGCCTAAGTCCTCACAAAGTTAAGCCAATTTTGAAAAATTAAAACTATCTTTGCCGGGATGAATTCTCCGCGACCGCATACTTGGGAGGATCTCGAGGCTTTCAAGGAAGCATTGAAAGACAAGGGTCTGAAGGCTACCCGCCAGAGGGTGGCGGTCCACGAAGTTATGATGAGGCTCGGGCACGCAAGCGCAGACATGGTCCGCGACGAGCTCTCGAAGAAAGTCACCACAGCCTCAGTCTACAACATCCTCGCGCAGATGGCCCTTCTGGGCATCTATTCCCATCGCCTGAGCATAGGCGGAAAGATGTTCTTCGATGTCAATCCCAGCTGCCGGCTGCATCTCTACGATCCGCAGGCTGGCCTCTATGTGGACCTCGAAGACGAAGAACTGACGGAGATGGTGGAGACCCGCTGCAAGAGGCGCCGTTTCAAAGGATATAAAGTGGATGCCGTGGACATCCAGATAATTTGCCATCCGGCCCAGCCCAAAACGCCGGCACAACCGAAAACAACAATTAAAAAGAAATAATATGGAAGTTATCAACCTCGGAGAGAAAAGTTCGGTTCTCAACAGCTTCGTCGCGCAGCTCCGCGACAAGACCCTTCAGAAAGACAGCCTCAGGTTCAGGACCAACCTCGAGCGTCTGGGTCAGATCTTCGGTTACGAAATCAGCAGAACGCTGGCTTCAAAGGAAAGGGATGTGGTGACCCCTCTCGGCACAGCCCGTCTGAGTGTGCCGGATGAGAAGGTCGTGGTGGCCACCATCATGCGCGCCGGTCTCCCGCTGCACGAAGGAATCCTCAGCTGCTTCGACGCGGCCGAGAACGCATTCGTCGCCGCCTACCGCAAGTACGACAGCGAGGGAACGTTCCATATCCACACGGAGTACTGCACCTGCCCGGACCTCGTCGGCAAGACCGTCATCCTCGCGGACACCATGCTCGCCACCGGTTCGTCAATCGAAGTGGCCTACGAAGTGCTTCTCCACGAAGGCGGCAAGTTCGCGAAACTGCACCTTGTGTGCCCGTTCGCGAGCGTGCAGGCAATCGAGTATCTGAATAAGATCATGCCGGAGAACACCGTTCTTTGGGTGGCCGCAATCGACCCTGAGCTCACGCCGCACTCTTACATCGTTCCCGGTCTGGGCGATGCGGGCGACCTCTGCTACGGCCCGAAGCTTTAGATCTCTTTACGGAGCCGCGCCAGCGGGATTCCAAGCTGGTCGCGGTATTTCGCGATAGTGCGGCGGGCAACCAGATACCCGCGCGCTGCAAGTTCTTTCACAAGCTGCTCATCTGTGAGCGGCTTGTGTTTGTCTTCGGCGTCCACAATCTCCTGGAGCACCTTTTTCAGCTCGCGGGTGCTCACCTCCTCGCCGGCCTGGTTCACAAGGCCCTCCGAGAAGAAGTACTTCAGCGGGTAGACGCCGTAGGGCGTGTCGATATACTTGCTGTTCACTACACGGGAGATGGTGCTGATGTCGAAGCCTGTGATCTTCGCTATGTCCTCGAGGATCATAGGGCGAAGGTCGCGGTCGTCGCCGCTGGCGAAGAAGTCGTGCTGGTAGTCCAGGAGCGCCTGCATGGTCTTGGAGAGAGTGTTGTACCTCTGCTTCAGGGCCTCTATAAACCATTTGGCGCTGTCCAGCTTCTCCTTCACGAAGGTCGCTGCCTCTTTCTTTTCCCTGTCCGTTCCGCCTTCCGCCTTGATGAGCATGTCGGCGTATTTCTTATTCACGCGAAGCTCCGGGATGTTGAAGCGCGGCATGTCGAAGGTGATGGTGCCGTCGTCTCCCAGCTTCAGCACGAAGTCCGGGATGATCTGCTCGGCCACATCCGAGTATGAATCGTCCACCTGCCCGCCGGGGGAGGGGTTCAGGCGCGAGATGCGCTTCATGGCGTCCTTAAGGTCGTCTTCAGTGATGCCCAGCCGGGAAAGTATGCGGGAGAAATGCTTGCCCGTGAAGTCCTGGAAGCATTCTTCCAGAATGCGGCGCGCATTCACAGTCGCGGGTGTCTGGGTCGCAGCTTTCAGCTGCAGGAGCAGACACTCGCGCAGGTCCCGCGCGCCCACTCCCGCCGGGTCGAAGCTCTGCACTATCGCCAGCATCCTTTCCACCTCCTCGCGCGAACTTTCAATATTTGCGCGGAAGGCCAGGTCGTCCACCAGCGAATCGAGGTCGCGCCTCAAGTATCCGTCTTCGTCCAGCGAGCCGATTATGAAAGACGCCACCTCCTTCTCGTGCTGGGTAAGATGCCTGAAGCCGAGCTGGTCCAGCAGGTTTTCGCGGAAACTGGTCTTCACGGAGAAGGTGTTGTACTCCGGGCGCGGGTCCTTGCCCCAGTTGTTCACACGGGTTTTATAGTCCGGGACGTAGTCGTCCTGCAAAGTGTCCAGCGAGACTTCCTTGGACTCCTGCTCGGGCGCTTCTGGGTCCGGCGTGTCGTCCAGCACGGGGTTTTCCTCCAGTTCCTGACGCACGCGCTGCTCCAGATCCTGCACCGGCAGCTCGATGAGCTTGATGGTCTGGATCTGCAGGGGCGAGAGTTTCTGAACCTGCTGCTGGGTTAACGCTAGACCTTGTTTATTCATCCTGTTGAGGAGGCGCTATCGGCACTTGCATCCGGACGGTGTCCACCGTCACCCGGACCTGGTCCGAGATCACCGGGAACCTCATCTTTTCACTCACGATGAAGGCGTCCGGGAACGCCCTCACGATGCGCTGCAGAGCCACCTGGGCGTCTGCCTTGGTCCTGAAATCGCCGACCGTGACCTTGAAATAAGGGTTTTTGAAAGTCCGGTATGTGCTGTAGCCGGGGAAGAGCCTCTTGAAACGGGCCTCGCTCTCGGCCGAAGCCTCACGGGCGTTCTGCTTGTTGTCGAAATAGATCCTGATGCGGAAACCGTCCGTCTGCACAGACCTGTTTTTGCTGACCTGCACTGCGGCGGCATTCTTCACTGCCGCACTCTGATGCAGTTTCACCCTCCAAGGGAGGACGTCTGACACGCTCTTTCCGACCAGGGATTCGTTCAGGCGCGGCACCGGTTTGTAGATGACGGTGTCTATCCATTTATATCCATCCTTCAGAGGCTCCTCCACCTGCGCGAAAGCACAGACGGAAAGCAGAAGCGCTCCGAAAGCAATCAAAAACCTTTTCATAACAAATCCATTAATTCCTTCAGCGGGATCCCCTCGATAGTCTGGGTTTTCTTAATTCCGAGGAGCCCCGTGGCCGTGAAGGTGAGGTCCGCCGTCAATCCTTCAAAATTGCTGCCACTCACCAGGGACATGATCTTCAGCAGTCCTACTCCCGGCGCCAGGCTGCCTTCCACGGGCACCGGCACCGTGGTGGTCGAGCGGGCCGGAATCGTGAAATCCTCGGCCGTGAGGTTCAGCAGCGCATCCTCTCCGTTCTTGACGACTCCGCTGACATCGCTCACCTTGACCTTGTACGAAGGGTTCGAGAAGGTCAGGTTTGCAGTGGCGGTGATGGTCGGGCCGAGATGGACCGATTCCACCCCGCCTCCGGTGATGGTGAATTTGTGGTCACTGGCGCAGCCACTGACCATCACGGCCACCACGGCCGCCAACAGTATGCTCACAATTTTCTTCACGTCCCCAAAGATACTAACTTTTTGTCTATCTTTGTGCCCGTGAACAAAAAGGTCTACATAGAAACCTATGGCTGCCAGATGAATGTGGCGGACACGGAGGTGGTCTTTTCCATCCTCGGCCGGCATGGCTATGACCGCACCGAATCCATGGACGAGGCGGATGTGATTATGGCCAACACCTGCTCGATCCGCGACAACGCCGAGCAGCGCATCCTCGGCCGCATCGAGCAATTCGCGCTGCAGCGCAGGACCCGGCCGGTGGTGGTGGGCATCCTCGGGTGCATGGCCGAGCGGATGAAGGAGCAGCTCCTGGAAGGAGGAAAGGTGGACGTGGTTGCCGGTCCGGACGCGTATCGCCGTCTGCCCGAGCTGCTGGAAGCGGCCGCCGACGGCCACCCGCAGATGGACGTCATCCTCTCGCGCGAGGAGACGTATGCGGACATCACGCCCGTCCGCCTGGACCGCAACGGAGTCTCGGCCTTCATCTCGATAATGCGCGGCTGCAACAACGTCTGCTCCTACTGCGTGGTGCCCTACACCCGCGGCGTGGAGCGCAGCAGGGACGCCCGCTCGATAGTGCGCGAGGCCTGCGACTGCGTGCAGAAAGGCTATAAGGAAGTGACGCTGCTGGGGCAGAACGTGGACTCGTACAACTTCGAGGGCACGTCGTTCGCCCGCCTGCTCGCGATGGTGGCGGAAGTCAGCCCGGCCCTGCGCGTGCGCTTCAGCACCTCGAACCCGCAGGACATCTCGGACGAAGTGCTCGAGACCATGGCGCGCTACCCGAACATCTGTCACCATATCCACCTCCCGGTCCAGTCCGGGTCCGACCGCATCCTCGAGAAGATGCGCCGGCGCTACACGGCCGCCTGGTACCTCGAGCGGGTGGCGAAGATCCGCGAGCTCATGCCGGACTGCGCAATCACCACGGACGTGATCGCAGGCTTCTGCTCGGAGACGGAGGAGGACCACCGCATGACGCTCGAGCTGTTCGAGAAGGTGGGCTTCGACGCCGCGTTCATGTTCTACTATTCCGAGCGCCCCGGGACTCTTGCCGCGCGCAAGTACCCGGACGACGTGCCCATCGAGGTGAAGACCCGCCGCCTAAACGAGATAATCGAGCTGCAGAACCGCCTCAGCCTGGAGAGCAACCGCCGCGACATCGGACGCGAGCTGGAAGTGCTGGTGGAGGGCCCGTCCAAGCGCAACCAGGACGAACTCTGCGGCCGCGCGGGGAACAGCAAAATGTGCGTCTGGCCAGACACTGCGCACCGCGCCGGCGACTATGTCCGCGTCCGCGTCCGCGACTGCACCCAGGCCACTCTTTTGTGTGAACTTGTTTAGCTTTTCGCACAAGGTGGAACTTTAACCCCGGGACCTTGTGTGAAAAACCCAATCACAGACCATCTAACGAACAAGGTCCCCTCCCTAAGATTCCACCTTGTGCAGATTAGTGACCTTTTTATTATCTTTGTGCGGTATGATTAAGTGTCTGATAATTGGCGGAGGGCCGGCAGGCTGCACGGCGGCGATCTACGCCGCGCGGGCGGCGCTGGAGCCGGTCGTGCTGGAAGGCCCGGAGCCGGGCGGCCAGCTGACCACCACGACGCTCGTGGAGAATTTTCCAGGGTTCGCCGAGGGGATAGATGCCAATGAACTGATGGCCGCGATGAAGGCCCAGGCCGAAAGGCTCGGGGCGGAGTTCCGGCGCGGGACGGTCCGCAGTTGCGAGCTCGCCGCGAAGAAGTTCACTTTGGAAGACGGCTCAGTGCTTGAAGCTCAGACAGTTATAATCGCCACCGGCGCGAGTGCGAAGTATCTCGGACTGCCCAGCGAGAAGAAGTTCAGGGGACTCGGTGTCTCCGCGTGCGCGACCTGCGACGGCTTCTTCTACCGCGGAAGGAAGGTCGCGGTCGTGGGGGGCGGAGACACCGCCTGCGAAGAGGCGCTTTACCTCAGCGGCCTGGCGAGCGAAGTGCATATGATAGTGCGCAAGCCCTATCTCCGCGCATCGGTCGCCAACCAGAAGCGCGTCATGCAGACCCCGAACATCACCATCCACTTCGAAACAGTCACCCGCGAAGTGCTCGGCGACGAATCCGGCGTCACCGGCGTCCGGCTCGAGCGGAATGGCGAGGTTTTTGATATTGCTTTGGACGGCTTTTTCCTCGCGATAGGAAGGCATCCGAACGCAGAGTGGCTCGGCGGGCAGTTGGAGACCTCCCCGGAAGGTTACATAGTTTCGGACGGAGTGCGCACTAAAGTGAAGGGAGTTTTTGTGGCGGGAGATGTCCGCGGCACGGACTACAGGCAGGCTATCACAGCCGCCGCAGACGGATGCAGGGCCGCGCTTGAAGCAGAAAAATATCTGAAGAATGAACTATAAATCTTTGATGCTTGCATTTGTGGCGGCGGCGCTGATCGGCGTCGGCTGCAAATCGCAGTATGAGCAGCTTCTCGAAAGCGGAGACACGGACGCCAAGTACGCCGCCGCCTTCGATTATTTCAATAAAGGAAAGTACGCCCGTTCGGCCCAGCTCTTCGAGTCTCTGTCGATGTACACCTCCGGCACCGAGCGCGACGACACCGTCCAGTACTACTGGGGCCTGAGCAACTACAACCAGCAGGATTACTATTCCGCCGAGGCGAACTTCAAGCATTTCGTGGAGAATTATCCCGCCAGCGAGTTCACCGAAAGCGCAGAGTTCCTGCGCATAGACTGCCTCTACCGCTCCACTCTCCGTTATGAGCTGGACCAGACTCCCACCTACACCGCCATCACCGCCATCAGCGAGTACATCCTCGCCCATCCGCGTTCCGCGAACAGGCCCGTCTGCGAAAAGATGCTTTCAGATCTCTCGGACAGGCTGGA
>JAGAAD010000109.1 GCA_017615445.1 Bacteroidales bacterium
AGACAAGTCTATCCAGGAAAAGTAATAACACAACTAAGGAATTATGGAATATTTAAGCTTATTCGTAAAGTCAATCTTCGTTGACAATATGATCTTTGCATACTTCCTCGGTATGTGTTCATACCTGGCGGTATCAAAGAATGTGAAGACCGCGAACGGCCTCGGCATCGCGGTGATCTTCGTGCTTCTCATCACCTTGCCGGTGAACTACCTGCTCAACAAGTTCGTCCTCCTTCCCGGAGCTCTGAGCTGGCTGGGCGAGAGTTTCGCAAGCGTGGACCTCAGCTTCCTGAGCTTCATCCTCTTCATCGCGGTTATCGCCGCTATCACGCAGGTGGTGGAGATGGTCGTGGAGAAGTTCCTCCCGAGCCTCTACGGCTCCCTGGGAATCTACCTCCCGCTTATCGCCGTGAACTGCGCCATCCTCGGAGGATCGCTCTTCATGCAGCAGAGGGAGTTCGCCAACGTGGGTGAATCCGTGGTCTACTCTCTCGGCTCCGGCATAGGTTGGTACCTCGCTATCGTGGCTCTGGCCGCAATCCGCGAGAAGATGTCCTACAGCAACGTCCCTGCCGCACTCAAGGGCACGGGTATCACATTTATGACGGTCGGCCTGATGGGCATCGCCTTCATGGCCTTCATGGGAATTTCACTTTAAAGGATAGAGAATATGAGCAATACACTTATTTCTGCAATGGTGCTGATGGTGATTGTCATCCTCATCCTGGTGGCAATTCTCCTCATAATCAAAGCGGCCATCACCCCCAAGGGCAAGGTCACTATCGATATCAACGACGGCAAGAAAGTCATTGAAGCCACTCCGGGTGGGAACCTTATGGGAACCCTCGCCGAGGGCGGCATCTTCCTCCCCTCCGCCTGCGGCGGTAAGGCCAACTGCGGCCAGTGTAAGATAGTGGTCGAAGAAGGCGGCGGAGAGATCCTCCCCACCGAAGTCGGCTTCTTCAACCGCAAGCAGATCAAGGAAGGCTGGAGACTCGGCTGCCAGGTCAAGGTCAAGGACAATCTGAAGGTGAAGATGGACGAAAGCGCCCTGAGCGTGAAGAAGCTCGAGTGCGAAGTAATCTCCAACGAGAACGTGGCCACCTTCATCAAGGAGTTCACGGTGCGTCTGCCCGAAGGCGAGCACATCGACTTCAAGTCCGGCGAATACATCCAGATCGACATCCCCGAGTACGAAGCGGACTTCTCCGATATGGGAGTGGCCGACATCTACAAAGGCGACTGGGAGAAATACGGCATCACATCCCTGAAGTTCAAGAACACCGTTCCCACCATCAGGGCATATTCGATGGCCTCATATCCTGCAGAGAAGGACGTCATCAAACTGAACGTCCGTATCGCCACCCCTCCGTTCGACAGGACTCAGCCTAAGGGCGTGTTCAAGTTCGTGCCGGGCGTGCCTCCGGGAATCGCCTCCACCTACGTCTTCTCCCGCAAGCCGGGCGACAAGGTGTGGATCAGCGGCCCCTACGGCGAGTTCCTTCTCCCTAAGGACGATCCGGACGACATGGAGTACATCTTCGTGGGCGGCGGCGCCGGTATGGCCCCTCTGCGTTCGCACATAATGCACCTCTTCAAGACCCTCAAGACCAAGAGGCAGGTCCACTTCTTCTACGGCGCCCGCGCGCTCGTGGAGGCCTTCTACCTCGAGGACTTCGCGGAGATTGAGAAGGACTTCCCGAACTTCCACTTCCACCTCGCACTGGACCGTCCGGATCCGGCGGCAGATGCGGCAGGAGTAAAGTACACGGCAGGTTTCGTGCACAATGTGATGAACGAGACCTATCTGAAGGACCACGAAGCTCCGGAGGACATCAAGTACTTCATGTGCGGCCCTCCTATGATGACAAAGTGTGTGTGCGACCTGCTCGATTCGCTCGGCGTCGCACCCGAGAGCATCCTCTTCGACAACTTCGGAGGTTAATGGAAAGGCTCAAAATAATCTTAGTGACAATGCTCCCGCTTCTGGCGGGAGCTTGTCGTAGTATGGGGTGTCAAGAAAGACCTGACCCGCCGCCGCCCGAACCGGAACCGGTGGTAAAGCAGGACTCGACCGTCTTCAGAACCCAGCTCACAGTGCGAGCCCCCTACCCAGTCCGCTCGCTGGACATATTCGTCTACCGCGCAGACGGCATGCGGGACCTCGAGCTCTATCTCCACGCAGACGCGGACAGCGCGATTCTCTGCTTGAAAGACACGCTGCCCAGGACGGTGGCGGCAGTGGCCAACGCCCGCGGCCGATTCAATCCGAAGGGGCTGAACCACTACGACTCGCTGGGCGAGCTTCGCGCCCGCCTTGAGGACGATTCCCCGCAGGCCCCTTTGATGAGCGGTATAGGGCCGCTCGGGCAGCCCCTGCTCCTGACTCCCCTGCTTTGCACGGTGGAACTCATCAGCGTGACCAATTATTATTCTGGAGACGTCCTCGCGGAGAATCCCAGAGTCTGGCTGGAAAATGTCAACAGCGAGGCCGATATCTTCAGGGACCAGGGCTTCACTGTCAGGGACGCGCACACATCCAAAAAGCTCAATCTTCCGAGCGACATAGGCCTCTACACTCAGTATCCCGGCATCAGACTCTACTGCTACCCCAACGACCTCCCTAATCCGAACGCCGGCAATCCGGCCACCGAACTCGTGCTTCAGTGCGAGATTAAAGGCGAAACCAGGACCTATCGCCACACCCTTCACCCCATCTTCAGAGGAGAGACACTCCAGCTTGACTTGCAGCTGCATCCATAGGTTGATATTGTGCCGCAAATGTGTTACATTTGTAGGATTTCCTTAGGAAGATTATGCAAGGACAGAACATGCACATCTGCATCTGCGGCGGAGGCTCACTGGGCCACGTGTGCGCATGCGTCCTCGCCTCCCGCGAAGGAGTCAGCGTCAGTCTTCTTTCCGGACATCCTGAAAACTGGGGAAACAGAGTCCAAGTGTCCGACCCTGAGGGCAAGGTGTATTCAGGGCCACTCGCCGCGGTGTCTTCAGACCCGGCAAAGGTCGTAAAAGGAAGCGATATAGTTCTTCTCTGCGTTCCTGGGTATCTGATTGAAAAGACGCTGGAAAGCATCAAGTCCTTCATAGGAAACGCAGCCGTGGGCTCGGTGGTCTGCAGCACCGGATTCTTCTTTTTTGCGCACCGCATCCTCGGCGAAAACGCCAGGCTTTTCGGTTTCCAGAGAGTGCCCTATATCTCCAGAGTCGCCGAATACGGCTCAAAAGCGCTTCTTCTGGGTTACAAGAGCAGCCTTCTTGCCGCGCTTGAGAACCTTCCGGACGCTTTCACGAAAACTCTGCAGGACCTCTTCGGCACTCCGGTTCAGAAAGCGGACAATTATCTCCAGGTCTCGCTCACCAATTCCAATCCCATCCTCCACACCGGCAGGCTGTACGCTATGTTCGCCGGCAAGGAAGAACAGGTCTTCGACCACAACATCCTCTTCTACAAAGAGTGGACGGATGAAGCTTCGCAGACTCTGATAGATATGGACCGGGAGTTCTTCGTTCTTCTGGACAAGCTACAGGTCAAAGGCATCCCCACCCTTTTGGACTACTACGAAAGCACGGACGCGGCCTCGCTGACCCGTAAGATATCTTCCATCCCTGCATTCCAGACCATCACAAGCCCTATGATCCAATGCGAGGGCGGTTGGAAACTGGACAAGAGCAGCCGCTACTTCACGGAGGACTTCCCTTTCGGGCTCCGCTGGATCAAGGAACTCGCCTCCCAAAACAAGATAGAAACACCCGTCATAGACAAAGTGTATGACTGGGGCATGAAACAGATATGACCTACAGCGCAGAAAAAGCGATAATACTAGCCGCCGGATTCGGCTCGCGGATGGTGCCCGTCACCCTGGACAGGCCCAAGCCGCTGGTCAGAGTGAACGGCACGCGCATTATAGACACCATAATCGACGCCCTGCAGGACGCCGGAATCGATGACATTACTATAGTCCGCGGGTACAAGAAGGAGTGCTTCGACGAACTGCTGGAGAAGTATCCGGATCTGAAGTTCATAGACAACGACCTGTTCGACAAGACCAACAGCATCTCCTCCGCCCATGCGGCGCTGGACCTTCTCGAAGGCGGCTGCTACATCTGCGAGGCCGACCTGCTGATAGCCAATCCGGACGTCATACGCAAGTGGCACTCCGGCTCGGACTATCTGGGCTCGTTCGCCCGCGAGACGGACGACTGGTGTCTGAGCGAAAAAGACGGCTACGCCGCGAACTACCGCAAGGGCGGCACGGAATGCTTCAACTGCTACGGAATCTCCTACTGGACTCCGGAAGACTGCGAGAAGCTGCGCCGTGACATAGAGGAAGTGTGGAACGAAGAAGGCGGAAGGGACGTCTTCTACGAATTCGTTCCCCTCGTGCTCAGAAAAGACAACTATAAAGTGAAGATACACGAATGCCAGAAGGGCGATATAGTGGAGATAGACTCCTACAAGGAACTCTGCGCTATCGACCCCTCTTACAGACATTACAAGCAATGAAAGTCTACAAAGGAAACATTCTCACTGTCGACAGCAAGGACAGTGTGGCAAAATATCTCGTCGAAGACGGCGGAAAAATAATCTATGTTGGCAAGACCCTGCCGAAGGAGTATGCTGAAGCGGAGCTGGTGGATCTTGGCGAAAAAGCCCTGGTCCCCGCTTTCGTGGACTCGCACCAGCACTTCGCATCTTTTTCCATCTTCAACGCCGGTCTCAATGTGATGGACGCCGAGTCCAACGAAGAGATCTCAAAGATGGTCGCAGACTTCTACGCAAGCAGTGGCAAGGCCAAGACCCTCATCGCCTTCGGCGCATCGCCATATTCCGTCAAGGAGCGCAGGCTCATCAGCCGCGAGGAGCTTGACAAGGTCTGCCCGGACAAGGAGATAATGGTGGTGAAGTACGACGGCCACGCCTGCATAGTGAACAGCAAGCTCCTCAAAACCATCGACAAGCAGGTCTGCAAGCTCCGCGGCTACCACCCGGACACGGGCGAGATGAACCAGGAAGCCTTCTTCAAGGTGTCCGACTACATCACCGGCAGCCTCAGCATAATAGACCTCTTCTCGAACATGCAGAAGGCGGCGGACTATGAAGCCTCCTACGGAATCGGAATGGTCCACACCGTCAGCGGAGTGGGTTTCGTGGGCGATCTTGACATCACCACAGAAAAGATATTCGCGAAATCCCTGAAAAACGGTTTCCAAGTGCGCGTTTTCCCTCAGTCCATGGACATCAAGGTGGCCCAAAAGCGCAAGCTTCCCCGTATCGGCGGATGCTTCAAGTGCGCGCTGGACGGCTGCTACGGCTCTATGGACGCCGCGATGAACGAGCCCTATGCCGACGGCTCGGACGGCGTTCTCTACTACACGGACGAGACCGTCACCGAGTTCTGCAAGAAGGCCAACCGCGCGGGGCTGCAGATCGAAATGCACGCCATCGGCGACAAAGCTTTCGATCAGGCAACCCGCTGCCTCAAGGCCGCGCTTGACGACTTCCCCCGCAAGGACCACCGCCACGGCATAATCCACGACTGCCTGCCCACCGCAGAAGGTCTTAAGATCTGCCGCGACTACCATATCGCCATGCCCGTCCAGAGCGCCTTCATCAATTGGAAGCAGGAGCCGGACGAGTATCTGGAGAGCATTATGGGCAAGGAGCGCTGCTCGCGCCTGAACCCCATCAAGGATTTCGCGGACAACGGAATAGTCGTGTCTCTGGGCTCCGACGCCCCCTGCACCTCCCCCAACCCGATAGTCTGGATAGACCGATGCGTGAATAACCCCAACAAGGAGCAGCGAGTCAGCGTGCAGCAGGCCCTGAGGATGGCCACCTGGAACGGCTACTACACCACCTTCGACGAGAAGGAGCGCGGTTCCCTGGAGAAAGGCAAAATCGCCGATATGGTCATCCTCAGCGCAAACCCTTACGAAACAGAAGAGCTCAAGTCCATCAAGATCGAGCAGCTTCTGCTTCAGGGTAAGCCATATCAGAGCGCCCAGGAAGGCGTCTTCGGCGCAGTACTCCGCGGTCTCTGCTCAAAGAACAAATTCTAGAAATGATCAAAGTCCGCCACGCAGTCATCCTCGCAGCCGGAGCGGCCACCCGCTTCGTTCCCCTTTCGCTCGAACAGCCCAAAGGTCTGTTCTCTGTGGGCGGCCAGCGCCTCATCGACAGGCAGATCGAGCAGCTGCTCGAAGCCGGGATCAAGGACATCACCGTGGTCCTGGGCTACAAAAAGGAGATGTTCTCCTATCTCGCCGGAAAATACGGCGTAAGACTGGTGGACAACCCCCGCTACAACGTAACCAACAATATAGACAGCCTGCTCTGCGCGGCCGACTACCTGCAGGACGCCTACATATGCTCCTGCGACGACTATTTCGCCGAGAATCCGTTCAGGACCGAGGAAGAACACAGCTTCTACGCCGGCGAGGATGTGGACTACGCATCCAAGGAGATGTTTGTCAGCACGGACCGCAGCGGACGCATAATCAAGATGGACAAGGGCCGCAAGAAGGGCAGAATCCTCCTTGGCCATTCCTTCTGGACTGCCGAATTCGCGCAGAAGTTCATCATGATTGCCAGAGCTGACAAAGACGGCAAATATAGCAAGTCATACTGGGAGTGGCTGGTCAGGGACTATCTCCCGGTGCTGCCCCCGTTCTACTTCAAGCCCTACCCCAAGGGCGTCATCTACGAATTCGACTATTTCGAAGAGCTGCGAGCCTTCGACTCCGACTACGTCGCCGATTCCCGCAGCCGCATAATAGACAACATTAAGAGCGTGTTCGGCTGCTCGGACGCAGACATCACGGACTTCCGCAAGATAAGCGAAGGACTCACCAACACTTCGTTCATTTTCCGGGTCGGCGGAAAGGACTACATCTACCGCCATCCCGGCGACGGCACAGGCGAGATTATCGACCGGCGCCACGAGCGGGTGTGCCTCGAAAAGGCAAAGGAGCTCGGGATAGACCCCACCTACATACATCTGGATGAGCGCGAGGGCTGGAAGATAAGCTGGTATGTGCCCGAATTCCGCGAGCCGGACTACTCGTCCGACGAGGATTCCGCGAAGGTGCTGGCTGTGCTGCGCGAACTGCACGCTTCCGATGTGCAGCTGCCGTGGGGCCTGAAGCCCTGGGAAGACTCGCTCGAAATCGAGAAACTGCTGGAGGCGAAGGCGCCCGGCTGTTTCGCGCCCTACCTCGAGCTGAAGGGCCGCATCGAAAAGCTCTACGAAAAGACGGCGGGCGACGGAGTCAAGCCCTGCTTCTGCCATGGAGACACCTACAAGCACAACTGGATGCTCCGCCCGGACGGGAGCGTGGTCCTTATCGACTGGG
The DNA here is from genome assembly GCA_017615445.1 of Bacteroidales bacterium. The sequence goes on from JAGAAD010000109.1 coordinate 7,375, forward strand.
AGTACTCCGGCTGCTCGGATCCCGGCATCGATGTGGGTTATTATATAGTGGACGCCATGTATGAGCGCGAGCGCGCCAAAGCATTCATACGCGAATATCTCCAGGAAAGCTGGACTCCGGCCCTCGAAGAACATTATCTGATTTACACCGCCCTTATCGCCTGGTACTGGTTCGTCTGGGCCCTCTACCGCGAATCTTGCGGCGCTTCGATGGGCGAAAGCCTTGGCAACTGGCTGGAAATGGCCAAATACTACTCCGAATGACACTCTCAGAATTCTGGAAAAAGATCTATTCCAACCCGCGCAGGATAGCGCGCAGACGCCGCTGGGGCATCCCGGCGATGGTCGCCTTCAGGGATGCGATGGCGAAAGCCGGCATCCCCTGGTCGCCGGTCTACGGCACCCTCCTCGGCGCAATCCGTGAGAAAGGCTTCATCAAACACGACGACGACATAGACACCGGCGTGTGGAACGACTCCATCCCCGGCGGCCTTGAGAATCTCCACCGCTGCCTCGAAGAGGCCGGTTTCACCTACGCGCATTCCCTGCTGGTGGACGGCGGCGCTTTCGCGCGCGAGGAGACCTGGAAATGGCACGGCCTGCATGTGGACATCTTCTTCTTCGACACCATCGAAGGCGAGCGCTGCAAGGGCTATATGTTCTACCCCTTCAAGGGCACGAAGAACTTCCGCGAGTCCAAGAAACTCTATGGCGGACTGCGTGTCGTGGAATTCGAAGTGCCGTTCTCCAAGGAAACTGAAATGCTGCCCTTCGACGGAATTGAAATCCCTGTCACGAAGAGCGCGGAAGGTTTCGTGGTGGCCCGCTACGGCCTGGACTGGCGCACCCCGGACCCCACCTTCGTCTATCCCCGTCCCGGCGTGAGCGGAAATGTGGAACGCCCGGATAAACTTGCCGTAAGAAGCTTATAATGAGACAGATAGGTATAGACGAGGTCCACGATATCCTCTTCGACATACTTTGCGACATAGACTATTTCTGCCACGCGAACGGCCTGCGCTGGGCAATGGGCTACGGCACCGTCCTCGGAGCCGTCCGCTACGGCGATTTCATTCCCTGGGACGACGACGCTGACATAGTCATGCCGCGCGAGGACTTCGACCGCTTTGTCGCAACCTATCATGGCAAATACGAGTGTATCCTCAACACCCGCCGCGACGACGTCTTTTATGTCGCCGGAGTGGCGAAAGTCCACGACCCTCGCACGGACAAGTTCGTGGCCAGCCGCAGCAAATACGTCTGCCACTACGGCGTGAGTGTGGACATCTTCGCCCTCGATCCTGTGCCCGACGATCCCGCCGAGTATTCAGTCTTTATGAAAAAGGCCATCCACACTCATCGCAGACTCCTGTATTGCAGCCGCAAGACCGGCTCTCCCCTGCTGATGGTCAGTTCGCATATGCACAGTCTGGACTGGTGGCTCTCCAAATGCAACTCCCTGGCCCACCGCTACAAAGCCGAAGATTGCAGCAGGATAGGCATCATACTTGGCTCAAGGACCATGCACAACGTGCATCCCAAGGACTTTTTCGAGCACCTGAAGCCGCTTCGTCTGCGGGATCGCGAATTCCCTGCGCCAGTGGACACCGCAGCCTATCTCACCCAGATGTACGGTCCGGACTACATGACTCCGCCGCCCGTCAGCGAACGGGGCGGACACGGAGGCGAAGTGTGGGCGCTAGAGTAAGCCGGGATAGTCTTTCCGGGCACTCCAATCATAGAGGAAAGCCCAGCGGCGCGCCTTGCGCAGAATCTGACGGTGGCAGCGCCTGATAGGCGAAGTTTCCAGCTTATCCTTATAGAACAGATACAGATCCAGGAAGTTGCGGAGCTGCTGAGCTTTGCGTTTGCTGCGTTTGCCACGGCTCATGGCTTCAGCATCGGTCCTGCGATAGTGATATAGCGGCTCGGGGAGCCTCGCGACCGATGCAGCCCTGTCCAGCAGTTGCAGGCTCTGGACCATGTCTTCAGCCTGGCCGAAGCGCGGGAAAAAGATCTCCGGAGTGAAAAGAGTCCGACGCCAAAACTTAAGCACCACGCTGGGATGTGCGTCGTGGACCAGCACGGCGTCCGCGAAATCCTGGGGCGAAGCGAATTCCTTGTCAGAAATCACCCTCGAGCGTCCGTCTTCGAACTCCTTCCGTGCGAAGAAGTAGACTACATCCGCGCCTGTTTCTTCCGCTTTTGCAACCAGCCTCTCAGCGGCATCCGGCTCGATCCAGTCGTCCGAGTCCACATGCATGATATAGTCTCCCGTAGCGGCCTGAACGCCGGTCTTGCGGGCCTGAGGAAGGCCTTCGTTGACGGGTTTGCGGATAATTGTTATCCTGTCTTTAAGCCCGGAGTATTCCTTATCAATCAGAGCCTGGAGCAGCTCGATGCTCCTGTCCGGAGTGAAGTCATCCACAAATATGAACTGAATGCAAGGATAGCTCTGGCCCAGCACGCTGCGGGCGCACTGTTCGATGTATTTCTCGACTTTGTAGACCGGGACTATTATGCTGACCTGTTTCATTTGGCGGCGGCTTTTGAGATTACCTCCCTGAACTCGCGCTCTCGCTCGGCGGACATCTGGACGTCGTTGATGCAAATCCACTTCCTGTCCGGAGCATTCAGGAACGCCTCCAGCTGAGCCGGAGTGCCTGCGCCCATCGAGAAATGCCTGCAGGAAAGTCTCTGCAGCTTCACCCTGTCCGTGTGGTACATATAATCCGGGAGGACGTAGTTGCAGACATTCCATTCCCGTCTGAAAGCAGTGAGCGAAGACAGCAGATCTTCCGGAACCTTTTCCATTATCTCTTCTCCCACGGACTTTATCTGGGGCGAGGGGGAATGCTGGGGACGGATGAAGATAGGGCTGGGGCGCAGTCCCGCCGCTTTGCGGGCCACGGAATCCGTGTGCCGGACTATCTTCTTGAACATGTTAGGAGCCAGAAGATGCTTCGCGAAGCCCCTGCAGATTTTGTCCCCGTCGAAGTACTCATCCTCGCTGCCGGGAGCCACCGGAATGCAGTCGTCGTTGATGTAGAGATAGCGGTCGCTCATCTCCCCGATGCGATATAAGAACATCTCGATGGTGTTCGAATTGAAAGTGGGCAGATACTCTGCGGGGATGAAATCCTTGTGCAGAACCACCCTCACTTTGTCCTTAACCCCGTCCGGCACCTGCGAGGGCAGCGCGACCACCAGGAATATCTTGTCTATGAAGGGAAGATAACGCCTGATATTGCGCACCTGCCACTCCAGAGTTCCCCACTCCCTGTGGCGCTTTGAAGGATCTTTTCCTGCTGCCTCGGAGTACTGCTTGCGCCACTCCGGATCGGAGCCGTCCACATATGTTATTACTGCATCGATCATTTTATATACTGTGCTGTGTAAGTGTCTGTTTTTGCAAGATCTTCAGGTGTCCCTGCGAAGACCACCTGTCCTCCGCGATCGCCGGCGTCCGGGCCTAGGTCTATCACCCAGTCCGCCGCCTTTATCACGTCCGTGTTGTGCTCGACCACCAGCACGCTGTGCCCTCGCTCGAGCAGGGCGTCGAAGGCCTTCAGCAGACGCTCCACGTCGCTGAAATGCAGACCGGTGGTGGGTTCGTCGAATATGAACATAATCTTCTCGCGGCCGCTCTTTTCGCGGCTCAGGGAGAGGAAGTATGCAAGTTTTATGCGCTGACTCTCGCCGCCGGACAGAGTGGACGAACTTTGGGCGAGTTTCAGGTACTCAAGTCCCACATCCACAAGCGGTTGCAGCTTGAGCGCAATTTCCTTCGCTTCCGGCTCCGGGCCTTCGGAGAAGAACTCTATCGCCTCTGAGACGCTCATATTCAGGATGTCGTCCACGTTCTTGCCGCGGTAGCGCACCTCCAGCACCTCCGGCTTGAAGCGCTTGCCGCCGCACGATTCGCAGACCATCCTCACGTCCGACATGAACTGCATCTCGATCGTGACCACTCCCTCGCCCTGGCACTCAGGGCAACGGCCGCCTTCCTGGTTGAACGAGAAGAACGACGGTCCGAAGCCGCTGACCTTCGCGTACTGCTGGTCGGACAGGAGCTTGCGGATTAGGTCATAGACCTTGAGGTAGGTCACCGGATTCGAGCGTGTGCTCTTGCCTATCGGATTCTGGTCCACGTACTCCACGCGTGTGATGCGGTCCAGGTTGCCCGCCAGGCCCTTGAATGCGCCCGGAGGGTCGCCGGATTCGTTGATATGGCGGTAGAGCGCCGGATAGAGGATGTCGCCCACGAGGGTGGACTTGCCCGAACCGGAGACGCCGCTCACGACAGTCAGCACGCCCAGCGGAATCTGCACGTCGATGGTCTTGAGGTTGTGCTCCATCGCGCCCTGCACCGTGATGCTGTAGGTCCACGGCCGCTTCTCCCTCAGATAGCGGCTCTTGCGGCCGCTGAGGTACTGCAGGGTGAGCGAGCGGGCGTACGCGTCCTCGGGCAGCTTGTCCGAGTACTTGCCCTCGAAGACTATCTCGCCTCCGCGGGAGCCGGCAAGCGGACCCATGTCAATCAGCACGTCCGCCGCGCGGATTATCTCCTCGTCGTGCTCGACCACGATCACCGTGTTGCCGAGGTCGCGGAGGCGCTTGAGAACGCCGATCAGGCGTTCCGTGTCCCTGGGATGCAGGCCGATCGAAGGCTCGTCCAGGATGTACATGGAGCCCACGAGCGAGCTGCCCAGCGCGGTCACGAGATTCACCCTCTGGCTTTCGCCGCCGGAGAGAGTGTTCATCGCGCGGCTGAGCGTCAGGTACCCGAGGCCCACGTCGTCCAGACACTGCAGGCGGCTGAGCACCTCGGACAGAGGCTCGCCGACCACCTCGCGCTCTTCGGGCGTGAGCTCGATATTTTTGAAAGCCTCGATGCTCTCCTCCACCGTCATAGACAGGTAGTCGTGGATGGTGCGGCCGGCCACCTTCACATAAAGGGCCTCCGGGCGCAGACGGCTGCCGTGGCACGAATGGCACACGGTCTTGCCGCTGAAGCGGCTGAGCATGTACTTGTATTGAATCTTGTAGCGCTGAGTCTCCACCCAGCTGAAGAATTCGTTGATGCCGATCAGGCGCTCGGGATCCGAGTCATAGGAATCGCCAGGCTTGGGAGGATCTCCTTCCCAGATAAGTCGCTTTGTGCGATCGTCAAGCTTCAGATAGGGAGTGAAAATATCTATTCCGTATTTGCCGGAGAGCCGGACCATATGGTCTTTGAACCAGACCATTTTGTCTCCACGCCAGCAGGCTATCGCCCCGTCGTAGATGCTCTTTGTCTTGTCCGGGATCACCAGATCCTCGCTTATTCCTATTATCTTGCCGAGGCCGCCGCAGACGGGGCAGGCTCCCAGCGGGCTATTGAAGCTGAAAAGAAACTCGTCCGGCTGCCGGAACTTCATTCCGTCCAGCTCGAACTTGTCCGAGAACTCCCGCTCTTCTTTGGCCGAGAGCACACTCATCCGCCCGTCTCCCGCCTTGAACGCGTCCGTGACTGAAGAAATCAAGCGCGCACGGTCCGAGCGGTCGTGGAAACGGTCCACCAGCAGCTGAGCGACTTCCGGCATCGCGCCGCCCTGCAGGACATCGTCTATCCTGGCGGGCTTGCCGCCGACCAGCAGCCTGCTGAAACCGTCTTCCTTCAGACCGAGCAGAGCGGACACCCAGTCCTCGCCCCACTCGATGGGCGCGAGTATCATGAAGGTCTCCTCCAGGCCGTCCAGATATCTGAGCACGTCCGCCACCGTGTCAGCGTGGACCAGGCCGCCCGAGATGGGGCTGTAGGTCTTGCCTATGCGGGCGAAGATAAGGCGCAGGAAATCGTAGATTTCGGTGGTGGTGGCCACAGTCGAGCGCGGATTCTTCACGCTCACCTTCTGCTCGATGGCTATTGCGGGCGGCACACCTTCTATAGACTCCACGTCCGGCTTGTTCATCCTGCCGAGGAACTGGCGGGCGTAGGACGAAAGGCTCTGGGCGAAGCGCCGCTGGCCTTCCGCGAAAAGGGTATCGAATGCAAGGGAAGATTTTCCGGATCCGGACACGCCGGTCACTACCACGATCTTGTCTCGCGGTATCTCCGCCGTCACATGCTTTAGGTTGTTGACGGTGGCGTTCCGGATTATTATCTTCTCTTCCATTTATCCACAGCATCGCGCACTGAGCCATGCTTCAGGAGCAGTTCGCGCGCGGTTTCGTAGTCTGTTATTCCGGTCTCCTCCATCACCATTCTGGTTCCGCGGTCCACCAACTTGCTGTTTGCAAGCTGCATATCTATCATCTTGTTTCCGCGGACGTGGCCCATCCTGATCATCACGGAAGTGGAGATCATATTGAGTATCATTTTCTGGGCAGTGCCGGCCTTCATGCGCGTGCTGCCGGTGACAAATTCCGGACCGACCACCGCCACTATCGGAATCTCTGCCGCTTCGGCCACTGCCGCATCGGGATTGCATGTGATGCACGCTGTCAGCAAACCGGCCTTGCGGGCGGCTTTGATTGCGCCCACGGCATAGGGCGTGCTGCCGGAAGCGGCTATACCTATGAGGGTATCAGACGGCTGAGGTTTGAATGGGGCCAGGTCGCGCCAGGCTCCATTCGGGTCATCCTCCGCGCCCTCGATGGAGCAGCGAAGGGCTTTGTCTCCTCCGGAGATCACCCCGATAAAGAGGCCCGGCTCGGCGCCGAAGGTCGGCGGGATCTCGGATGCGTCCAGCACGCCGAGCCGGCCGCTTGTGCCGGAGCCGGCGTAGAACACCCTGCCGCCCTGCCGCATGCGAGCCACGATGCTGTCCACCAGCTTTTCTATCTGGGGAATTGCTCCGCGGACCGCCTCTGCGACAGTCTTGTCTTCTCCGTTTATCCCTTCCAGGAGTTCGCGGGTGCTCATCTGCTCAAGGCAGTCGAAACGGGAGGATTGTTCTGTTATTTTCATTTCTTTTTACTGAATATCCAGAGGCCGGAGAAGGAAAGCAGGCCGTTTACTATCAGCAGGCTGAAGCCCAGGTCGAAGCCCAGCCAGCGCTTGCCGGCCAGGTTCAGCGCGAGGCACAGGAGCGGGGCCGCAAGCGCTATCCATGGCGCCGCACCGTCGCGAAGCCTGCGCTTTGTCAGTATCCCGAAGAAGAACAGTCCGAGCAGCGGACCGTAGGTGTAGGATGCCAGTTTATATACCAGATTAATTACGGCGTCGTTGCTGAGCAGATATAGAGCTACTATTAT
>JAGAAD010000110.1 GCA_017615445.1 Bacteroidales bacterium
ATGGACCTGGAGAAGGAAAAGGGCATCACAATCAAGAGCCACGCCATCCAGATGCGTTATATGTACAAGGGCGAGGAGTACCGGTTGAATTTGATCGACACTCCGGGCCACGTGGACTTCTCTTACGAGGTCTCACGTTCTATCGCCTCCTGCGAGGGTGCGCTGCTGGTGGTGGACGCGTCGCAGGGCGTACAGGCGCAGACCATTTCCAATCTCTACATGGCCATAGACCACGGGCTGGAGATCATCCCCGTGCTCAACAAGATAGACATGGAGTCCGCCCAGGTGGAGGTGGTGACCGACGAAATCTGCGACCTGCTCGGCTGCGCGCCGGAGGACGTATTCAAGGTCTCCGCCCGCACCGGCGAAGGCGTACCGCCGATTCTGGACGCCATCGTGGAGAAGATTCCCGCTCCCGTGGGCGACCCGTCCGCCCCCCTGCAGGCCCTCATTTTCGACTCCGTATTCAACTCCTTCCGCGGCGTGATCGCCTACTTCAAGGTGGCCAACGGCTGCGTGCGCAAGGGCGACAAGGTGAAGTTCTTTGCCACCGGCATGGAGTACGAGGTGGAGGAGGTGGGCTCGCTTAAGATGAAGCTCATCCCGGGCACGGAAGTTGGCTGCGGTGACGTGGGATACATAATCACCGGCATCAAGAGCGCCGTGGAGGTGAAGGTGGGCGACACCATCACCCATGTCGCGAACCCGTGCTCGAAGGCTATCGCCGGCTTCGAGGAGGTGAAACCGATGGTGTTCGCAGGTATGTACCCGGTTCAGGCGGACAAGTTCGAGGAATTGCGGGCCGTGCTGGAGAAGTTCCAGCTGAACGACGCCTCCTTCGTGTACGAGCCGGAGAGCTCGCTGGCCCTGGGAAGCGGCTTCCGCTGCGGCTTCCTGGGCCTGCTGCACCTGGAAATCGTGCAGGAGCGCCTCTTCCGCGAGTTCGACATGGACGTCATCACCACCGTGCCGAACGTCTCCTATAAAGTATATACGATGCAGGGCGAGGTGCTCGACGTGCACAACCCCTCCGGCCTGCCGGCGCCCACTCTGATAGACCACATCGAGGAGCCGTACATCCGCGCGCAGATCATTTCCAAGACCGAGTTCTTCGGGCCCATCATGAAGCTCTGCCTTGACCGCCGCGGCACGCTCGTGAGCCAGCATTACATCACCGCCGAGCGCGTGGAGCTCAACTACGACATGCCGCTGAGCGAGATAGTGTTCGACTTCTACGACAAGCTGAAGACTATTAGTAAGGGGTACGCGTCGTTCGACTACCACGTGAACGGGTACCGCCCCGCCAAGCTCGTCAAGCTGGATATTCTGCTGAACGGCGAGCCCGCGGACGCGCTGTCCACGCTGATTCACGAAGACAACGCCTACACCTTCGGCCGCAAGATGTGCGAAAAGCTCAAGGACCTCATCCCCCGCCAGCAGTTCGACATCCCCATTCAGGCAGCCATCGGCGCCAAGATCATCGCCCGCGAAACCGTGAAGCAGGTCCGCAAGGACGTTACCGCCAAGTGCTACGGCGGCGATGTTACCCGCAAGAGGAAGCTCCTTGAAAAGCAGAAGGAAGGTAAGAAACGCATGCGCCAGATCGGCACCGTCCAGGTCCCGCAGAGCGCTTTCATGGCCGTCTTGAAGCTGGACAGCTAGCATTTCTGTCATTCTGAGCGAAGCGAAGAATCTCTTTAAACTTCGGCGCGAGTTTTGCGTCTAAAGAGTCGTATGTTGGAGCAGGAAAGATTCTTCAATGAGCTGGTGAGGCAGTACAGCGAGCAGCTGTACTGGCACGTGCGCGGCATCGTGGGGAGCCACGAGGACGCGGACGACCTGATGCAGGAGATCTTCATCAAGGTGTGGAACGCGCTGCCCCGGTTCCGAGGCGATTCGGACCCCTTCACATGGCTCTGGCGCATAGCCACTAACGAATCCATCTCCTTTTTACGTAAGGCGCGCGTGCGTGCGGCGCTGAGCTTTTCCCGGCTCGACGCGGAAGCGGAGCGCATAAGCGACCCCAGCCCCTTCTTCGACGGCGACAAGGCACTCAGGGCCCTCCGCAAAGCCATTGCCGCCCTTCCCGACAAACAGCGACTGGTCTTCACGATGCGTTACTACGAGGAGCTGAGCTACGAGCAGATTTCAGAAATCACCGGTACATCCGTGGGCGCCCTCAAGACCTCTTACCATATTGCATACGAGAAAATCAAGGACTTTCTGACCACCACCGATTAAACCTGTTACAAACTATTGCGTCTAAATAAGCGAAATGAAAAAGAACATGCCATATTCAACGCCGGAAGGATATTTCGAGGGCCTGCAAAACAGGCTCGGCGAGATTCCCGCCCGCAAGAGCAGAATAAACCTGACGCCCTACCTGGCTCTGGCCGCCAGCTTCGCACTGGCCATGCTCGCCGGCAATTACATTCTCATGAAGACCACGGCCAACCAGCCGGCTTCTGACGAAGAAATAGTTGAGTACCTCATTGATTCGGGCATGACACTGGCCCAGCTTGAGGACGAAATATATAATTATTAAAAATGTTTTGGTTATGAAAAAGTTGGTTTCCATTTTGCTGACAGTCAGCATCGCAGCAGTGGCTCTCGCTCAGCCGCAGCAGCAGCAAGGCCGCAAAGACTTCCGCGACAAGTCGAAGGGCATTGTAATCCGTAATGAAGCGGAGAAATTCAAAGCCGAAAGGGTTGCTTTCATCACTTCCGAGGTCGGCCTCACCGCCGAGGACGCCCAGGCATTCTGGCCTGTTTACAACAAAGCCGAAGCCGAGCAGAAAGAGCTCAACGTAGCCGAGAAGAAAGCGTACATTGCATTAACTAAGGCTCTCGCAGACGGACAGGGCAACGTAGACGCACTCCTCGATGCCTACATCAAGGCTAAGCAGGCTAACGTGAACAAGCACATTGCCTACACAAAGGAGTACAAGAAAGCCATCGGAACCGAAAAGACCGCCAAATTCTTCGCCAGCGAGGAGAAGTTCCGCATGAAGCAGTTCCACAAGCTCGCCGACGAGTACCGGAAGAACTTCGGCGCCCCCGGCCACAGAAACGGCAGGGGTCCCGGCAAGGACTTCAAGGGCGATCAAGGTTTCAAGCCCGACCAGGACGGCGGCAAGGAATAGTTAAATACCGCTAATACTGGTGAACAGTGTAGCCGGAGGTACAGATGAATGTACCTCCGGCTACGTTTATTTCCTGCCGCCCTGAGTGAAAGAAAAGTACGCCGGTCGGTATTGTTGTTACCGCGAGGTTTGCTATATTTGTAGACTGACACTAAAATCTACTATTATTATATGGCTAATCCTCAAGAACTGGGCAGAATTGCCTCTCAAGTCCGCAGGGACATTGTCCGAATGGTGACTACGGCCAAATCCGGCCACCCGGGCGGATCTCTGGGCATCACGGATGTGATGACCGCTCTTTATTTCAGCGAGATGAAGCATGACCCCGCTACCTGGACGCGCAGCGCCAAGGGGCAGGACGCTTTCATAATCTCCGCAGGCCATCTGGCACCCGTCTACTATTCCGTGCTCGCGCGCGCCGGCTACTTTGAGCCCGCAGAGCTGGGAACCCTCCGCAAGTTCGGCACCCGTCTCCAGGGGCACCCTTGCGTGACCGACGGCCTGCCGGGCGTGTTCCAGAGCTCCGGATCCCTCGGCCAGGGCCTCTCCTGCGCCGCCGGTATAGCCCTCGGCAAGAAGCTTGACGGAGACGGCACGCGCGCCTTCTGCCTGCTGGGCGACGGCGAGAGCGAGGAAGGCCAGATCTGGGAGGCCGGCATGTGGGCGGCACACCATCAGCTGGACAACCTGGTGGCGTTTACCGACTGGAACGGCCAGCAGATCGACGGCCCCGTGGACAACGTGGGCGGCGTAGGCGACCTGCGCGACAAGTGGTCCGCCTTCGGCTGGGAGGTCATCGAGGCAGACGGACACGACTTCGAGTCCATCCTGAAGGCGTTCGAGATTGCCCGTGCTGCCAACGGCAAGCCCAAGATGATACTCTTCCGTACCGAGATGGGACATGGCGTTGACTTCATGGCCGGCACCCACAAGTGGCACGGAAAGGCCCCCAGCGCAGAGCAGTGCGAGGAGGCGATGAAACAACTGGAAGAAACTTTAGGCGATTATTAGTATGAAGAAATATACAGACCAGGGTAAGGTAGATACCCGAAGCGGCTTCGGAGCAGGGCTCGTGGAGGCCGGACGCAAGGATGGGCGCGTTGTCG
>JAGAAD010000111.1 GCA_017615445.1 Bacteroidales bacterium
GGTGTTCTCACCGTTCATGTCGGTATTTGCGGAGCAGTGCATTGCAGCGATGCCCTTAAGAGGCAGGTAGTAGTTCATCATGGAGAACATACCCTTCTTCATTTCGCCGCCGTACCAGGTGTTGAGGATAACCTGCTCGCGGGAGGTTACGTTGAATGCAACGCAGGTGTCGCTGCGGAGACCGAGCTCCTTGTAGTTCTCGACCTTTGCCTTGGAGGCGCAGTAAACCACGAAGTCAGGCTCCTGGTCGAACTCCTTCTGGTTCTTGGGACGGATGAACATGTTGGTCACGAAGTGGGCCTGCCATGCTACCTCCATGATGAAGCGGACCTTCATGCGGGTGTCTGCGTGAGTGCCGCAGAAACCGTCCACTACGAAGAGGCGCTTGCCGGAGAGCTGCTGCTGGGCGAGCTTCTTGACGGTCTTCCACACCTTCTCTGACATTTTGTGGTTATCGTTGTGATAGCCCTCGGTATCCCACCAGATCTCGCCGGGTTTGCCTTCCTTGGTGGTCTTGTCATAAACAATGTACTTGTCTTTAGGAGAACGTCCGGTGTAAACGCCGGTCATCACGTTGATGGCGCCGAGTTCGGTCACCTGACCCTTGTCAAAGCCCTCGAGACCGGGTTTGGTCTCTTCGTTGTAAAGAACCTCGTACGTGGGGTTGTAAAGAACTTCCTTCACACCCTTGATGCCGTACTTAGAGAGTTGGATATTAGACATAATTGTATAAATAATAAAAGTATAATCTATCCTACAAAAGTACATATTTTTCATGAAATTACCAAAAAATCGGATATATCTGTTCCGCAGCCGTAAGCACCCTCGCTTGTAGAGGGAGGGGCCCGCCGCGTCAGCGGTGGGAAGGCGAGCGTAGCGAGGGCGGAGGAACAGATATATCCGATTTTTTCTATATTTGCGATGATGATGGGAAAATTATATCTGATACCCTCGCCGCTGGGCGAGTATGATCCGGCGGAGGTGCTGCCGGAGCCGGTGTTGCGGCAGGCGCGCGAGCTGAAGTGTTTCGTGGTTGAGGAGCTCCGGACCGCCCGCCGTTTCCTTTCTGCCGCCGGCCTGAAGGGACACATAGATGAGCTTGAGCTCCATACGCTCAACGAGCATACCACCCCGGCGGAAGTGGAGGCCCTTGCGCCCCTTTTCGACAAAGGTGATGTAGGCCTGATAAGCGAAGCCGGCCTCCCTGCCGTAGCCGACCCCGGCGCCGCCCTCGTGGCCCTCTGCCACAAGAAAAACATAGAGGTCGTGCCCCTCGTGGGCCCCTCCTCGCTGATGCTGGCCCTCATGGCCTCCGGACTCAACGGCCAGAGCTTCGCCTTCCGCGGCTACCTGCCCGCCAAGACGGAGGAACGCCGCAGCGCCCTCAAAGATATCGAGAGGCTTTCCAAGTCGCTGAACCAGAGCCAGATATTCATAGAGACACCGTACCGAAACGACTCCCTTCTCAAGGACCTCCTGCAATATCTGCAGCCCGCCACAAAACTGACCGTGGCGGCCGACATCACCCTGCCAGACGCCTTCATCCGCACCCGCAGCATAGCCGAATGGCGCAGGCAGCCGGAGACCATAGGCAAACGCCCCTGCGTATTCATAATTCTCGCCTGACATGAGCACCCCCGAGCAGGTTCTGAAGGCATGGTGGGGCTACGAAAGCTTCCGCCCCATGCAGAAGGAAATCGTGACCTCCGCCCTGGACGGCCGCGATACGCTCGCCATTTTGCCTACCGGGGGAGGCAAGTCCATCTGCTTCCAGGTGCCCGCCATGATGAAGGACGGCCTGGCCCTAGTCGTGACGCCCCTGATCGCCCTGATGAAAGACCAGGTGCAGAACCTCCAGCAGAGAGGAATAAAGGCCATAGCCATTCATGCCGGCATGACCCGTCGCGAGGTGGACCTGGCGCTCAACAACGCCGCCTACGGCGACTGCAAGTTCCTGTACGTTTCGCCAGAACGGCTGGGCACGCCGCTTTTCCGCTCCTATCTGGAGTCGCTGGAAATCAATTATATAGTAGTCGATGAAGCGCACTGCATCTCGCAGTGGGGCTACGACTTCCGGCCGGACTACCTGAACATAGGCGAGCTCCGGAAAATGGTGGCCGCCCCCGTCATTGCCCTTACTGCGACGGCTACCCCCAAAGTGGTGGAAGACATAGCGTCCCGTCTCTCGCCGGACCCCGCCAAACCCTCCTTCAACATACTCCGGAGCGGATTCGAACGCCCCAATCTCAGCTACATCGTCCGCGAATGCCGCGACAAATCCGGCCAGCTGCTGGACATCTGCCGAGGAGTGCAGGGCTCAGGAATAGTTTACCTCCGAAGCCGCCGCCGTTGCGAAGAAGTGGCGGCGCTGCTCAAGGCGGAAGGCGTCAGCGCGTCGTTTTACCATGCCGGCCTCGGCACCCGCAGCCGCGGCGAACGGCAGGAGGCGTGGAAGAAGGGCGACATACGCGTGATGGTGTGCACCAACGCCTTCGGTATGGGCATCGATAAGCCGGACGTACGCTTCGTGGTCCATTGGGAACCGAC
>JAGAAD010000112.1 GCA_017615445.1 Bacteroidales bacterium
CTCGTACCTACCCCGGCTGGCACACGCCAGCCTCTTTGCGTACCCCAGGAGGGCTTTTCGTGCACAAGGTGGAACTTTACCCCCGGGACCTTGTGCGCAAAAACGCTCTACAGACACTTTCAGTGCACAAGGTCTCCATATTGTGTTTCCACCTTGTGCGGCCCAGACGATTTTGGGGCCCTTCACGGCGGGTTTCGACCCCATTTTCCCGCCGAAACACCAATTTCTGACCTTTTCGGCGGGTTTTGACCCTAAAAACCCGCCGAATTGCGGAAGGTGTGCCGTGCGCCAATTATAGCACCACGGGCGTACAAGATCTTACGCATCACAGGATTCCAGGATGGGGTCCTGGGCGTTGAAAGTGCCGTAGACCTGCTCGGAGGCGGCGCGGCAACCGCCGCCGCAGCGATCCAGCAGGGCGCATTTTCCGCACTCATCTGGCACGGGCGCGTACCAGGCGTTGATTTCAGGATCGGTGAGGATATCGCCGATGGGCCTGTCGAAAATATTCCCCAGCACTCTGGGAGAATGGTTGCAGAAGCGGACATCGCCGTTGTAGTTGAGGGTGATGGGCCTGCCGCTCAGATCTGTGCTGCACTTGGTGAAGCGGATGTGGGGATAGGGTCTGGTGTCCAGATAACAGAGAGGAGTGCAAACTCCGCTGACAAAATGCATCTCCGGGTGGGCTTCAGCAAATGCTTCGACATCGGCAAAGGCCTTCGCGAGTGTCTTCCTGTCCAGAATCAGCTCCTTGCAGTGCCGGATTCCGTTTCCTCCAATATTGAAGCGGTTCACCATCACTGTGCGGACGCCGCAGTCGCGGATCAGGTCCAGCGTCTGCGAAACACCGGGCGCGTTGACCTTCGTGATTACCAGCACCGCAACTCCAATGCCTTCCCGGCAGGCGCGACGGAGTGCGTCCGAGGCCTTCTCCCACGAGCCCGGGACATTAGTCAGATAATCGTGGACGGATGCATCTGCACTAAGAAGCGGAATCTGAATCGCGCCCACTCCGAGACTCACAAAATTCTGCAGAGCGTCGTCCGTGAGAAGGGTGCCGTTGGTCAGGACATTCACCTTGCAGCCCTTGAACCTGGCCTGAAGCACGAGGTCGTGGACATTCTTCAGCAGAAGCGGCTCACCGCCGGAAAAAGAGATAGTCCCGACTGAAACCTGAGAGAGTAACTTTTTGAGCGTTCGCCGCGCGAGAGAAGGATCAGGCGCGGGGATAGGACTGCTGCCGTCCCTCCAATAGTTATAACAAAACCTGCAACATTGGTTGCAGGCTCCGGTCAGTTCATAAACGAGATTGTCAATTATCACCGTCCGTTACGATTATGTTGTAGTTAATTGACAATTCTATATCTTCTCCGAGTTGCTCGTCTCTCCCGAAGATCTGCGCCAGCACTGCTCCCCGGTATGTTTCATCAGTAGGGGCGAAAGCGAAGGAATGTTCAAAGGAGTCTCCATTTTCAGCGTCGAAATACTCTGTTTGAAGGAGGTCTCCGGCTTTGCTGTCCACAAATTTGCTGATTGCCACACTATATTTTGCGTATGTGGGGTACTGTATCGAGACCTTGAGGGAGTCCCCTTTAGAAAGGAACCAGTTCCAGTTTTCGTCGTGCTTCGCGGTCTCCACATGTGCATAGTTCTCCACCACGGGATCATAACATGTCACTGTCACATCGTAGCAGGTCACTCCCGGATGAGGAACCTGCCCGCAGGATGCGACAGACAGCATAGCAGTGCAGGTCAGAAGCAGACCGCCGAGCTTGTACTTGGCCCTGAGGGCTTTTGCGTTTTTCCCATTTGTAAGGAACACCCACGCAGAAACGGCCAGAAAGGCGATTCCTGCAGCGATATAGATGAAAAGATACTTTGCTCTCATAGGCTCCAAAATTACAATAAATAGATGCAAGAATTGCTCTATTTGTTGCTTTCTTTGCGGGAACCGCTACTCTTACCGCAGATGCTGCCCGAAGGGGAAGGCGGCGGCGGGGATCATCTTGAAGTGCTGGACTCCGAGGGGGATTCCCACTATGGTGATGCAGAAAAGAAGTCCACAGACGAGGTGGATTGCCGCGACTTCCCAGAATCCGCCGAGAATCCAGATTATGTTCATCGCAATAGAGAGGCAGCCGGGTTCTTTCTCGCCGAATTCCATCTCGCGTCCGAAGGGCCACATGACATAATTGCCCAGCTTGAACAGCTGGACTCCGAAAGGAATACCGATTATGGTTATGCACATCAGCAAACCCACAAGATAGTAGAAGAAGGCTAACTCCAGTCCACCGAAGATCAGCCAAAAGATGTTACCTATAACTTTCATATCATTTTGAATATTTCCGGACTTAAATGACAGTACCCGCCGGGATTCTTGTCCAGGTAGTCCTGGTGGTATTCTTCGGCGGTGTAGAACTTTGCGACCGGCTCGAGCTCGACGGGCAGTGAGGCCACCCCTAGATCCAAAGCGATCTGGCGGAAGACGCTCTCCAAAACCGGGCGGTCCTCATCATTATTATAATATGCACCCGTGCGGTAGCGCGTGCCTTCATCCTCTCCCTGCTTGTTCAGACTGAGCGGGTCGATGATCTTGAAGAACAGCTCGGCAAGCCTCTGCAAGCTGACGCGCGCAGGATCATAGACTATGTGCACGCACTCGGCATAGCCGGTGTCGTCCTGATAGACCTGCTCGTAGGTGGGATTCTCAGTACGGCCGTTCACAAAGCCGACCTCCGTCCTGACCACTCCGTCAATCAGCTTGAAAAACTTCTGGGCGCCCCAGAAGCAGCCCGCCGCGAACCATATTTCTTTTTCCATAATACAATTCAAAAGTAGCAATTATTTCTTATTTTTGTGAAAACCAAAGCCTATATGAAGAGATTCCTTCTCGCTGCCGCGGCAGCACTCATCACCCTCGGCGCCTGCGCGCAGGGAGTGCCGGATCCGGCAGCGCACACCCTAAGGCCGAATGCAAAGGTCGCGAAACACAGCCCCTACAAAGCCAGTAAGAACTACGGCAAACGCATAGCCGTGTTCGGCGGCTCGCTCTCGGTCCACAAGGAATCGGACGCCGCCAAGCAGATTTGGGCAGACCTCCTCAATGCGGAGGTAGTGACCTACGGCGTGGGCGGCGCAGGCTTCGCCCGGGAGCAGGGGTACACCCTTCAGAAGCAGGTGGAAGAAGCCGGAGTGTTCGACGTGTATGTCCTCTGGGCCAGCACAAACGACTATAACGGCCAGAAAGAATGCGGCACCTGGAAGGACTACACCGCCCTGGACGGCTACGACGAATCCAAACTGAACACCCAGTGCGGAGGAATCAATTATTGCATTAAGACCCTCCTGGAGAAAAACCCGGACGCGGAGATCTATTTCTTCACTTCGCTCAGATTCTTCAACAACGAAGCAGGCAACAATCCTTTCAGCACCAGGCCGAACAAGACGGGCAAGACCTTCGCGGACTATGTCCAGGGCCAGAAAGATTGCTGTGCGTACTACGGAATTCCCGTCCTGGACCAGTTCAATCTCCAGGGCATCAACATTTTCAACGTTAGCAAGTATTACCTCGAAGACCGCCTCCACATGAAGGAAGAAGGATACCGCAAGATCGGTCCCGTGCAGGCAGCCTTCCTCGCAAATGGTTTCTGATGAATTTACTGATCGCTTTCAAGCTCCTGGGCTCGATAGCCCTGCTCATCTACGGCATGAAGGTGATGAGCGAGGCCCTGCAGAAGATGGCGGGACCGCAGCTGCGTCACCTCCTCGGCAAGATGACCACCAACCGCTTTTCGGGCGTGGCCACCGGCGCGCTGGTGACCGTGGCCGTGCAGTCCTCGGCCGCAACCACCGTCATGACCGTCTCGTTCGTGAACGCGGCCCTGCTCACGCTCAGCCAGGCGATCTCCGTGATCATGGGCGCGAACATCGGAACCACCATGAGCGCGTGGATCATGTCCGCCGGCTTTTCGTTCAACATCGCTAACGTGGTCTGGCCGGTCTTCCTGGTCGCCATCATCCTGATTCAGACGGGCAAGCGCCGCTATTTCGGCGACTTCCTGTTCGGCCTGTCGTTCCTGCTCTTCGCGCTCGGCATGCTCAAGCAGACCGGCACCGAGCTCGACCTGGCCAGCAATCCGGCCGTGGTCAGCTTCTTCGCCAGCTTCAAGACGAACTACCTGACCGTGCTGCTGTTCCTGCTGATCGGCACCCTGCTGACCGCGCTCGTGCAGAGTTCGGCGGCCCTGATGGCCATCACCATGGTCCTCTGCTCGACCGGCGCGATCACGATCTTCCAGGGCATCGCGCTCGTCATGGGCGAGAACATCGGAACCACGGTGACGGCCAACCTCGCCGCCCTGAACGCGAACACGCAGGCCCGCCGCACCGCTATGGCCCACCTTCTGTTCAACGTGTTCGGCGTGGTGTGGGTGCTGATCGTGTTCTTCCCGTTCGTGCGGGCAGTCTGCCGCATAGTGGGCATCGACCCCACCGCCGACAGCGTGGATCCCGCCCGCCTGTCCTTCGCGCTCGCGGCCTTCCACACAGGCTTCAATGTCATCAACACGGCCCTGCTGATAGGCTTCGTGCCGCAGATCGAGAAGCTCGTCTGCCTGATCATCAAGCCCAAAAAGACGGACGAAGAGGACGAATTCCGCCTCAAGTATATACGCGGCGGTATCATGAAGACTCCGGAACTTTCCGTCTTCCAGGCGCAGAAGGAGATCGCCACTTTCGGCAAGCGCATGCTGCGTATGTTCGGCATGGTCAAAGACCTCTACTTCACGGAGGAAGAGGATAAGTTCAATGAGATTTTCGACCGCATCAAGAAATATGAGGAAATCAGCGACAGGATGGAGAGCGAAATCGCGAAATATCTGGGCCAGGTGGGCGATGCGCATCTGTCTGACGACACCAAAGCCAAGATACGCGAGATGCTCCGTCAGATAGGCGAGCTCGAATCCATAGGCGACAGCTTCTTCAACCTTGCGCGCATCCTTCGCCGTAAGCACGACGAGAAGATAGTCTTCACGGACGAGCAGGTGGCAGCCGGAACGGAAATGACTCACCTGGTGGAGGCCGCAATGACCCGTATGAACGACATCCTTGCCGGCCACCGCGAAGACTTCACCCTCGATCAGTCCAACGAAATCGAGGCACGTATCAACGAGCTGCGCGATTCGCTTCGGGTTAAGAATATCCAGGATGTAGAGAACAATGTCTACACCTACGAAGCCGGCAACGTCTTCATGGATATGATCACAGAGTCCGAAAAGACCGGTGACTATGTGATGAATGTGGTGGAAGCCAGATTGGGAGTGGAATAAACTATGCGTGGATTACTGACTATCGTGATGCTCCTGTTCTCCAACGTCTTCATGACGTTTGCGTGGTATGGGCATCTTAAACTCAGCGAGATGAAAATCTCCACAGGATGGCCGCTGATTCTGGTTATCCTGTTCTCTTGGGGAATAGCGTTTTTCGAGTATTGCCTTACCGTGCCGGCGAACCGCATCGGGTTCATCGGCAACGGCGGGCCGTTCAACCTGATGCAGCTGAAGGTGATTCAGGAGGTGATTTCGCTGACGGTTTTCACCATCATCATACTGTTTATGTTCAAGGGACAGCACCTGCAGTGGAACCATATCGCAGCATTTGTCTGCATGGTCCTGGCGGTGTTTTTCGTGTTCCTGAAGTAATCAGGCTCAGGCCAGCATTTTGAGAATAAGGGAGTCGGTGGCGCCGGGCGCTGCCGACTTTATTTTTGCTGTGAGGCGTTTCAGGGACTCTTCCGGCGAGTGCGGCACTGCAAGTTTGAAGGCTTCCGTGTGGAAGGGCCCGAAGTTCTCGCCTTCGGTCTCGAAGAGCGCTTCGGGGGTGCAGAATGACGAAGTCTGCCAGCCGTTGTAATGGAGGTCGGCGCCGCGATAGACGCGCTGGATGTCACCGGTCACCAGTCTGGTGCACATCTGGAGTTTGCGGACCAGGTTGTCCGCGGCGGCCTTTTTGATTCCGAACATCTGGCGAATCTCCTTGATGCTGATTGTGCCGTGTTCGTCGAGGTAGGCCAGGATTTTTTGCCCAGCCTCATCGGGGGCGTATTTTCGGAGGCTCCGGCGCCAGTTCACGAGTTCTCGATACCATTCGACCGTGGCGAACGCGGCCTTCCCGCCCCACAGGAACTTGCCGTAGGCTATGTCCCCGCTGCGCACCGCCTCGATCTTCCAGTCCCACGGCCCCAGAGGGTCCTCCTCGCCGTCGAACCAGTACTCCGGCGGGGTCATTTCCTCGATCGAATAGCCTTCGATCGGGTTTTCGAAAAACGGGATGATGCCGGCGCGGCGTATCGCCTCCACCATGGATTCCGGCGAAGTGATGTGCGGCCCCTCGGCCGTCCAGGCGTGTTTGTTGATGGACATAGAACAAAGATAATCATTTTAATCACCTTCCGCAATTCGGCGCGTTTTTAGGGTCGAAACCCGCCGTGAAGGGCCCCAAAATCGTGTGGGCCGCACAAGGTGGAAACACAATGTGGAGACCTTGTGCACTGAAAGTGTCTGTAGAGTGTTTTTGCGCACAAGGTCCCGGGGGTAAAGTTCCACCTTGTGCACGAAAAGCCTTCCTGGGGTACGAAACGAGGTTTGAGCGGCGGCGGTTGCCGCGCCGCCTCCGAACAAGTCTACGGCACTTTCAACGCCCAGGATCCCATCCTGGAATCCAACTAAGCTTCCACCCCCCCCATTTTCTCGCCGGAAAGGGGAAAATTTCCGTTGCACTTTTGAGCAATAATGATTAAATTTGTACGATATTGTGCATTAGTACTGAAAATCTAAAACAATCTATAAATAACACTATGTCCAAAGAGAAAAAATTCATTACCTGTGACGGTAACCAGGCCGCGAGCGGAATCGCATATCTGTTCAGCGAGCACGCGGCCATCTACCCTATCACGCCTTCATCGACGATGGCGGAAAATGTGGACGAATGGGCAGCCCATGGAAAACTGAATTTCTGGGGCGAGACCGTGAAGGTCACCGAAATGCAGAGTGAGGCCGGCGCCGCCGCGGCAGTGCACGGATCCCTGCAGGCCGGAGCCTTGACCACCACCTTCACCGCATCACAGGGACTCCTCCTTATGATACCGAACATGTACAAGATCGCGGGCGAAATGCTTCCCGCAGTCTTCCATGTTTCAGCCCGCGCGCTCGCTTCGCACGCACTCTCAATCTTCGGCGACCATCAGGACGTCATGGCCTGCCGCCAGACCGGCTTCGCCATGCTCGCTTCCGGCTCCGTGCAGGAAGCCCAGGATATGGCCGCTGTGGCGCATCTCGCCGCCATCAAGGGCAGCATCCCGTTCCTGCATTTCTTCGACGGTTTCCGCACCTCGCATGAGATCCAGAAGATCGAGGCCCTCGACGAAGAGGAACTCAAGAAGCTCATAAGCGACAAAGCTCTCGCAAACTTCAGGGCCCGCGCCCTCAACCCTAACGCTCCAGTCACGAGGGGTACCGCCCAGAACGGAGACGTGTATTTCCAGGCTGTGGAATCCCGCAACCAGGCCTACGACGCCATCCCGGACATAGTCGCCCGCTACATGGGTGAGATCGGAGAGATCAGCGGCCGCCAGTACCGCCCGTTCGACTACTACGGTGCAAAGGATGCCGAGGATGTCATTATCGCCATGGGCTCGGTCACAGAGACCATCAGGGAGACCATCGACTATCTCGCTTCCCTGGGACGCACGAAACTCGGCGTCATCGCCGTGCACCTGTATCGTCCGTTCAGCTCGAAGTACTTCCTCAAGGCCCTTCCCAAGACCGTCAAGCGCATTGCGGTTCTGGACAGGACCAAGGAGCCCGGAGCCCTCGGAGAGCCTCTCTATCAGGACATCAAGACCGTCTTCCAGGGCGCGGAGAACGCACCTCTGATTGTGGGCGGACGCTATGGTCTTTCCAGCAAAGACACGACCCCCGCGCAGATTATCGCAGTCTACGATAACCTCGCCCTCAAGGTCCCCAAGAATGACTTCACTATCGGCATAGTGGACGATGTCACCTTCAAGAGCCTCCCGCTCAAGGAAGAAGTCAGTATCGTCAAGCCCGGAACCACGGAATGCAAGTTCTTCGGACTCGGTTCAGACGGAACAGTCGGTGCGAACAAGAACACCATCAAGATTATCGGAACCCACACGGACCTGTATAGCCAGGCCTACTTCGACTACGACTCGAAGAAGTCCGGCGGCTACACCTGCTCTCACCTCCGTTTCGGCGAGCAGCCCATCCACGCCCCGTATCTTGTGAACACGCCCGACTTCGTGGCCTGCCACGTCCCTTCATATCTTGAGAAATACGATGTCCTCAAGGGCATCAAGGACGGCGGTTCCCTGCTCCTTAACTCCCTCTGGGACGAGAAGGAAACCCTCGAGAGGATCCCGGACTTCGTGAAGGGAACCATCGGCCGCAAGCACGTCAAACTCTATATAATCAACGCCACCAAGATCGCGGCTGAGATAGGCCTCGGCGGAAGGACCAACACCATCCTCCAGAGCGCATTCTTCCGCATCACCGGCATCATCCCGGAGGCGGATGCAGTCAAGTACATGAAAGACGCAGCCCTCAAGTCCTACGGCAAGAAGGGCGAAAACGTCGTCAACATGAACTACGCCGCAATCGACCGCGGCGGAGAATACAAGCAGGTCCAGATCCCTGCCGAGTGGGCGGAAATCACAGCCAAGTTCGTAAGCCACAACGCCGCGCGCCTCGCGACCCCGTTCGTGAAGGAGATTGCGGACGTGGTGAACGCCCAGGCCGGAGACTCGCTGCCCGTCAGTGCCTTCCTTCCCTACCAGAATGGAACCATGCCCGCCGGCACCGCCGCTTATGAGAAGCGCGGAGTGGCCGTTATGGTGCCCGTCTGGGATGCAGAGAAGTGTATCCAGTGCAACACCTGCGCATTCGTCTGCCCTCACGCAGCGATTCGCCCGTTCCTTCTGACCGAAGACGAAGCCAAGGCCGCTCCCGCCGGACTCAAGATCGCGGACGGCAAGGCCAACCTCAAGGAATGGAAGTATGCCCTCGCCACCTCGGTGGCGGACTGCACCGGTTGCGGCAACTGCGTGGACGTCTGCCTCAGCAAGGACAAGGCCCTCACGATGGCCCCGTACGACGAGAACGTCGCCGAGCAGGCAAACTACGACTGGCTGAACAGCAAGGTCGGCTACAAGACCCCGCTCGATCCGAAGAGCAACATGAAGGCGGCCCAGTTCGCCCAGCCTCTCTTCGAGTTCAGCGGCGCCTGCGCAGGCTGCGGCGAGACCCCGTACATCAAGAACATCACCCAGCTCTTCGGCGACCGCATGATGATCTCGAACGCCATCGGCTGCTCGTCCATCTACGGTGCCTCCTTCCCGGCCTCGCCTTACTGCACGGACGCGAAGGGCCATGGCCCCGCATGGCAGAACTCCCTCTTCGAGGACTTCTGCGAGTTCGGCTACGGCATCAGGCTCGGCTCCGAGCGTCTGCGCGACACCGTGGCCGCCCTCATGCAGAAGGGACTCGAGTGCCCGAAGTGCTCGCCTGAGATGAAGGAACTCTACCAGAAATGGCTGGACAACCGCGGAAACTATGACGTCACCCGCGAGGTGGCCGACAAGCACGTGCCTCTGATGGAGGCCTGCGGCTGCGAGACCAGCAAGAGCCTCCACGCCCTGAAGGACTACATCCCCGCCCGCAGCCAGTGGATAATCGGCGGCGACGGCGCATCCTATGATATCGGCTACGGCGGACTGGACCACGTCCTCGCCAGCGGCGAAAACGTGAACATCCTGGTCCTCGACACGGAGGTCTACTCGAACACCGGCGGCCAGAGCTCGAAGGCAACTCCTGCGGGCGCAATCGCCAAGTTCGCCGCCAGCGGCAAGAAGATACGCAAGAAAGACCTCGGAATGATGGCCATGAGCTACGGCTACGTCTATGTTGCACAGGTCGCAATGGGTGCAAGCCCCGTCCAGTTCATGAAGGTTATCAAGGAGGCCGAGGCCTACGACGGACCGTCGCTCATTATCGCCTACGCCCCTTGTATCAACCACGGCCTTAAGGCCGGCATGGGCCTGAGCCAGAAGGAAGAGAAGCTCGCAGTGGACTGCGGCTACTGGCATCTGTACCACTTCAACCCCGAGCTCGAGGAGCAGGGCCAGAACCCCTTCATCCTGGACAGCAAGGAGCCGGACTGGAGCAAGTTCCAGGACTTCCTCAAGGGCGAGGTCCGCTTCGCTTCCCTGGCGAAGCTCTTCCCCGAGAGGGCTGAAGAACTTCTCCAGAAGACCGAGGAGTACGCGAAGATACGCTACAACTCTTACAAGAAGCTCTCGCTCTAGTCTTCGAACAGAGCATATCTCCTGATTATCGCGGCAATCTCCGGATCGAGGTTGCCGCGATATTTGTATGACGGCTCCGCTGATACTGCTTTCAGCAGATGTTCCACGGCTTCCGTTTCGCGGCCGCGGCGGCTGAGAGAGAGCGCAAGCATGTAGTCCACCGCCGCCGAAGACGGGAGGCGCTCAAGGATCGCCGCCGCGGTCGCGTTGTAGTCCAGGGCGAGGTAGGCCACTGCAGTGTTGTAGTCCTGATAGGGCGTCAGTATCTCCAGCGCGCGTTCATAGTCCCTGTCCTGAAGCAGGCGCAGCGCATGCATATAGAGAGTGTCCACCACCTGTGTCACCAGAGTGTCCTGCTCGATCCCCTTGCGGTGCAGGTGGTAATCGAAACGGACGTGTCTGAGCGAAGGATAGTGTTTGCTTTTCAGGTAAGGGAAAAATTTCTGCTTCCGCAGCAGATCCTCGCGAAGGTCCGGATCCGGCTCGGCGCGCAGGCGCCTGTAGGCCTTGCGTTCCCAGTTTTTGAGCATCGGATCGGCCTCCACCAGCGAATCGAGCAACTCCCAGTTCTCGGCTATTCCGCGGGCGGTGCAGTCGAGCGAAAAGTACTCCTTCACCGCGTCCGCACGCTGCTGAGCGAGACGGGCATTGCCCGCGTAGGGCCCGTCCGGGCTGCATGAGGACGTAATTATCAGCGAGTCCACCTCCAGCTCACGGTCGCGCAGGAGCTCGGCCATCCGCGCACGCAGGCCGGCGACCATTTGCGCATTGTCCGCCAGCGTCGTGTCCACCTTGCTGCTCCCGCCGGCAAAGGCAAGGCGGCAGGAAATGTTCTGGCGGACAATGCGCGGAATGAGCACGGTGAGATAACGCGTGGACGTGTCCGCGAGGGTGCTGACCGAGCTGATGTAGAATGTGACCGGCTCGCTTCGGGGCAGCTCGCAGATGACGCGGTCCTCACGGTAGATCGCCCCGTCCACGGCCACCGTCACCTTCCGCAGCCCGGGCCTGGTCGGCATGCGGTGCGAGTACATGTAGATGAAGGGATGCGAGCCGCGGCAGACCGAATCCAGGCGGGCATACTCGGGCTCGATCGGCACCTTGATGAACTTGCGGCGGAGCTCATCCTTGCGGCCTGCCTTGCGGGCGTTCAGCCATTTGAGCCCACGGCGGGAATAGTGATCCTCCACCTCTTCCCTGCTCACGCTGCTCGTCCGCTGCATGAACTTGCCCGCCTGGTCGCGGTCCACGAACAGTGTGCTGTCGCGCGAGAGGCCTTTCAGGAAACGGCCATAGCGGTCGTAGCCGCGGATTTGCGCGCGACGGAAGTCCTCGCCCGTGATCAGCACCGGCTCCAGGCGGAGAGTGTCTCCCATCACCACCATCAGCGGGTCGAAACGCAGCTGCCACGCCGGATCCTGCAGCGAGTCGCTCACCACTATCATAAAGTCCATATCCACCACCCCGAGCCGCTCCGCCACATTGCGGAAACGCGCCACCAGGATGGCGGCGTTCAGCTGCTCCGTGGCCACCATCTCGCCGGTCTGCTCGTCTCGGACGGCGTTCATTATGTGCATCTGACGCCCGTCCTCGTCGCTGACGGTCAGGTCCTCCACCTTCGTCTGGCGGATCTGGGCCACCTTTTCTTCGCTAAGAGCCGGCAGCGCCAGCGAGGCCGTCTGCGAACGGCTGCGGATTTCATCAATTTTCCTGGGGGAAGCGCACGAGCCTGCCAGCATCGTGCAGACGGCCGCGAGGGCCGCCAGAGTCGTTTTTGAAGTTTTCATAGTTGTTCATATTATTGATCAGTCTTCTTTAAGTTTAAGATGCAAGTCTCCTCCGGTGCTCCAAATCTGAACAGTCTGAGACCCGTTGAGTCTGACTTCCAGGGGCTCTTCGGCCTGCTTTGAAGGGTCCAGGGAGTCGTTCGCCGCTCCATACCAGTGGAGGATTTCAGCGGCGTATTTTTTAAGGTTTTCGCCTGCGGGAGTGATTGAAAGAGAGCTCTTGTTCCGCTCGAAAAGCGCGGACCCCACCTGACGCTCGAGCTCGGCCACATTCTGGCTCACGGCGGGCTGGGAAACCCCCAACTCGCGCGCCGCCGCAGAAAAGCTTCCAAGCTCAGCCACGGTCACGAAAACCCTCAATCTGAAATCTTCTTCCAGCATACCGAACAAATATAAGAATGTTTTTTTATATTTGTAGCCTGAACCAATATATCTAAGACGTGAAAAAGACTATTCTAATCGCCGCCTTAAGCTGCCTGTTCGCAGGTTTCGCTTATGCCGAAGACTCGTCTGAAGTCGTGATGGCAGAAAAGACCTATATCTCCATAGGTGCAGGCGTGCAGTTCACAAACCCTCAGTTCAGTCTGATCGATGCTGGCGGACAGCTGGAATTCGGCTGGTGGTTTACTCCCTACACGGCAGTAGGCCTTAATGCCAGAGCAGCCCTCGTCAGGACTTCCAATCCGGACGGAGACGTCATTTTCCTCGGCAAGAATGCAGATGCATCAGCCCGCCTTATGGGCTTCCTGGATCTGACCAACCTGTATCTTGGAGCCGAAGAAGGAACCCGCAATCCGTTCCACATCATGGGCTATGCAGGACTGGGTATGATAATCAACTCAAGATCCATCAATCCCCACTACTGGATGCCTTCAGTCGGTCTGGATTTTGTCGGCAGAGTGGATAACAGGACCAGGATTTTCGTCCGTGCAGGACTGAATCTCTATCATCCTCTTTCCGGCCTGACCATCTATCCGGAAGCAAGCTTGGGTCTGCGTTTCGGTCTCGGAAAGGGCAAGACCTATCCGAAAGACCCGAACCAGGGATATAAAGACGACATCGCCGAGCTCGAGAAGGCCCTCGTGGCGGCCAAGAACGATGTCAGGGTTCAGAAAGACACCGTCGTAGTCACCGAGACGAAGGAAGTCGAGGTCGAGAAACTCGTCCGCGACACCGTCACCCTCAAGGTCAATCAGGTGGACACCCTCACGATCTACGACGTGGTCGAGGTCGGAGGCGGTCTTGTCGCGAAGACAGACACAGTCTTTGTGGGAGACACCGTCTTTGTGAAAGCAGACACAGTGTACATCAAGTCCCTCCCCGAGGTCCTTGTCAAGACAGTCTATGTGGACAGCATAAGCGCCGGAGCGGTGGATTCCGCCTACTTCCAGCCTGTGGTAAAGGTAGACACAATCTATGTGGTCTCCGAGCCCCAGATTCTCGTCCAGACTCAGACAGACACCGTTTTCGTGCAGTCCGAGCCCGAGGTTCAGGTCCAGGTTCAGAAAGACACCGTCTTCGTCCCTTCGGAGCCGGAGATCATGGTCAGGACAGTGTATGTGAACAAAGAGCCCATCGTGGTGAAAGACACAGTCTTTGTGGCCACGGATCCCGAGGTGCAGATTCAGACTGTTTACCGCGACAAGGAGCCCGTCATTCTGGTGGACACCGTCTATGTGCAGTCCGAGCCCGAAATCGAAGTCCGCACTGTCTATCGCGACCGCGAGGTGGTCAAGGTTCAGAAAGACACGGTCCTGATTCAGTCAGAGCCCGAGGTTCAGATTCAGGTTCTGAAAGACACAGTCTTCGTCCAGTCCGAGCCCGAGGTTCAGATTCAGGTGCAGGTGCAGAAAGACACTGTCTTCGTGCCTTCCGAGCCTGAAATCAGGGTTAAGACCGTCTATGTGAACAAAGAACCCGTCATCGTGAAGGACACCGTCTTCGTAGCCTCTGATCCTGAGGTTCAGATCCAGACTGTTTACCGCGATAAGGAGCCCGTCATCGTGAAGGACACCGTCTATGTTCAGTCCGAGCCTGAAATCGAGATCCGCTACCGCGACCGCGAAGTGGTGAAGGTTCAGAAAGACACAATCTACATCGCCGGAGAGACCCAGGTGGACACAGTCGTTATCGAAAAACCCGTAGAGGTCAAGATCGACACGGTCTTTGTCCCTGCCGCCCCTGAAATTCAGATTCAGGTCCAGAAAGACACAGTCGTTGTGGAGAAAGATCCCGTTGTCCAGGTAGACACGGTGGTCGTGGAGAAAGACCCCGTTGTCCTGGTGGACACCGTCCTGGTTCCCGTTCCGGTTCCCGTCGAGCCTGAGAGCAGCCTCATCTATGTAGTGTTCCCCGAGAATGCGGCATGGGTGAACTACGGCGCCCGCAAACAGCTTGACAGGATAGCCCAGGAAATCAAGGATTACGACGGCGACAGCAGATATGTGATGATCGCCCCCGTTTCGCCCGACTCAGAAGACACAGTCAAGGCTTATAACCTCGGCGTGAGGCGCGTGTCTCAGGTCAGACTGCATCTCATCAGGGAGAACGGAGTGGATAGCCGCAAACTGCGCGAGTCCGTTATAATCTCCCCTGCCGGAATCGCAGCTGAAGACGGCAACGCATTCGTGATCGTGGCCCGCGAGGACGATCCTCGTCTCGCAGAGATACTCGAACAGTAATAAAACCATCCGATGGCTAAGATCCAATCGGAAGACATACTCTACAACATCCTTCGGTGGCCGGTAGACGCCTGCACCCGGAGGATGTTCCGTAAGATACGGACCTATGGGAAAGAAAACATCCCCAAGGACGGAGTATTCTTCATCACACCAAACCACTGCAACACCCTTCTGGACGCGCTGGTAATACTCCAGCTGCGCCACAAGCCCACAGCCTATGGCGCCAGAGCCGACATTTTCCGCAAACCCTCCACAGCCCGCGTCCTGCGCTGGCTCAGGATGGTGCCCATGGCCCGCTTCCGCGACGGACTCGCCGAAGTCAAGAACAACTTCGCCGTGTTCGAGGAAGCGGCCGAGTGTGCGGTGGACGGAGTGCCGTTCTGCGTTTTCCCCGAGGGGGCCCATTTCCCCGGTTACGAGGTTCAAAGGGTGAAAAGCGGAGTATTCCGCATGGCCGAGGATGCAGTCGGCAAGACAGACAAACCTGTCTACATCCTGCCTGTCGGCTTGAGTTACTCTGATTTCTACAGGCCGAAGCCGGACATCTATATAAGAATAGGTAAACCCATCCCGGCGCAGGAGATACTGGCGCTGGATCCCAAGGAGCGCAGCGAAAAGCTCCACGACGCCATCCAGGAACTGGTCGTCAAGCCGGATCGCGATCCGTATTCGCCGACTATGGCCGTCATAATCTGGATGCTCAGCGTCATTTTCTCGCCCGTCATCCTGGCGGCAATTCTGCTTTCCTGCCCGATTTGGATCACATCCGAGCTGCTTGTCCTTCGCCTGAAAGACAAAGCCTGGGCAAACACCACCAGATTCGGCTGCAGACTGGCAGGAACAATTATCCTGACCATCCTCTATGCAGTGCTTGGCTTCATCTTCCTCCCCTGGTGGGCGGCGATAGTCCTGGTGCTGTTCTTCTGGCTCGCTCCGAATTTCTTCTATCAGATAGTCAGATAACAAAAAAAGGCCGGTGTTCCGGTCTTTTTTTGTTGCCTGTTTCGCGCTGGATTACTCACCGGGAGTGATTGCTCCGGTAGGGCAAGCGTCCGCGCAGGTACCGCAGTCGATGCAGATAGCGGGGTCGATGCTGTAGACATCGCCTTCCTTGATGGCGCCGGTAGGGCACTCACCCTGGCAGGTTCCGCATGCGACGCAGGTGTCGGCAGAGATTTTGTAAGCCATAATGTTTGTTGTTTAAGAATTTCGCTGGTGCAAATGTAACAATTTGTGGTTAACTTTGCAATTATGATGAGGGCATTGTACAAAGCATTCTTCGCAGTTCTGGCAGGGATAATGATCTCTGCCGGCGCCTTTGCGCAGAGCAAGTTCGGCGGAATAGTCTCGATAGACAAGACGGTCCACGACTGGGGCGATGTCACCGTCAAAGACGGCCCTCTGAGCTGCAGCTTCACCGTCACTAACATATCTGCCGAGCCGGTGATGATCAGGACTGTGGCGAGTTCCTGCGGCTGCACCGGCGTGAAATGGACCATAGAGCCGATCGCCCCCGGGCAGAGCGGCACGATCGAGGCCACCTACTCGAACGACGAAGGCCCGTATGCCTTCGACAAGACGCTGACCGTCAGTTTCGTGGGCGTGCGCAAGCCGCTGATCCTGCACCTGCGCGGGGTCGTGCACCCGAAGAAAATGCCGCTCAAGGAAACGTATGCCGTTCAGTTCGGGCAGCTCGGCTTCCGTGAGGCCGAGATGAAGGTCGGGAACCTCAGCCAGGGCGAGCAGAAAAGCCTTGAGGTCCGGGTGGCCAACGTCGGCAAGAAGGAGATCACGGTCAGCTTCGACTGCGTCTCCCCCTTCCTCTCGTTCACGCCGTCCGAGCTGAAGATTGCCGGCAACAGCACCGCCATGCTCGGCGTGACAGTCACGGCCGACCGTAGCCTCTGGGGCCGGAACCTCTACTACGCCACGCCGGTGGTGAACGGCGTCCGGCAGGACGGCCAGGTCTCGTTCGCGGCCACGACGCGCGAAAATTTCGACTCCTGGAGCGCGGCGCAGCTTGCCTCGGCCCCGGCGGCCGAATACGACGGCTCGTTCGCGGCTGACCCGGTCCAGGCCGGCACGCCGATCCGGGCTTCCTTCAAGATTGCGAACAGCGGAAAGACGCCGCTGACAATATACAAGATGGATTTGAACGGTTCGAACATCTCCGTGCGCTCGTCTGTCCGCAGCATAAAGGCCGGCGGGAAGGGAGCGTTCGAGTTTGGGATGGACACTACCGGCATGAAGCCGGACGGCGATAACCTGGGCATCATAACTCTCTACACAAATGATCCCCGTCATAGCATTATTCATCTTTATATTGACGTGATTATTTTGTAACTTAGCGGCGCAAATTTTCTATCAATGGCAGAAGAGCAGATTAGGTACACAGACGAAAACATACGGACTCTCGAAGGTGTGACCCACATCCGGATGAGGCCCGGTATGTATATAGGAAGGCTGGGAGACGGCCGCAGCCAGGACGACGGTATTTATGTGATGCTGAAGGAGATAATCGACAACTCGATAGACGAGTTCTCGATGGGCTTCGGCAAGCAGATCACGATAGACATAACCGAAGAAGGAATGGTCAGCGTGCGCGACTTCGGACGCGGTATTCCGCTCGGCTCCGTCGTGAAGGCCGTTAGCGTGCTGAACACCGGCGGAAAGTTCGACGACAAAGCCTTCAAGAAGTCCGTGGGTCTGAACGGCGTGGGCTCGAAGGCCGTGAACGCCCTCTCATCCGAATTCAAGGTCTGCTCGTATCGCGACGGCCTCTGCCATTGGGCCACTTTCCTCAAGGGCGAGCTTTCCGGCGAGGCCGAAGAGCCCACCAAGGAGAAAAACGGAACCCTGATATCATTTAAGCCGGATTCCGAGATGTTCGGAGCCTTCGCCTTCAACATGGACTATGTGGAGACGATGGTGAAGAATTACTCCTACCTGAAGAAGGGCTTGACTCTCGTCCTGAACGGGACGTCCTACCGCTCGGAGAACGGCCTTCTGGACCTCGTGAACGACAACCTCAGCGAGGAGCCGCTCTACCCGCCTATCCACCTGGAAGGAGACGACATAGAGATAGTTCTTTCGCACGGCAATGCCTACGGCGAAAACATCAGCTCGTTCGTGAACGGCCAGAACACCCGCGACGGCGGAACTCATCTCGCGGCCTACCGCGAGGCGATCGCGAAGACGCTGAAGGAGTTCTTCGGAAAGAACTACGAACCGGCGGACTGCCGCCAGGGAGTGGTGGGCGCAATCAGCATCCAGATTCAGGAGCCGAAATTCGAGAGCCAGACGAAGATCAAGCTGGGCTCCACCTATCTCTGGGAGAAGAACGGCGACGTAGGCCCCACCATCCGTTCTTTTGTGAACGACTTCGTCTCGAAGGCTCTGGACGATTATCTGCGCATCCACAAAGAGATAGTCCCCATAATCGAGGAAAAGATCAAGTCAAACAAGCAGGAGCGCGAGGAGATCGCCGGAATTCAGAAGAAAACCCGCGAGAAGAACAAAAAGGCAAACGTCTACAACAAAAAGCTCCGCGACTGCCGTTACCACTACAACGACAAGATCACTGAAAGGACTCCGCAGGAGATTCAGGACTATATTGACGCTTCCTCTATCTTCATTACCGAGGGAGATTCCGCTTCCGGAACCATCACCAAAGCCCGCAATGCGAACTATCAGGCTGTGTTCTCCCTGCGCGGAAAGCCCATCAACTGCTATAAAGAGAGCCGCAAGAAAGTGGCTGAGAATGAGGAGCTTAACCTGCTGATTTCAGCTCTCGGAGTGGAGGATGATCTGGAAGATCTCCGCTACAACAAGATTGTGGTCGCCACAGATGCTGATGACGACGGTATGCACATCAGGATGCTGGTGCTGACCTTCTTCATGAAGTACTATCCGGATCTTATCCGCCGCGGCCATGTCCATATCCTTCAGACTCCCCTCTTCAGGGTCCGCAACAAGAAAGACAATATCTACTGCTACGACCAGGTGGAGAAGGAGAAAGCGATTGCGAAGCTCAAGACCGGAGTGGAAATCACCCGCTTCAAGGGCCTCGGCGAGATCTCTTCAGACGAATTCGCGGACTTCATCGGCGAAGGAATGAGGCTGGACCATGTCAAACTCGCAGACGAGGAGAGCATCTCCGAGATTATGGAGTTCTACATGGGCGACAACACCATCGAGCGCCAGAACTTCGTCCGTGCGAACCTCCGTTCGGAGGAAGAACTGGAAGACGTGGATATCTAGTGCCATGGGCCAGAAATTCTGCAAATTCATCTACGAAAAAGTGATGGGATGGAAGGCCACCGAGCCTATCATCCCTGAGGACAAGGCTCTTGTTCTGGCGGCGCCGCACACCAGTATCTGGGATTTCGCCGTGGGATATTTCTATTACCACTCGCTCGGCGGGAAGCTGAAGGTGATGATTAAGAAAGAAGCTTTCTTCTTCCCTGTCTCGCTGCTTCTTCGCGCTATGGGCGGCTTCCCTATAGACCGCAAGAATCCGCAGGAAATGATGATGAGAATAATCCACGAGATTAATTCCACCAATGAGAAGGTTGTTCTTGTCATCTGCCCGGAAGGCACCCGCAAGGCCGTCCACAAGTGGAAAACCGGATACCACACCATCGCCAAGGCCTGCAATCTGCCTGTCTATCTCGCGCATATAGACTACAAAAAGAAAGAATTCGGCCGCGGTCCCCGCGTCGAACTCACCGACAACCCCCGCGCGGACACCGACCGCATCCAGCAGATCTACGAAGATATGCATCTGACTGCCCTTCATCCGGAAGGGTATACCACAAAATAATTTTGTATTTCCATAAATAGTTTCTATATTTGCGTCCCCTTTTGGGGACAGTATTATTATTTAACGTATAACAAAATGATCAAACAGTACGAAACCGTTTTCATTGCAACTCCCGTTTTGTCTGACGCCCAGATGAAGGAAGCGGTTGCCAAGTACACAGACCTCATCAAGAACAATGGGGGCGAAATCGTGTACGAAGAGGACTGGGGTCTTAAGCAGCTCGCTTACCCTATCCAGCACAAGACATCAGGATTCTATTACCTGATCGAATTCAAGGCTACCCCCGAGTTTGTAGCCACCCTCGAGACTCAGTATCACCGCGACGAGCGCATCATCCGCTACCTCACCGTAGCGCTTGACAAGGACGCTATCGCATACGCTGAGCATCGTCGTCAGGTCCGCGCCGCAAAGGCCAACGCCCCTCAGGAAGAGGTCGTGGAGCCCAAGGCAGAGATCGCAGAGCCCGAAGTTGAACCCGAAATTGCAGAGGAGGCATAATTATGGCAGCTAATGTTGAAAACAGCGGTATCCGCTATCTTAATCCTCCGACCGTAGAGGTTCGCAAGAAGAAGTACTGCCGCTTCAAGAAAGCAGGCATCAAGTATGTGGATTACAAGGACGCAGAGTTCCTCAAGAAGTTCCTCAACGAGCAGGGTAAGATTCTCCCTCGCCGCATCACCGGCACCTCGCTGAAGTTCCAGAGGAAGGTCGCTCAGGCTATCAAGCGTGCGCGCGCCATCGCTCTTCTTCCCTATGTTACTGACCTTCTTAAATAATTGAGAGTATGAAGATTATCCTTAAGAAAGAAGTCGCAGGTCTCGGAGAGGCTCTCGACGTCGTTGAAGTAAAGGCTGGTTACGCTCTCAATTACCTGGTTCCCCAGGGATACGCAATCGTCGGAACTCCTTCCGCTCTCAAGCAGAACGAGGAGACGATTCGCCAGAGGGCTCACAAAGAGGCCAAACTCGTTGCTGACGCTCAGGCTCTCGCAGCCAAGGCAGAAGCTAAAGTGCTTAAGATCGAAGCCAAGGTCGGCGAAGGCGGCAAACTTTACGGTGGTGTTACCGCCGCTCAGGTTGCTGAAGCTCTCGCAGCTGCTGGCATCGAGCTTGACAAGCGCAACATCGAGGTTCCTGAAATCAAGGCCCTCGGCGAGTATGAAGCCAAGGCTAAGTTCTACAAAGGCGTTTTCGCCACCCTCAAGCTCGAGGTTGTAGAAGCCTAGTCATCAGCTCCAAACACATTCGTCCGTTGTGATACGGACACTTCCAGAAGCCGGCTCGGTCATCATCAAGATTGACTGAGCCGTCTTCTTTACGTCCCCAGTACCACTCTCCGTCGGGAGCGATTATCTTGGATTTGATGTACTTCCATTCGGCATAGGCACGCTCAAGATCCGCCGAGTCGCCGGCGAGCTGCCAGCGATTGAGATAGCCCACGACCGCTTCTGCCTGCACCCACCAGTCGCGGTCTTCTTTACGATAATCGCCGGACGGGTCGAATTCGTAGATCATTCCTTCAGCGGTCAGGCCTTCGGAAGCAGCGGTGGCGAGATCGCGGCTTGCCCCCAGACATTCAAGGTAAAGAAGGCGATCCATCGGATCTCCACCTTCGCAAAGCACCTCCGCTGCTTCAACCAGAAGCCAGGAGGTCTCGATGTCGTGTCCGAAGGACTGCATCTGTCCGTGGAGATTCCAATCTTCGTCGAAAAAGAGGCCGAGATGTCCGTTTGGCTGAATAATCTTATCCAGGAAAAGCCTGATCAAGTTCGCGAGATGATCGTGCAGAAGAGAGTCTTTCCAGACCCGGTATAAACCCGTATATGCCTCTAGAATGTGCAGATGAGTGTTCATCGTCTTCGCGTAATTCTCATCTTTCTCCGAAAGGCGCATATCCTCGATTATTCCCCACTCGCGGGTGCAAGCTTCGATGTAACCGTTCTTCTGAGCGTCGAAACTGTGCTCTTCGATGCTCTGATATAAAGATATTGCCAAATCAAGCGCATCCTGCCCGCCGCTTGCCCGATAGTACTCAGCCAATCCGTAAACCGCAAACGCGATAGCGTAGAACTGCTTCTTCGTATCCAAAGGATTTCCTGCAGCATCCACACTCCAGTATGCTCCGCCGAATTCGCGGTCCACGAAGTGTTCCGCGATATAGTTAGCCGCGCGGGTAGCAGCTTCGAGATATTCGGGCTTGCCGAGTATACGAAATGCCTGCGAGAAGGTCCATAGGATACGGGAATTCAGAATCAGGCCTTTTTCGGCTTCTGGGATAAGCTTGCCGTTGCCGTCTCTGCGTCCGTAGTAACCGCCCCTGGGGTCGGTCATATTCTCAATCCAATAAGGAAGAATGTTTGAAGTCAGTTCCTGCGAGACTTCCTGTTTCAACTCATCGAGTGTCATATTAATGGCAAATATAATAAGAAGCGTGCAAGATGTCCCAAATTATGGGACATCTTAAGCAAAAAAGGGGTGTTTTCGCGCAAGGTGTCCCATTTTTCGGGACACCTTAAACACCAACCATATTTAAGCGGTCGGCAGTTGCCCCATCCGGAACTCCAGTCACCTTCGGCTCCTTCCGGCCCCTTCCATCCTATCCTTCGTCATCGCTTCGCGATAACTCGTCTAGGACGGACACCTACCCCCTGCCCGTGCCCGGGGGGTGGGCACGTCCGGCTGGAGCAACTGCCGCACCGCATATACATATTCAGGTTAAAAAAGTATCATATTTTCGAAAATTTTGTATATTTGCCACTGAACAACACAGTTAAACGATGGCAGAAGTACTCGAAGAAATAACGCACCTCACTCCGAAGGACTGTTATTTCATCGTGGAGCGTCACAAACGCACATTTGATTACCCTATACACCAGCACGCCGAATGCGAGCTCAACTTCGTTGAGAACGCGAAAGGAGTAAGGCGAATTGTGGGCAGCAGCATCGAAGAAATCGGCGAATACGACCTCGCGCTGATCAACTCCCCCAACCTGCCCCATATGTGGGAGCAGGGCGACTGTCCGCCAAGCCAGATACGCGAAATCACGATCCATTTTTCTCCGGACCTTCTGGGCGACAGCCTTATGTCGCGCAACCAGTTCGCGTCCATCAAGGAAATGCTCGAGCGCGCCAAGCACGGTCTTGCCTTCCCCACCAGCGCCATTATGAAGGTGTATAGTATGCTGGATATACTCGCCGCGGAAAAGAACTCCTTCAACCAGTTCCTGGCTTTCGTGCAAATACTTTACGAGCTGTCCCGTTCGAAATACCGTGAATTGGACGTGACTGCGAGCCCGGAATCCTCTCATACCGCAACAGAAGACCCCAGGATCGCTTCCGTCAAGAATTATATTGCTGAAAAATATCAGGAAGACATTACCCTGGAAACTCTTGCAGACCTGGCCGGAATGACTCCTACGGCCTTCAGCCGCTATTTCAAACTGCACACAGGCAGGACGGTCAGCAACTATATCATCGAAACCAGGCTGGGAGCCGCGTCGCGCGCACTTGTGGACACATCCCTGACGATAGCCGAGATCTGCTACAACTGCGGATTCAACAACCTTTCCAACTTCAACAGAACCTTCAAATCGAAACGTGGCGTAACACCCCGCGACTTCAGGATGAACTACAAGAAGAAAAAAGTGTTGGTTTAACAAAAAATTTGCACTATTTGGCAAATTAGTATTTGTTTACACCTATATATAAAAGTACTTTTGCATTGTAAAGTGTGAAAGTGCTTTTTTTTTACTGCCACAAACACAATTATTAATATTTTTTACTAACCAAATTTATTAACCAAAAATCAGGTACAATGAAAAGTAAGTTTTTTACTTGCCTTGCGGCGCTCCTAGTGAGCATATCCCTGATGGCCCAGACCGTTACGGTCACTGGTGTTGTCAAGGATGCCGTAGGTCCTGTCATTGAAGCTGCTGTCATCGAACAGGGGACCTTCAATGGCACCACTACCGACATCAACGGACGCTTCGAGCTCCCCGGAGTAAAACCGGGAGCCAACTTGGAGATCTCGTTGTTCGGTTACAAGACCGTCGTTTTAAAGGTTGATGGAAAAACCAATTTCGAGGTCTTATTGGAAGAGGACGCCTTGCTCCTGGACGATGTAGTCGTTGTCGGCTACGGTACGATGAAGAAGAGCGATGTCGCCGGCGCTTCCGTCTCTATGAAGGAAGACGCCATCAAGGGCTCGCTCATCACCAACATCGACCAGTCTCTCCAGGGCCGTGCGGCCGGTGTCACCGCAGTTCAGACTTCAGGTGCTCCGGGCGGTTCGTCCTCAATCCGCGTCCGTGGTCAAGCGACCATCAATGCCAATGCAGAGCCTCTGTATGTCATTGACGGTGTTATCGTCCAGGGAGGCGGTTCCTCAGGCTTCGACTGGGGTGTGGGCGACGCACTCGGAAACGGTGCAGTCTCCACCATCTCCCCTCTCTCCACTATCAACCCTTCGGACATCGTGAGTATGGAAATCCTCAAGGATGCTTCCGCTACCGCAATCTACGGTGCACAGGGCGCCAACGGCGTTATCCTCAT
Source organism: Bacteroidales bacterium (assembly GCA_017615445.1). The sequence continues at coordinate 24,219 of JAGAAD010000112.1, forward strand.
CACCACCAAGCGCGGTAAGGCCGGAGAAGCGAAGTTCTCCTACGACGGAATGTTCGCCGTTCAGCGTCAGACTCGCAGAATCGACCTTCTCAACCTCCGTGAATTCGCAGAGTACTACAACGACCTCGCCTCTGTGGGTATGGTCAGCAAGAACGAGTGGTACAGCGATCCTTCCCTTCTCGGAAAGGGAACCAACTGGCAGGACGCAATCTTCCGCACTGCTCTCCAGCATCAGCACCAGATCAGCGCCCAGGGCGGATCGGACAAGGTTCAGTACTATGTCTCCGGTTCGTATATGGACCAGGAAGGAACCATCATCGGTTCTGAATTCTCCCGCTTCAGCGTCAGGACCAACCTCGACGCCAAGCTGAAGGACTGGTGGAAACTCGGTGTCAGCGCCACTTTCTCCAGCACGGATGAAAGTATGAAGCTTGCGGACTCCGACGAGGGTATCATCACCTACTCCCTCACTTCCCTCCCGAGCGCTCCTATCTATGATCAGGACGGAAACTACTTCAACTTCCAGATGGAGAATTACACCGTTGTCAACCCCGTTGCAATGGCTATGCTCGAGCAGATTCTCCTCAAGCGTCAGAAACTCTCCGGAAACATCTTCTCCGACATCAACTTTATGCCTAATCTTGTCTGGCACGCAGAACTCGGTTACGACGTTTCCTACTCACAGGGCGAGACCTTCAATCCTTCCGTGAGCTTCAGCACATATAAGCGCGCGGCTAACGAGGTCAGCACCCAGAAGAACAATTCCATCTTCTGGCAGCTCAAGAACTACCTCACCTATTCTAACACCATCGACAAGAACAGCTTCACTGCGATGGTCGGTCAGGAGTGCTGGGAAAGCAGGTGGGATTATATGTCTGTCTACAACACCGAGCTCCCTTCCAACGACGTTGTGAACCCGGCTCTCGGCGCAGGTACCCCGAAGATCGGATATGGTTTCGGTTCTTCCGCAATGGCCTCCTTCTTCACCCGTGAGACTTACAACTACGACAACCGTTACATCGCGACATACACATTCCGCTATGACGGTTCTTCGAACTTCGGTCCCAACAAGCGCTGGGCCCCGTTCCACTCCCTCGCCCTCGCCTGGAGATTCTCTAACGAAGAATTCTTCCCGAAGGGAATCGTGAACGAAGGTAAACTCCGTTTCGGCTGGGGACAGACCGGTAACGCTTCCATCGGCGGTTACAAGTGGGGTGCTGCTATGCAGAAACTTACCACTGGTCTCGGCGACGGATATCGTCAGACCAACATCCCCAACCTCGACGTTATGTGGGAGAAGCAGCAGCAGATCAATGTCGGTCTCGACCTCAGCTTCCTCGACAACCGCGTGAGCCTCGTCGCCGAGCTGTATGACCGTGTTTCGGACAATATGCTTATGCCTCTGCAGATGCCTTCCTATATGGGTACCAGCGGCAACGGCGCCACTTCCCTTGCCGCTCCTTACGGCAACTACGGAAAGATTGACAACAGAGGTCTCGAGCTCACTCTCAACGTTCACCCGGTTGCGACCAGGGACTTCCACTGGGAGACTGAAGGACAGATTTCCTTCAACCGCAACAAACTCGTCGCTCTCTCAGGTACCGCTTCCGCAGCCATCGTAGGTTACGGTCAGTGGAACGACGTGGTGTCCGTCTCCAACATCGGAGAGCCTCTCTTCAGCTTCTACGGCTATCGGACCGACGGCATCTACCAGACCATCGACGAAGTTATGGCCGGTCCTGTCTCCTGCGAGACACTCAAGGACAAGGCAACCGTCAGCGAAGGAGTGTACACCGGATCCCAGAATGCTGCCGATTACAACCAGTACAACACCACCTGGGTCGGTGACATCCGCTTCAAGGACCTGAACGGCGACGGCCTCATCACCGAAGCCGACCGCACCAACATCGGTTCTCCGATGCCTCTCTTCACTTTCGGTCTCACCAACACCTTCACCTGGAAGAACTGGGATCTCACCGTCTTCCTCAATGGTTCTTATGGAAACAAGGTACTCAACTACCTCAATATGAAGACCGGCAATATGAAGAGCGCCTGGAGCAACCAGCCCGCTTCCGTACTAAACCGCGCCCGTCTTGAGGTCATCGATCCCGACAAGACCTACGACGGAACCGGCGGAATCTGGAACTGGTACGAGGATCCCGAGAACGTGAAGGTCGCCAATCCCGGCGCCGTCATCCCTCGCGCCACTACCGGAGACCCGAACGACAACGACCGCCTCAGCGACCGTTACATCGAGGACGGCTCCTACCTCCGCGTAAAGAACATCACCCTCGGCTACACCCTGCCCAAGGAAATGCTCCGCAAGGCAAAGATCGAGAGCGTGAGAGTTCAGGTCAACATTCAGAACCTCTTCACCTTCACCAAGTACACCGGCTACGATCCTGAAATCGGCGCCAGTATGGCTTCCGTGAACGTGATGGGTCTGGACAACGGCCGTTATCCTTCCCCTACCGCTTACTCGATGGGAGTAAACATCACATTCTAATTAGGAGGATACAGATATGAAAAATACCTTTAAATATATTGCACTTGCGTTAGTGGTCATTATGACCGCCGCTTCCTGCGAGGATTTCCTCACCCGTCCGGCAGAGGATTCGTACAACGAGTCCAACTTCTACCAGGATGAGAATCAGTGCATCCAGGGTGTGAATTACCTCTATAACGCTCCGTGGTACGACGTTATCCGCGGTTTCCACCGTATCGGCGAATGCTTCTCCGGAAACTATTTTATGGGAAGCAGCCCTTACCAGCAGTTCACCCTCAACGGATCCGATTCCGAACTCTTCGATATGTCCAAGTCCCTTTGGGCTGTCAACGCAAACGCTATGACGGTGTACAACCGTATCAAGAGGGCGAATGTCAGCGAGGACGTCAAGAAGATGTGTATGGGTGAAGCTCTCACCTGGAAGGCAATGGCCTACTTCTTCCTCGTCCGCACTTTCGGCGACGTTCCCATCATCCACGACGTTTCAGTGGAGGTTGCAGAGGGAACTTACAACACAGTCTATAAAGCTCCCAAGGCCCAGGTCTATGAGTACATCATCAAGGTCCTCGAAGAAGCTATGACTCTTCTTCCCAAGAAGGTCGGCAATATGGACGGACGTATCGATTTCTACAGCGCCGAGGCCCTTCTTGCAAAGGTTTACCTTCAGAAAGCCGGCGTCACCGGCACTCTCGTGCAGGCAGACCTCGACGAAGCAGCAAGACTTGCCAAGGACGTTATCGAGCATTCCGGACGCAACCTGATGGAGACTTACTCGGATATCTTCCGTCTCCAGAACAACAAGAATATCGAGGCCCTCATTTCCTGGCATTGGTATTCTCCTTACAACCAGTGGACCTGCCAGAACTCCTTCCAGAGCGACCTTGCTGTCAAGGGTATGGACGAGTTCGCAGACACCTGGGGTGAGTGGAACGGTCCTTCTATCGCCCTTCAGGATCAGTTCGGCGTCAGCGCCATCCAGGATCCCGCCGCCCGTTCGGACGTGGACACCAGGCGCAAAGCAACTATGATGCTAGCAGGCGACAAGTACGACTACTTCTGGACCGCGAACGGCGGCTTCGATTACCTCCGTTTCTTCTACGATCCCGACTACGGCCCGAGCGGCACTACCCGCGCCAACGACGGCGAGATGAAGAGCCCCACCGGAGCCGGCTGCGTCAAGTTCCTCTATGGTGACGGAACTGACCACAAAAATGCGCTTGGTGTTTCCGCCGCCCGTATGAGCAACGGTCTCGCTACCCACATCCTGCGTCTTGCAGACATTTATCTGGTCTACTGCGAAGCCAAGCTCAATGGCCCTGGTTCAACCACTACCGACACGGATGCGTGCAACTACTACAACGCAATCCGCAACCGCGCAATCCCCGGTGCTGTCAGCGCCAAGACTTCCATCACCTTCGACGAAGTGTTCAAGGAGCGCAATCTCGAACTCGCGCTTGAGGGCGACCGCTGGTACGACTATGTCCGCGTCGGCTACTACAATCCGAACTATGTTGTCACAGACATCCAGGCCCAGAGGCGCAACGGCTGGAAGGCCGGAGCCACGACCAAACTGGACGATGTGTACAAGAGTTACTTCGAAACAGGTAGCTGGAACATTGCCGACATTACCTACGACACTGACCAGTACCCTATTCCTTCCGAAGATGCTATCCTGGCAATGGTCAAATCCGTCCCGTTCCCTTCAGAGGACGTCGTTTTCAACCCCAACCTCGACAAGGAACCTCAGGAGTATGACCTTTCCCGTTTTACTTTCTAATCTTTAGCACAGCATATTATGAAAAATACATTTGCAAAATTCGCTCTTTATGCTGCGGCGGTAATGATGCTGGGAGTCCTGGCAAATTCCTGCGAAGACGAACCGGACAAGTTTGAACTTGCATCCGGTGTACCCACTGTCTACTACGTACGTCCTATGGCTGCTGCTGCGGCAGACTCCCTGCTCACCGGCGCCTATATGGGCAACGGCATCTGCATCGTGGGTGACAACCTGCGCAGCGTGTACAAAATGTTCTTCAACGACCAGGAAGCCGTTCTGAACAACAGCTATATCACAGACCACACCATCCTCGTGAACGTTCCTAACGAAATCCCCGGAGAGGTGTCCAACAAGATGTATCTCATCACCCAGGCGGCAGACACCGTGAAGTATGACTTCCAGGTGCTTGTGCCCGGTCCGGTCATCAATTCTATGTCGAACGAGTATGCCGCTCCCGGAAGCATCGCCACCCTCTACGGCGATTATTTCGTGGACGACCCCAACGTTCCGCTTGAACTTTTCGTGGGCGATACCAAGGCCACTGTGAAGAAAATCACCAAGGGTTATGTCCAGTTCGAGGTTCCTGCAACCGCGGTCGAGGGCGCCATCAAGGTCACCAACATCTATGGCCAGGCGACTTCATCCTTCCACTACAAGGATTCCCGCGGAATGCTCTTCAACTTCGACACCGACCCGCACCCCGCCAACCACGGCTGGCACGCTATGGTAGTCGAGACCGACGAGACTGCCCTTGACGGCAACTTCCTCCGTCTCGGTGATCCCAACGTAACTCTGGACGAAGACGGTGGTTGGAACGACTCCAACTTCTCATTCGAGTACTGGCCCGGCGACTGGGACGATCCGGTAACATACGCCGACAGCCCCCGTCTGACCGACTTCGTGGACTTCTCCGACTGGGAGAATATGTCATTCAAGTTCGAGCTTTACATCCCGAAGAGCAATCCCTGGATGGCCGGTTCTATGCAGATTATCTGCGCCGGTGTGGATAAGATCACCGGCGGCGCCGGCGGAGCCCTGGACTTTGAAGGCACAACTACCGCAGGTGCCAACAACAACTTCTTCCACGACGGTCCGCTCCCTCGCGGTCTGTACACTCCCTGGGCCTCAACCGGTTCCTTCGACACAGGCGACGAGTGGATTACCGTCACTCTTCCCTATTCCAATTTCATCTATTCGGAAACCGGCGGTTTAGCCACCGGCACTCTCAAGCCCACAGATTTCTCCTCTCTTACCATCTTTGTGTGGAGCGGCGGCACCAAGGGTACCGAGTGCAAGCCCGTGATGAAGATCGACAACATCCGTGCTGTTCCCAACAAATAATTGATAGATGCATATGAAAAAGATATTCAAATTTGCAACAATTCTGGCCGCTCTCTCACTGTTGGCGCTTTCCTGCAACCCGGATGAACTCAGCACCGAGCAGTTTGAGACCAATGCCGTCGTGCTTCAGGCCTATGGCCCGCAGCCCGTGGTTCGCGGCGGACAGCTTCGTTTCATCGGATCCAACCTCCAGAATGTGGTGTCCGTGACTATTCCGGCTGACAATGTCATCACCGAAATCGAAGTGGTCGCTTCCGGAGTGCATTCCGAGATTCGCGTAACCGTGCCGAAGGAGACTTCCGAGCCCGGCTTCCCCGTGCTCACTCTCAAGGACGGCACAACTATCACCGGTAAAACCGCTCTCACCTACAGCGAGCCCATTTCTATCGATGAACTCACCCCGGCCGAGATCCTTCCCGGAGGAGAACTCACCATCAAAGGTGATTATCTCAACCTTATCCACGAAGTCATCTTCGCCGACAAGGTGAAGATCTCCGAAGATGCGTTCACGGCCCACAACCGCTACACCATCAAGGTGACCGTACCCGAGACGGCACGTACCGGAAAGGTGGGTCTGGGAACCGTTGATGAGCTGAAAATCGCAGGAGCTGAGAACGAAAAAGATCTTCTCGCGACCCTCAACATCGTGGAATCCGAGGCTGAACTCGTGGTCAAGACAGCGAAGGGAACGCTTGCAGCCGATCCTATCAAGGCAGGCGCAGCCGCAACTATCACCGGAACCAACCTCAAGCTTGTCAAGAGCGTTAAATTCGACGACGCAACCGTTACCGAGTTTACGACCGCTACTGACACAGAGCTCAGCTTCGCCCTTCCCGCAACTGCGAAAGACGGCGCTGTCGCTATTGTTATGGCTTCCGGCGTGGAGGTAGCAGCCGGCACTCTCACCACCATCGTCCCGACCGGACTGAGCGCAGCTCCCGCCCCTGTCAAGAACGGTGCGGCGCTGACCGTCAGCGGAAACGACCTTGATCTGGTGACCGCGGCTGACTTCCCCAATGCAGAAGGTGCTGAATTCGAGTTTGCCGCAGGCAAGCTTACCGTAACCGTACCCGAAAAAGCTCAGGAGGACTCCCTGACCCTTACTCAGGCCAACGGTAAAAGCGTAAAAGTTGCTTTCAGCCTTGTGAAGCCCGAGTTTTTAGCTTACAGCGCAGGAAAAGTTTCCGCCGGTGGAATGCTCTCAATTGCAGGTACGAATCTGGACCTTGTCAAGTCTATCACCTTTGTCTCAGACGGTGAAGACGCCACGGCCGAATTTGAGAGCGGGGAGAACTTCATCAACCTGCAGGTTCCAATGTCTGCCAAGACAGGCAAGCCTACCTTGAATCTCAAGAACGGGACAACTATGGAGATTCCTTCGATCAATGTGGTTGAAGCAGTCTTCGCATACTTCAAATCGATCCCGGAGGAGACGGTGAAGGCTGGTGAAATATTCACTGCGACCATCGCCAACCCCGATGTGCTTCAATATATTGAGGTTAACGGCGAAAAGATTCCCCATCTGCTCAATGGAATGACCCTCTACTTTGTTGTCCCCAGCGGTGCAAAAGCCAAGACAAACGTGAGACTTATTTCCTCGAACGGAGATATCACTTATATAATTGATTTTGACCCGGGTGATCGCATCGTCACCACTATCTGGCACGGATATGAATCTGTCACCTGGAGCGCCGGAGCCGTTACGGCCCTGTCCTGGGGTGGCTATGACTGGTCTGCCGTAAAGCCCGGAATGATACTCAAGGCCACATACACAATTGATGACGAAGGCGGATGCATCCGCTTCGGCAACGGCTCTTGGGTTTCGCTCCCCAGCCTTGCAGGTCTTGCTCCTGACGGAAATCTCCCTCTCCAGGAAGGTGGCCACGAAATTGTCCTCACCGAAGAAGACATCACCTTTATGGTAGACAATGGAGGTCTCGTTGTCTGCGGAACCGGCTATACCATCACTTACATAGATCTCATCGAGTTGATCCCTCAGGAGACAGCTATTTGGGAAGGCAACTCCACCGTCACTTGGGGCGGCGGTGCCGTTACGGATCTGTCCTGGGGCGGCTATGACTGGTCTACCGTCACTCCCGGGACCATCCTCTGCGCGCACTACACCATTGATGACGAAGGCGGTTGCATCCGCTTCGGCAACGGATCTTGGAATTCTATTCCAAGCCTTGCGGGTCTTGCTGCAGACGGAAACCTCCCTCTCCAGGAAGGCGGCCACGAGGTGACTCTCACAGCAGAAGACATTGACTTC
>JAGAAD010000023.1 GCA_017615445.1 Bacteroidales bacterium
GTTGATGATAACCTTGTCGCGGGATGCGCCGGGAGCGCCCTTGATGGTGACGGACTTGCCGGCAGGGATCTTGATGTTGTCGTCGATCGAGCCTTCCTCAATCTCAATCACAGCACCGTTGGTGGCTGCTGCGAGAGCTGCGGTAACAGTGGCGTAAGGAACACCGGCGAGCTTGACGATACCGTTGAGGCCCTTAGCCTTAGGATAGATGGAAGCCTCACCGTTTTCAGTCTTGACGACCTTATCATTGGCGTCCTTTGCATATCCGGTCTTTCCGGTGTAGAGACGGACGACCTTGTCTGAATAGGTGTTGGAATCCTCGGATGTGAGTTTTCCAGACTCGTCAGCCTCGATAGCAGGGGTGACCTTCGGTCCGAACACATAGAGGTTGATCAGGTTGTCGCCGTGGTCGAACACGTTGTTCGTGAAGGTGCAGTCCACAGTGGCATAGAGCCTGAACATGTAGGACTTGTAAGAGTTGGCGAAGAAGTTGTTGTCGAATGTGAACTTACCTGCGCCATAGAGCTGGAATCCGCGGCATCCACCGAAGTCTGCGCGGGAGTTGGTGACGCTGATTACCGAACCCGCAATTGATCCGTTATCGAAGATCATGGTCGGGGTCTTTGCCGTATAATTCTCATCCGTGCCATCAAAGACAACATTGTCGATGGTAACTTTGTTCGCAACGCTGGAGTTCTTGCGGATAGCGATACCGGTTGCATAACCAGGGTTGAGGTCATCGAGCATGCCGGATCCGTCAGGACGGATAACGACATCGTGGATGCTGGTCTCAACGCCTCCCGGGATGGTGACACCCTTGACGATGATCTTGGTCGGATCTGCGGCGGGAACACCATAGAAACGAGGCATGATTTCGAGTTTCTTGATAGCTTCGTTTGCGGGGAGAACGATACGATCCACCACTGCGCCCTCGGAGATGATAACCTGGACGGTTCCGTCGCTGGTGATGTTTTTGCCGTCTGCCGTTGCGGTTGCGAGAGCCTCCGAAGCCGCTGCCCATGTGGCATAGCTGACCTGGTTGTTGAGGAAGAAAGCGGGGGTACCACCCTGAACGACCTCAAGGTTCTGGACGATGTTTCCGTTAGGATCCTTCACGATGACGTGACCGGTACGGTTCAGGCAGGAAGGAGTAACGGCGACCTTGACGGTGACTTCGTACTCTTCAGTGGCTTTTGTTCCCTCGAAGGTGAGCCAAGGAACGTCAGCGGAGAAGGTGACAGGGACGTTAGCAACAACCTTCATGGTGAAGGAGTCGCCCCAGAAGTTAGCGGTACGTGCGAAGGTTGTGGAGACTTTGAGCTCCTGGCCTACGAATTCAACTGCTTTTGTAGAGACTCTTCCGTCTCCCCTGTCTGCCATGACCACAACACGGCCAGGAACGAGGGCTGCAGGAGAGGTGATGAGGATCTCAGGAGAATTCGCACTGACCTCTGCGCTGTACGGATAGCACATTGCTGCGTAGACCTTGGTTGCAGCTGTCGCGCCCTTAACGCGATAAGGGATTCCGACAGTGGCGGAAGGCTGGAGTACGATTTCATCCGTGAAGAGCTCGAGCTCGAAATCGACTACCAGAGGAAGAACGAAGGTCGATCCGTCCGTCAACTTAATGATGACTGTGTCGCCATCCACCTCAACGCTGGAGAAGAAGGCATCGCCCTTCTCACCCTGAGGACCCTGGGGACCCTGGGGACCCTGAGGGCCCTGTGCTCCGTTGTAGAGGGTGATAACTTTGTTGTTGCTCAGAGTGATGGTCCAACCTGTCTCGGTCTCTTTGACGTCAGTGACAAAGTTGGCCTTCTGGAGCTCCTCGATGGCTGCCTTGTTGGCGGCTACCTGAGTCTCGAGAGCGGTGAGACGAGAGTTGATGTCATTGACAGCAGTCTCAATCTCTTTGGTACAACCGACCATAAGGAGAGCTGCGCCAAAAATTGCTAACAAAATCTTTTTCATGAAATTGTGTTTGGTTAATAAAATGTTATAAGGTTAGTAATGAATTTCTATATCGGATGTAAAGATAGTAAAATAATTTACTTTCCGAGTGCATTATCTATGCCTTTTTTAGCATATTGCCATTGATTCGCCTTCTTCAGGTGGATCATGTCGAAGAGGAAATAACCGTCGCATGCGTCGTAACACGCTTTAACTGAATTGGTTATGGCTTCGTTCTCCTGCTCCTGGGTGTAGTTGTTGTTGCTGTCCCAGTTTCCCACATCCGGGCCTCCGGCCACCAGAGGGCAGGATTTGCCTATTTTCTGCTTCGCCAGACTGCAGAAGCCCTGCATAGTCCACTCGCTGGAACCATAGACGCTTCCCGGGCTGGCATAGGCTCCGATCAGCATGTGGTCGCAATGGTCTGCAAAACCGTACTTTTTGTAGTCCGAGCTGGCCCATGCGCTGAAGTAGGCAGAGGTGTTGTAGTCCGGGCTCGCCCAGTTCACTCCCACATCGTAGTACTGGCTGTACCACCCGCCCACATACACACCGAACTTGATGTCCGGGTTCTGCTCGTGGGCGATGTCGTGCGCCTTCTCCACGAAGTCGTGGATGACTTTCGCGCGCCACTCGAGCCATTTCTTGTAGTACTTGGGCTTGTTGGTCGGCTGAGTGGAATAGGTCGCGCCGGCGGGAAGCACATCTGAAGGCCACTCGATCGAGACCACACCGATATAATCCATGAACTGCTTCTTGGACACTTCGGAGAAATCAGCCTCCAGTCCCACATAACGGCAGCGGTCCAGGATTATTCCGTCCAGATCCTCGTAGGACGCCAGATCCTTGATAAGCTGCAGGAGATAAGTCTGCACATCCGGATGGGCCGGATTGTAGAACAGAGTGCTCTGCCCGGCATCGATTGCGTTCGTTATTCCCGCCTGGAGATTATAATAGGTGGCCCAGCCCTTCTTGGTGTTGTCGCGATACAGCTCACCCTGCTGGCCGAGGCTGGTTTTGTTGCCGCCGACCATGGTGTTGATGGCAGCATGCACCCTAAGGCCGAGTTCATGGCCGGTGTCGATGAAAGCCTGCAGATAATCCCAATCGGCCGTGCGGGTAAACTTTTCGTAGCCTTTGCTGGTCCAGGCCCCAAGCCATTGAACCTTTGTGCCCACCGAAGATTCGTACAGAATGTCTCCGGTGGTCGGACGGACGTCCACCACCACATCCGTAAAGCCGGTGTCCTTGGCGAGCTGAAGGTCGCGCTTGATATTGTCCTTCGAGTTGGCGAAATCCGGGAAATTGGCCGAAGCGTCTATCCAGATGTAGAAAGGCTTGGTCGACTCCACCACCGGATCCACCGGCGTCGTGCCGGTCGAGTCGTCCGGATCCGTCTGATCGGAAGGCTTATTCGGGTCGTCCGTAACGCCCGAGAGATCCCATTCCGGGGTTTTGTGGTAGCCCGGACCTTCGCCGGAGCAGGCGGCCGCGCAGAGAAGCGCAGCCGCTGCCAAAGCGATTATAGTATTCACTCTTTTCATAATTACATATTCAGGCAGTCAAACTGCACCTTCACTATCTGTCCTCCTGAGAACATGAAGTAGAAGTAGAGGAAGTAGCCGTCTGCGGATGTGCGGAGGGCCACGTCTCCGGTCTGGTTGCCGTTTGCCACGGCGTTGGTGGCGAAGGCGCCATAGACACCCTTCTCGCACTGCCAGACAGTCTCGTCCAGATTGTTCTGGCTGAGGTCGTAGAGATAACCCACATCGTCCGCGCCCCATGTGAAGCCGTTGATGGTGATGGAGGCCATCACTCCGATTCCGTTGAAGAACGCGTAGTCCACGGCATTCGGCACCCAGTTCACGCTGTAGCCGGGGCTCTTGAACTTCATCATATGCGTCTTACCGTCCATCCAGACGTGGCAGCGGTTGGCCGTGCCGTCGATGGCGGCGTAGCTGGAGACGAAGTAGTCCGCATCCGTGTCCGTGGCGCTGGAGTAGACTATGTCGCTGTTGTAGGTCCAAAGGCCCATGTTCTCATCGGCGATGGTCACCTTCTCCGGGATGGGGTTCAGCACACCGCCCGTGACCGTCCAGCGGAAGAACGAATTGTCCAAGAGGGCGGTGCTGCCGGTAGTGATAGGCGCGGTGATTATGGCGTCGCCGTCCAGGCTGCCGTAGACAGAGATCTTTCGTCCGAGGCTCTCCCCTTCCGCATCTAATTCGATGTACTTGGTGGGGGTGCCGTTGATTCCCTTGATGCGGTAGACGGTGAACACATCGCCGTCGTTCGGGGTGAGATTGCAGACCAGGATGTTGTCGTTGAGATCGCCAGTGCAGTAGAAGTTCTTGAGGTTCTCCTTGAAATCGAGGGCGATCGTGCCGGTCTTCTTTCCGGTCTCGGCGTTGATAACCACCATGTCTTCGCCGCGGGTGTTCAGGACCACATAATCCTTAAGCGCGGCGAATCCTCCGGTGAGCAGCGAATTGCCTATGCCGAGGCTGTTAAGGTTAACATGCCAGAGCAGCTTCTCACTGCCGTAGCGCATGCCCTTGGACAGGATGTCCGGCTCTTCGATCTTAACCGTATAGGTGGCGGTGGTAACTCCGTCCTGTGCCACGACTGTCAGATCCACTGGGCTGTCGTAGTTGCACTTGGTCTTGGTGGGATCCACTCCCTGGAAGGAAGCGCCGAACGAGAGGGTCGCAGTGGCGAGCACTGAACCGATTGTGTCGTTATAGATAAGCGAAATGGCTTTGGTGCTCTCGTTGATGACGCCCGTCAGGTTCTTGGAAGGAATTTCGAATTTAGTAATCTGGCAGAGACGGCTCTTGCGGATCACGCCTATAATTTGATAAGTCTTCTTCTGCTTGCGCTGATCTGTCACCGTGATGAAGTTGTCGTCGCGCGTAAGGTCCAGCATCAGCAGAGGCGGATCCACCACCACATTGTCGTCCAGGTTCGCCACCACCTTCACTTTCTTCAGGTCGCTCATCTCGAGATGGGACTCGGAGTTGGCCGGGTAGGTGTAGGGGAACACGATGGTGATCAATCCCGCTTCGTAATCGATCTCGGCAGGGAATTCGTTTTCCTCGCGGTCGTCGTAGAGGAAGTAAGCCGTGACGCTGTTGATACCGTTGCGCGATTCGGCGGGTATGAGGGCGTCAGGCTCCTGGCAGGCGGTGAAAGCGCACGCGGCCAGGACTATGGTTGATAGGATGTAAAGTATCTTTTTCATAAGGCTTATTTCCATTCGTCATACTGCTCAGCCAGCTTGTTGTCCTTCAGCTCGTCGTCCGGAACAGGCAGGCAATAAAGCTTGGAGAGGAAACGGCGGTCTTCCGTGTCGCAGGCGATGTAGTTGAACGTGCCGCCCTGAATCTTGAATCCGTGGACACGGTAGCCGGTGAGTTCGGTGTGGGCCACCTTCCAGCGGCGGAGATCCCAGAAGTAGTGTCCTTCGTAGGCCAGCTCCACCTTGCGCTCGTTGCGGTAGTCCGCCCACCAGGCGTCGCCGGTGCTGGTCTTCTTCGGAAGGCCGACTCTCGCACGGACCTCATTGAGCGGGGCCTGATACTCGAGCGGGGCCGCTCCCTTGCGGTACAGCGCTTCCGCCTTGTTCAGCAGCACCTCGGCATAGCGGATTTCCACCCAAGGCTGGGTGCTCTGCACGCCGCGCAGGTCTGTGTGCGACTCGTCCACCATCTTGCGGAGGAAGTAGCCCGTGGTGGTCTTGCCGTAGGAGTAAGGCACGGTGCTGTACTCCACGAAGGAGCCGTTGGTGCCGCCCACGCTGCAGTCCATGATCTTGTATTTCCAGGTGCAGCCGTTGTAGATCACGGTCGCCTGGAAGCGCGGTTCGAGCAGCTCGTAGAACGGGCGGCTGGTGTTGGAGCCGTCGTGCCAGGCAGACCAGTCGAACTTGGTTCCGTCCGCCTTTTCGTAGCTCTCCACCATTTCCTGGGTGGGGGTGCCGAGGGCGCCGTAGTCGTAACCGTCGCAGAGAGGGACATAGTCCTGGTCGAAGGTGTGGTTCGGGCCGGAAACGGCATACTTGAACTGAAGGATGCACTCTTTGTTGCTGCCCTTCCACGAATCTGCGTAGGCGTCCATCAGGCCGTACTTGCCGGAGTTGATGACGGAATCCGCCGCGGCCAGGGCGTCGTCCCAGCGCTCGGCATAGAGCATTGCGCGCGAGAGCATGGCATAGGCCGCATACTTCGTCACACGGCCGTTGTCCGCGGACGGCCAGTCCGCCGGGAGATTCTTCGCGGCATACATGAGGTCGTCATAGATGAACTGCCAGGTGTCCTCGCCGGAGCTCAGGGCTTTGTCGTTACCTGTGGGGAGATGGTCGTAGAGGATGACTCCCTTCGGGTGACGCTTTGCGAGCTGGAAGTAGACATAGGCGCGGAAGAAACGGGCCTGCGCCGCGAGTTCAGTGTTCTTGGCGTCCGAGAGCTTGGAGAACTTCTCCATAGAGTCGAGGAAGCCGTTGATTCTGCGGATATTGTCGTAGGCCGTGCCCCAGATGCCCCACAGACATCCGGCTGTGGTGATGGCCTCGGGATTCACGACATAGTTGTTCGGGTGGCCGGCTTTATGGCCGAGCGAAAGCGAACCGTACTTGAACGCGTCGGTCAGACTTTCTGTCATACTTCCGCCGAACTGGTAGGTGCCGAACTGGCCGTATTTGCTCAGGTAGGTGTAGAAACCGTTCACATACAACTCGGCCGAACTTGCATCGCTCCAGACGAGACCGTCCGTGAGGTAGGTGTTGTTCTCGGTGTTGTCCAGCCACTCGTTGCAGGAAACCAGGGCGAAAGCCGCTGCGATAATTGCTATATATCTTTTCATATCCTGTCCTCCTTAGAATGTGATTTTAACGCCGGCCTGATAGACCTTCTGCTGCGGGTAGTATCCGTTGTTCACGGCAGGCTGCTCAGGGTCGATGTTGTACTTGGTCAGGCCGCTGAATGTCAGCAGGTTCGAACCCTGCACATAGAAGCGGAGCGCGGTGACTCCCAGAGTCTTGAGCCACGCCTGCGGGACGGTGTAGCCTAGCTGAAGGGTCTTCAGTCGGAGATAGGATCCGTCGCGGTACCAGAAGGTGGACGAATAGGCGTTGTTCGAGCTCAGAGGAGTGATGGAAGGACGCGGGAACTCGCCGTCTTTATTGTCAGGCAGCCAGGAGTTCTCGAGAAGGAACAGAGGAGAGTTTCCTCCGTGGTAGAAAGGCTTGGTGAGGAAGGTGTTGTCCATGATGTACTCGGAACCGGTGGCTGTGTAAACACCTGTCAGAGACACCGTACGGCCTGTGGCGCCCTGCCAGAGCATGTCCAGGTCGAAACCCTTCCAGGAGGCGAAGAGGTTCAGTGAACCCTGCACCATAGGATAGGGGCTGCCTGCCACATAGCCCATATCCTGGGCGTAGGTGATCTTTCCGTCTCCGTTGCGGTCCACATACTTGATGTAGCCGGCGGCCACCCTCGAACCGGGGATGGTGGCGGAGTTGTTGGCTTCCGAATCGGTCCTGAAGAGGCCGTCCGCGATGAAGCCCATCTTCGCTCCCACCTGCTTGCCCGTGAGCTTCAGGTAGTCCGGGGTGTTGTCAGAGTCGCCGGCATAGTGCAGCCAGCGGCTGTAGGTGTAAGTCAAGACCAGCTTGGCTCCGTAGTTGAAGCTTCCGATGTAGTTGTTGTGACGCAGGGTCATATCGAAGCCCTTATAGTCGATCTTGTTCTCGTTGCCGTAGGAGTAGTAGTAACCTCCGCGGGAAGGGGCATAGGAACCCGTGACTCCGGAGAGGATGTCGTACTCATATTTGTAGAACACGTCGAACTCGAGTCCGAGCAGACCCTTCCAGGCCTCGAAGTCCACACCGGCGTCGTAGTTCAGAACCTTAGCCCAGGTGAGGTTGGGGTTGCCGAGGGTGCTGGCGTAGACCATACTCTGGCTCGCACCGCCAAAGATAACCTGCTTCTTGCTGAGCGAGACGAGGTCCATGTACTGGTAGGCGGCCACATTGGAGTTCGCCGTCTTACCCACGCTTCCGCGAAGCTTCAGGAGATCGATACCGTCCACGTCGAACCAGTCTTCCTTGCTGAGCACCCAACCGGCGGAGACACCGGGCAGGGCGACCCAGCGGGCGCCGGACTTGCCCTCGAACACATACGATCCGTCGTAACGCATGGAGGCCTCGAGGAGGTACTTGTCTTTATACGAGTAGTTCACACGTCCCACATAACCGGCCACGCGGGTGTGTCCGCTGTAACCGGAGATGTTCGGAATCTTCTCGGAACCGTCGCCGGTCTGGTTGGAGATGTAGGACAGTTCGTCCTGCTGCACGAAATCCAGTCCCCAACCGGTGGCGCCCATCGCATGCGAGCGGTTCTCGCGGGTCTCGAGCAGGGCGAGGGCGTGGATCTTGTGTCCGCCGAACTCGCCGGCGTAGTCGATGCTCGTCTGGGTCGTGATGTTATAGGCCCAGGCCGAGCTTTCGGTGATGCTGGTGGAGGTGCCGCGGGCGTCCGTGGAACGGACATAGCTCAGATCGGTCGTGCCGATGGTGGGCAGGGTCAGCACCGCGGTGTAGTAAGGGGTGGCGAGCTGCTTGACAGCCTGGAAACCGGTGTCGTACGAGACCATTTCCTTCAGCGAGAGGCCCTTGATGAACGGGACATCGTAGCGGAGGGAGAAGTTGGTCTGCAGGTAGAGATAGCGCGTGCGCTGATTTCCGGTCTCGTCCGCCGCGGCGATGGGGTTTACCCAGCTGGATGCGGTCCTGGTGGAGACCGGGTAGACCGTTCCGCCTATTTCGTAGGTCTCGGGCACATAAGGCAGGGCGCGGACAGCCTGCTGCGGGATGTTGCTCCAGTCGTCCGGATTGGCGGAGAAACCGGGGCGATGCCTTTTTTCCACGCGGCCGGAGACGTTCATCTCGAAGACGAGATCGTCCGTGATCTTGGCCTCCACATTCGAACGGAGGTTGTAACGCTGGTAGTCGAAGTTGCTGACGTTACCGTTCTGGTCAAAATAGCCCAGAGACGCGAAGAACTTGACTTTTTCGTTACCGCCGGTGGCGCTGACGTTGTGGTGTTGGGTGGTTCCGGTGCCGAAGGTCTTGCTGTACCAGTCCGTGTTTCCCCAGCCGTGGGTCCCTTCCTGCATCCACTTGACGTGCTGAGCCGTGAAGACAGGCTCGAAAGCGGTGTCGAAGGCGTCGCAGTCCAGCTCGTAGGCCTTGTTATACCAGTAGGCGTACTCGGGGCCGTTCAGCAGCCTCAGCATGTTTGTGTTGCGGCTGATACCGTACTCTCCGTTGTAGGAAATTCTGGTCTTCTGCACGTCACCCTTTTTAGTGGTCACCAGAATAACGGCGCTGGAGTTCAGACCGTACATGGCGGCGGAGGTGGCGTCTTTCAGCACAGAAATGCTTTCGATTTCGTTAGGCTCGATTTCATTGAGGTCGCGCGGGACGCCGTCCACGATGCAGATGGCTCCCTGTCCGCGGACGAGGAGCGAGGCGCCGTCTGCGCCTGGCTGGCCGCTCTCCTGGAGAGCGACCACACCCGCGACGCGGGTGCCGACCGCGGACGAAACGCCCACAGCCGGGGCCTTCAGGATCTCGGAGCCCTTGACCGTGCTGACCGCATTGGTCAGGGACGCTTTCTGCTGAGTACCGTAACCGACCACCACGACCTCATCCAGAACCGTCGTGTCTTCTTCAAGCACTACGTTGATTGTTTTACGGCCGTTCACCGCGACTGTCTTGGTCTTCATCCCGAGGAATGAAATCTCGAGGGTGGCGTCCGACGCCACATAGATCGTGTACTGACCGTCCAGGTCGGTGATCACACCGTTACTGGTGCCGAGCTCAAAGACCGAAGCCCCCGGGATGGTCTCTCCGCGGGAGTCCGTGACTTTGCCCTGCACCAATTGCTGCGCAAAGGCCGTGAAGACCGACAGCGGCAGCATCAATGCAATTAGGAGCAAATGCCTGTGTTTCATTGATTATACTAGGTTAGTAATGTGGTTCAATACCCAAATATACGAAAAAACACAGATTTTCTTTACATTTGTACTAACTGAAACTAATTCCAAGCAAGATATGACATCAAGAAGATCTTTCCTCAAGACGGCTGCGGCGGCGACTGCGGCCGCGGCGGCAGCCCCGCTTCTTTCCGGCTGCGCCGGAGCCCCTGCGCTCGAGGGCGCGGATCCCGGCACCGGTCTGATAGTGCCCAAGGGCGCAGGCCTGCGAATCACCGGAACATTCCTGGATGAAATCTCCCACGACATCCCCCATCAGAACTGGGGTCCGAAGGAGTGGGACCAGGACTTCCGCAACATGAAGGCGATAGGGATAGACACCGTCATCATGATCCGCAGCGGCTACCGCAAGTTCATCACCTGGCCGAGCAAATACCTCCTGAACAAGGGCTGCTACATGCCATCGATAGACCTTTTGGAGCTCTTCCTCACCCTCGCGGACAAGCACGGTATGAAGTTCTATTTCGGACTCTACGACTCCGGCCGCTACTGGGACACCGGCGATATGATGTATGAGACCGAGGTCAACAAATTCGTAATAGACGAAGTCTGGAAGGCCTACGGACACCACAAAAGCTTCCAGGGCTGGTACCTCAGCACCGAGATCTCCCGCGCCACGAAGGGCGCAGTGGACTGCTTCTACACCATGGGCCGTATGTGCAAGGACGTCAGCGGCGGTCTGCCCACCTTCATCTCGCCGTGGATAGACGGCAAGAAGGCCGTCAGCGCCGCAGGCGGAAACCTCTCGAAGGAAGACGCCGTGTCCGTTCAGCAGCACGAAAAGGAATGGGACGAGATCTTCTCCGGAATCCACGAAGTGGTGGACGCCGTCGCCTTCCAGGACGGTCACATAGACTATGATGAGCTGGACGCCTTCTTCTCGGTGAACAAGAAACTCGCAGACCGCTACGGCATACAGTGCTGGACAAACGCCGAGACCTTCGACCGCGACATGCCCATCCGCTTCCTCCCCATCAAGTTCGACAAACTCCGCCTGAAACTGGAGGCCGCCGCCCGCTGCGGCTACGACAAGGCCATCACCTTCGAGTTCTCTCACTTCCTGAGCCCTCAGAGCGCCTATCTCCAGGCAGGACACCTCTACGACCGTTACAAAGACTACTTTAACATCAAATAACTATGGCTAAGACAGAAAACGTCAATATGGGATACGTCGTATTCCTCGCAGTGGTGGCCGCCATCGGCGGTATCCTGTTCGGCTACGACACGGCAGTTATTTCCGGAACCACCAAGGCCGTCACCACCCAGTTCGCCCTCAACACGATCCAGGAGGGCTGGTATGTGGGCTGCGCCCTGATCGGCTCGATTATCGGCGTGCTGGTCGCGGGCATGCTCTCGGACGGCATAGGCCGTAAGAGGACCATGCTGATCGCAGCGCTGATGTTCAGCATCTCGGCCTTCGGTTGCGCGGTGGCGGCGAACTTCAGCCAGCTGGTGGTCTTCCGCATGTTCGGCGGCTTCGGCATCGGTGTGGTCTCGATTGTCTCCCCTATGTACATCTCCGAGGTGGCGGTCGCGAGCAAGCGCGGCACTCTGGTGGCCCTCTACCAGCTGATGATCACCCTCGGCTTCCTGCTGGCATACCTCGTGAACTTCATTATCTACAAAAATGTGGACGAGACGGTGAGCGGTTCGCTGATGACCAACATGTTCAACTCCGAGTACTGGAGAGGCATGCTCGGCTGCAACCTCATCCCCGATATAATCTTCCTGGTGGTGATCTTCTTCATCCCCGAAAGCCCGCGCTGGCTGCTTGTCAAGGGCCGCGGCTCCGAGGCTTCGGCGATCCTGCAGAGGATCTACATCACCGAAGCCGAGGCTTCCAAGCAGGCCGGCGAGACTCTCGCAGCCATCGGCAGCGAGGTCAAGGCCAACTGGAAGGAAATCTTCGAACCCGGCATCTTCCGCGCCGTCCTCATCGGCTGCGCAATCGCGATTCTGGGCCAGTTCATGGGCGTGAACGCCGTTCTCTACTACGGCCCGAAGATCTTCGAAGACGCCGGCATGACCGGAGACGTCTCCCTGCTCAGCACCGTGCTGGTGGGCGCCGTGAACTTCCTCACGACCATAATCGCCACCGTCATTATCGACAAGGTGGGCCGCAAGCAGCTGGTCTACTGGGGCGTCAGCAGCATGATAATCTGCCTTCTCGCCATCGCGCTCTACTTCTTCAAGGGTGCGGCGCTCGGCCTTGGCAACGGCTTCCTGCTGACCTTCTTCCTGCTCTATGTCTTCAGCACCGCCATCTCGATCAGCGCTGTGGTGTTCGTCATCCTTTCCGAGATGTACCCGAACCGTGTGCGCGGCCTGGCGATGAGCATAGCCGGAATGGCTCTCTGGGTCGGCACATATCTGATCGGCCAGCTCACCCCCTGGTTCCTCGCAAACCTCACCCCGGCCGGCACCTTCCTCATGTTCGCCGTCATGTGCGTGCCGTACATGCTGATTATGTGGAAGCTTATGCCTGAGACCACCGGCATGACGCTGGAGGAAATCGAGCGCTATTGGAAGAGCAAGGGCAAGAAGGCTTAACCCCATGGGCAAGCGCATAGCTTCGATCGACGCGCTGCGCGGGATCGCCATCATGCTGATGATCCTGTGCAGCACGATCGGCTGGGGCGCAGGGCTGCCGGCGTGGATGTTCCACTGCCAGTGTCCCCCGCCCACATACGCCTTCAACCCGCTGGTCAAAGGCATCACCTGGGTGGACCTGGTCTTCCCGTGGTTCCTCTTCTCGATGGGCGCGGCGATTCCGTTCTCCCTCGGCGGCAAGCTGCGCCGCGGCGAGTCCCTCGGCAGCATTTCGCTGGGGCTCGTCCGCCGCTGGCTGACCCTTGCCGCCTTCGGCCTTGTGCTCGGAAACGCAGACCTGGTCGCAAACTATCAGGCTCTCGGCCCCTGCCTCGTGCGCCTCGGGCTCTGGTGCGGGATGTTCCTCGCACTGTGGCGTGTGCCCGGGCGGCACGGCTGGCTCG
The DNA here is from genome assembly GCA_017615445.1 of Bacteroidales bacterium. The sequence continues at coordinate 12,999 of JAGAAD010000023.1, forward strand.
TGAACTCCCTCGGCGTGCTCGTGGTGATAGCGATGCTCTGCGTGGAGAAGTTCGTGCTCGGCGCGAGTCTGAGCCTGCACAGCATCAACATAATCATAATGGTCCTTTCGCTGGTGGCGCTGCTGGGCGGCTTTTCGTGGCTGCTCACCCGCAAGCGCCTCTGGCTGCGGCTGGTTATTCTGGCGGTGGTCTTCATCACCAAGGAAGTCAACTGGCACACACACGCGCTGGACGTGCTCGCACTCCCCGGCTGGATCGACTGGCTCTTCCGCTGGTCCTATGTGCAGTATCTGTTCGTGGTGCTGCTGGGGTCGGTGGTGGGCGACATCCTCGTCGCCGCAGGAGACGAAATCTGCGACACGCCCCGTTCGGCCGGCAGCGCGGTGGCGGCATGGCTGTGCCTGCTGATGACGCCGCTCGCCCTCTGGGGCTTTTTCACCCGCAACGTCTGGATCCTGTTCACGGCGGTCTTTGCCCTGGGCGGGCTGGCTATGTGGCTGACGCGCGAGGACAAGTCCGCATGGTCGTTTATAATGCGAATCGGCTTCGCGGCCCTGCAGTTCGGAATCATCTTCGATCCCATCGACGGCGGCATCACCAAGGACCACTGCAATATGAGCTATATGCTCTCCACCGCAGGCCTTGCGTGCCTGATGACCTCGTTCCTTCTCTGGTGTGAGGCCCGCGCCGCCCTTCGCGGCCGCTCTTTGAGCCTCAATCTCACTATGACCGGCCAGAACCCTATGATAGCCTACACCGTCACGGCCTACATCATCATGCCGCTGCTCTATCTGGTAGGCTTCGAGGCCTTCGACAATCTGACTGTGGGCAATCCTCTGCTCGGTTTTCTCCGCGGCGTGTTCATCACCTCGCTGATGATGGCCCTCACCTGCCTTTTCACCCGCTTGAAGGTCTTCTGGCGCAGTTAGCCCTTACCCCCCCCCCTGGTGCGTGGGGGGATAAGTGATTATAAATCAACTACTTACGCAAAAGAGGTCTCGCATTTTTGCAAGACCTCTTTTGTTTAACTTATTGAAATTCAGGTGGTTATCCCCCACGGCTCCCGTGGGGGATAAACTCAAATCTTATTTGCTGAAGGTGTACTTTGCTGCGACCTTGTTGGCGCCGTCCACGATGAAGGCGATCAGGTTGCCGTCGGTTCCAACCATGAGAGCAACATCTGTTGCGCCGGGCTTGAAGGCGTAGACCTGAGTGTCGTTGTCAAGTCCTTCGGTGGTGACTGCGTTGTACTTGAGGGTTGCAAGCGCCTCGAGGGTTGAACCGTTACCCTTCATGAACCAGACATCCGAAGGCATGCCCCACACAGGGAAGTAGGACATACCCACAGCGACGCTGTAGGCCTCGCCGCCCCAGTCGATGCTCTTGAAACTGTTCACACCGCTCTCCCAGGTGTAAGGAGTGGAGAGAATGTCTGCCCATGCGGTGCCGTTGTAGTACTTGAACTGGTACTTTCCGTCGTAGCCGTTGAACACGAATCCGTCGCTGACGCGCGGTCCGACCGGAGCGAAGAAGCAGCGATAGGAATCCCAGCAGTTGTGCTTTGCGAGGTGTTCGGGAGTGATGTTGCCCGTGGGCTTGGTGACCCAGGTGTTGTCATCACCGGGAGTGGTCTGCTCCCATGCAGTCTCGCCATCGCCGACATTCCAGTAGAGGCAGGCGTTGACACCGGAGTAGTCCGGAGCGCCGCCGTTGAACATAGTCACGACTGCCTGTCCTGTCGCATCACCCTTGATCGTCATTTTCTTGAGACCGTAACCGTAGTAAGGGTTGGGCCAGTTGATAAGGTAGTATGCCTGAGAACCGTCGGCGGGCATAACGACCACCTGCACAGTCTCTGTGTATGCTCCACCAATTTGGAAGAGGAGGTTGCCCGCATCGTCGTTGGCGATGCCGACGAACTTCATGTCTCCCATATCCATGGGCTCAGAGTTGAATTCGCCGTTGTTGGGATTAATCATGTATATGTCGGATCCGTTGCAGAGCAGAGGAACTCCGTAGTAGAGTGCATAGGAGTAGTTGGTGGCTTCTGCAGCAATCGCCGCGGGGATTTCAACTATCCACTCCTGCTTGGCGTGGCCGTCCTGAGTGACATAAACGACGAAGGTGGCGTCCTGAGTCTCTCCTGTCTCCTCGCCCTTGTCGTCAAGAACGGGAACCTGAATAGCAGCGGTGGTGAAGGTCACAAATCCTGTACGGGCTGCAAACTCGGGGTTGGGATCCACCTTGAATGTTCCGGCCTTATCGGTGAGCGTGAACTCTGCCCACTGCTCCGTGTCTTCGTCTGTCACAGCGTCGAATTCGACGTTGGCCTCGATGGTGAACGAGACTTCGCCGCCGCCGACACCAGCATTAAGCTTGTCTGCACTTACCCTGAAGAAAGGCTCGAACTCGCCTTCCTGGGTGATGGTCACCACTTCGTCTGCAAGTCCTTCGGGCTTGATTGTGAGCTTGATGGTGCGGGTTGCATTCTTCTCTTCGAATGCCGCCACCGTCACCTTCACGAAGGTGTCCTCTGCGGAACCGGACTTGGGTGCGATGGAAGCGACCGCGGCCTCCACATCAAGAGATGCTGTCCAATCCACCGTGCTGGTGAACTCCACTTTCACCTCGCCGCCGGCGAAACCGACGGAAGGGGTCTTGGATGAAGTGAGAGTAAACTCGCCTTTGCTGACGGGATTGTCCTCGCCGCCCGGATTGTCCGGAGTTTCCTCGGGAGTACAAGCCATAAAGGCAAACATAACTGCGCTGAGCGCTAACAATACTTTTTTCATAACGTTATTGGTTGTTTAGAATAGTGATTACTTGACAAACACACAACTGCCCACGGACCTTTGCTTGCCGTCCGAAGGCTTGATTAGCTCTTTCCCGCAAACCAGCATCAGCGAGCTGCCTCCGCCGTCCAGGTTGATGGCGTCCGAGCAGCCGTAGTCCTTGAGGATCCCGGCCACTTCTTCCGTGGTGAAGCCGGGCACGTCCGGGGTCTGGTTGCGGCCTTCGCACACGAAGAGCACCAGGCGCTTTTCCGGCGTCACGCCTATCGCCGTGCGGGGCGCGCGGACGGTGGGGCCGATCCCGCTCGAGCCGTCGAACAGCTCGAACTTGAAGGTGTTGCGCAGCTCGCCGTCCTTGAGAAGGAGCGGGCCGCCGCCGATTCCGTTCTCCGCTTCGAGCTTCGCTCCGGCGGAGGGGAAACTGGCGCTAGGGGCCTTCAGGGGCTTGTTGGACCAGTCGTTTTCGGCCGGCTGCTGGTAGACCCAATGCTCGCTTGCGCTCTTGAAATAGGACCATGCCGCTTCGCAGGTGCCGTCTTTGTGCGCGAGGAACACCGCGCGGGTGGGGTAATAGATGCTGACCCAGTCCTCGGATGCGTAGTTAATGTTCGGGGACAGGAGGGTCCCGCCGCTGACCGCCAGACTCGCGGCATAGTTCTTCCCGCCGGAGGAGTAGAAATACCCGCCGTTTATCACCACGGCCGGATTTCCCTGGGCGGAATAGACCTGCGAGGGAGTCTTAAGCGCGTCCGAACAGCCCTGAAGCTCCGGGTCGTTCAGCCCCCACACGCCGAAACCGGCCTTCGAGAGGTCCACGTCCGCGATGAAAGCCACTGCGTTCTGCCCTTCGAGCTTCGAGGGGGCCTTGAAAATCTTCACATATTCGGGCAGGCCCGAGTACTCCGCACTCACATCCGTCCACGCCGGGCCTTCAGGCACGACCGGATCCACAGGCGCGGCCGTGTCCGACTGGGCGACCGTGTCTGCCTGAACCGGGTCTTCCCACGGCCAATCGGGCAGCTTGTACTCCTTCTTATTACCGCAACCGAGCGCGATAAGAATAAGGACCGACAATGCGGGTAACGGGGATGAAATTCTCATCGTTTTAGTGTCAAGTGTCAAATATAGCAACAAAAAATGGACTTCCGCATCTGCGAAAGTCCATTTTTTATTGGCTGAGCCCTTAATTACTCTGCCTTGGGCTCTTCGGCTGCCGCCTCTGCGGGAGCTTCCTCGACCTTCGCCTCGGCCTTCTTGGTGCTGCGGCGGGTGGTCTTCTTGGCTGCTGCCTTGGGGGCTGCTGCAAGAGCTGCCTCGTTGAAGTCTACGAGCTCGATAAGAGCCATTTCGGCTGCGTCTCCCTGACGGAAACCGAGGTGCAGGACGCGGGTGTAGCCGCCCGGGCGGTCTGCGATCTTCGGAGCGACGGTGCGGAAGAGCTCTGCAACGGCGTTCTTGTCCTTCAGGTAGCTGAACACCACTCGACGGGAGTGGGTGCTGTCGTCCTTGCTCTTGGTGATGAGGGGCTCGACATAGGATTTGAGGGCTTTCGCCTTCGCCACCGTCGTCGTGATCCTCTTCTTCAGGATGAGCGAAGAAGCGAGGTTCGCAAGGAGAGCCTTGCGGTGGCCTGCCTGACGTCCGAGATGATTGATAGATCTATTGTGTCTCATCGTTATACGTTCTTTTTCTTGGGTTCAATATTGTACTTGGTAACATCCATTCCGAATGAGAGGTGGTTCTGTTCGA
>JAGAAD010000113.1 GCA_017615445.1 Bacteroidales bacterium
ACCTGCGTGTCCGCGGAAAGTGCGGGTCGGAGCGAATTCTCCGAGTTTGTGACCTACCATCTGCTCAGTTACATAAACCGGAATAAACTTGTTTCCGTTGTGAACAGCGATAGTATGGCCGATGAAGTCAGGGGAGATCATACTGGCACGGGACCAGGTCTTGACCACCTCTTTTTTCTTGCTACCATCATTCATAGCAAGAACTCTCTTCTCCAGGGCTTCCTGGATGTATGGACCTTTCTTTAATGAACGACTCATAATCTCAATAGTTTATTCCGATTACTTCTTTCTTCTTTCAATGATGAACCTGTTGGAAGCTGCCTTCGGGTTGCGAGTCTTGTAGCCCTTTGCAGGGAGACCCTTGCGGCTACGAGGATGTCCACCCGTTGCGCGGCCTTCACCACCACCCATCGGGTGATCGTGCGGGTTCATAACGACACCACGGTTGTGCGGGCGACGGCCAAGCCAGCGGCTGCGGCCTGCCTTGCCGTACGACTCGAGGTTGTGATCAGTGTTGGAAACGACACCGATGGTTGCGCGGCAGCTGACCAGCACCATACGGGTCTCGCCCGAAGGGAGACGAAGGATGGCGTGGTTGCCCTCACGGGCTGCCAGCTGAGCGAAGGTACCGGCGGAGCGGGCCATTGCGGCGCCCTGTCCGGGACGAAGCTCGATTGCGTGAACCATAGTACCGACCGGAATCTCACTGAGAGGAAGAGTGTTGCCTACCTCGGGAGCGACTCCGCTACCCGACTCGACAGTCTGTCCCACCTGAAGTCCGTTAGGAGCGATGATGTACCTCTTCTCTCCATCGGCATACTGAACAAGAGCGATACGTGCGCTGCGGTTAGGATCGTACTCGATGGTAAGAACCGTCGCAGGCATATTGTCTTTGTTACGAAGGAAATCGATGATGCGGTACATCTTCTTGTGTCCGCCACCGATATAACGCATAGTCATCTGACCAGTGTTATTGCGTCCGCCAGTCCTCTTAAGAGGCTCGAGCAATGACTTCTGAGGCTTGTTGGTTGTGATCTCTTCGAAAGAGCTGATAGCCTTGTTCCTCTGACCCGGGGTTACCGGTTTGAATTTTCTGATTGCCATTGTTCTTCCCTCCTAGATGTTAGCGTAAAAATCAATCTTATCCTCACCTGCAAGGGTCACGATGGCCTTCTTGAAGTGATTCATACGGCCGCGGAGAAGACCAGCCTTGGTGTAGCGCTGCTTTCTCTTGCCGTGATAGTTGACTGTGTTGACGTCGGCAACGGAGACACCGTAAAGGGTCTCGACTGCCTCCTTTATCTGAAGCTTGTTCGCCTTGCGGTCTACCACAAAGCCGTAACGGTTCAACTTTTCGCCCTGAGCCGTCAGCTTCTCTGTAACGATTGGCTTAATAATAATTCCCATCTCTTGTCAGTTTTATTTGACCCTCGATGCAAGCACGTCCTGGACGCCGTCCACGAGAACGAGAGCGTTCGCGTTCATCACGGCGTAGGTGTTGATCTCGTCAACAGTGATGACGTTTGCGTAGGGAAGGTTACGGGATGAAAGGAAAATGTTGTCCGAATTTGCAGGGAGAACGAAGAGGACCTTGCGGTCGCCAGCCTTGAGATTAGTCAGGATCTGTGCGAATTCCTTGGTCTTGGGAGCCTCCATTGCAAACGGCTCTACGATAGTGATAGCGCCTTCTGCAGCCTTGTAAGAGAGAGCAGAGCAGCGTGCGAGGGATTTGACCTTCTTGTTGAGTTTGTGCCAATAGTTGCGAGGCTTCGGACCATGGATGGTGCCGCCACCTACGAAAATACCGGCCTTGAGAGAACCGTGACGTGCACCGCCGCCGCCTTTCTGGCGACCGAGCTTCTTGGTGCTGTGCGCATTCTCGCTGCGGTCCTTCGACTTGCTGGTTCCCTGGCGCTGGTTGGCGAGGTACTGCACGACGTCGAGATAAATTGCGTGGTCGTTCGGAGTGATACCGAAAACTTTCTCATCAAGAGCGACCTTCTTTCCGGATTCGGATCCGTCGATTTTGTAAACTGAAAGTTCCATACTCTTAAGCCTCCACAATTACATAAGAACCCTTGGCTCCGGGAACGGAACCTTTAACAACGATGAGATTGTTCTCAGGAATAACCTTAAGAACTTCAAGGTTTTCAACCTTTACACGGTCGCAACCCATGTGACCTGCCATACGCATTCCGGGGAACACGCGGGACGGCCATGAAGATGCACCCATAGAACCGGGGTGACGGAGACGGTTGTGCTGACCATGGGTCTGTCCACCTACTCCGGCGAATCCGTGGCGCTTGACGACGCCCTGGAATCCTTTACCCTTCGATGTGCCGACTACATCCACGAAAGGAACGTTTTCTGTGAAGACGTCCGCGACCGTGAGAGTGTCGCCAAGTTTGAGCTCTCCTGCGAAGTCTGCCTTGAACTCGACAAGCTTGCGCTTAGGAGTGGTTCCTGCCTTTTTGAAGTGCCCCTGAAGAGGCGCGCTGGCGTGCTTTTCTGTGGTTTCGTCATAGGCAAGCTGTACAGCGGCATAACCATCTTTTTCTACTGTACGGAGCTGCGTAACAACGCACGGACCAGCCTCGATAACGGTGCATGGAATGTTCTTTCCCTCGGCACCGAAAACGGATGTCATTCCGATTTTCTTTCCAATTAATCCAGGCATTGGTTTGATTAATTAACTGTTTATAAAATTCATATCCCTTTTTCAAAGGGGGTGCAAAGATACGATTATTTTTTTGATTGACAAGAGGTTGGGAAGATTTTTGTAAATTTGGTGCATGATAGGAAAGATTCTGCTCATCGCCGCCGCGCTGACCGGCTTCGAGCGTTGCGATTCGGTCATCAATAAAGCCATAGAGGACGGTAACACTCCCGGCGCAGTGCTCTGCGTCGTGCAGGGAGACTCGATAATCTACGAAAAGGCCTACGGCAACAAGCGCGTCTACCCCAAGACGGAGCCGATGACAGAAGAGACGGTCTTCGACCTGGCCTCTCTGAGCAAGTGCGTGAGCACTGAAATCGCGGCGATGCAGCTGGTGGAGCAGGGGCTCCTCGGGCTGGACGACTATGTGGACGAGTATCTGCCCGAATTCGCGCCCTGGACGGACAGCACCGGGACGGTCATCGAGCGGATCACGGTCCGCCAGCTGATGACTCACACCTCCGGCCTCGCGCCGGTCGCGGACGTGCTTGAGCTTGGCCGCCGCCGTGCAGACAACCACCCGGAGAAACTGCGCGCATATATAATAAAGGAGTTGGACCGCCGGGCCGAGCCCGGGACGAAGCTGATTTACAGCTGTCCGAATTTCATCACCCTCCAGTACATAATCGAAAGCCTCACGGGCGAGCGCCTTTGCGACTATGCGCAGACGCACATCTTCGATGCGCTCGGCCTGCGGCACACCTGCTACTTCCCCACCGGCAAGCGGATCCCGAAGGCCACCCTGGCGACCATAGCCCCCACCGAAGTGATCTGGCGCAGGAAGACGGACCCCCAGCAATTCGGCAGGCCTACCCACTGGCGCAAGGCCCTTATCGGGCAGGTCCATGACCCCACGGCCCGCCGTTTCAACTGCGGCAATTCTGGCAACGCGGGAGTCTTCTCGAACGCGGAAGACCTCGCCGTCCTCTGCGCGGCCATCATGAACGGGGGCGAGTACCGCGGCCGCCGCATCCTCCGGCCGGAGACGGTCGAGCTGATGTGCACCGAGCAGGAAGGGGCGTTCGGGCGCGCACTCGGCTGGGACTCCTCCAGCGGGGCGGCATGGATCCGGGGCGAGATCTTCGCGCAGGACCGGACGGTCTGCCACACCGGCTACACCGGCCCGTCAGTGGTGATCGACCTGGACCGCAAAATTGCGGTGATACTGCTCGCGAACAGGGTGCATCCGGCGGACGAAGGCGGGCTCGGACGCACGCGCGCCGCAGTCAGTCAGATAGTTGCCGAATCCCTCAATAATTACTAAATTTGGGGGATTATGCACAATTTGTTACTCGATATAGGTTTTCTGCACGTGACTCTGATAGATGTCCTGGACATCCTGATGGTCGCGGCGATTATTTATTTCCTCTTCCGCTGGATAAAAGGCTCCGCCGCGATGAACATCGCCCTTGCCATCATAGCGCTGCTCTTCCTGCGTATCCTGGTGGACGCACTCAAGATGACCATGATGTCCGCCCTGCTCGGGACGGTGATAGACGTGGGCGCGATCGCGCTGATAGTCATCTTCCAGCCAGAGATCCGGCACTTCCTCTACAACCTCGGCCGCAGCACTTTCTCCGGCGACAGAAGTTCCTGGCTCGGAAAACTCTTCCGCCGCAGCGACGCAGTGCTGGAGGCCGACATGGCAGACGAAGTGGTGCAGGCCTGCTTCGAGATGGCCGAGCAGAAGGTGGGCGCGCTGATAGTCTTCACCTCGTCCGACCCGCTGGAGGATATAGTGGCCACTGGAGACAAGCTGGACGCCACCATCAGCAAGCCCCTCATCGAGAACATTTTCTTCAAGAATTCCCCGCTCCACGACGGAGCTGTGATCATACGCGGCAGCCGAATAGTCGCGGCCCGCTGCACCCTGCCCATCACCGACAGGACGGACATCCCGGCCCGTTATGGCATGCGCCACAAAGCAGCCATCGGCATCACGGAAAAGACCGACACGAGAGTGATAGTGGTGAGCGAACAGACCGGCGACGTCTCTTTCGTCGCAGACGGCAAGCTCGAGAAGGTTAAGAGCAAGAACGCATTGAAACTCATGCTCGGAGATGACGGACAGAAGACTGGAAGCGAAACTGGGGTTTGACAAGGTTCGGGAGACCATCTCCAACCGCTGCCAGACCGAATATGCCGCCGACAGAGTCGCCGGCGAGGAGTTCAGTGCGGACCCGTCCGTGATAGGCGAACGCCTTCAGCTCACGGACGAGATGAGGTTGGTGCTGATGTTCGAAGACAGCTTCCCCACCACCGGTTACATAGACGCCCTCCCGTTCCTGCAGCCCCTTCTGAAAGAGGGGTTCAGTGTGGACAAGCACTCGCTTGCGAAGCTGGGCTCGATGCTCGAACTCTCGCGCAAGACCTCCCAGTTTTTCATATCCATCAAAGACGGCGTGTATCCGGCCCTCAAGCGCCTGACCGCGAAGATGGTCTCGTTCCCGGAGGTGCGCCGCCGGATAGAGAGCATCCTGGACAAATACGGCGAAATCAAGGATTCCGCCTCGGACGAACTGCTCCATATCAGGCAGGACCTCCGCGCCAAGGAAGCCGCCATCAGCAAGAAAGCCACCGCGATCCTGAACAGCGCGAAGGAAGAGGGAATTGTGGACGGAGACGCGTCCGTGTCCGTTCGCGACGGGAAGTTCCTGATCCCGGTGAGCACCTCCGCCAAGCGCAAGATCCGCGGCTTCGTCTACGACCTGTCGGCCTCCGGCAAGACCACCTTCGTGGAGCCGGCTGAGGTGATCGAGCTTGAGAACGAAATAAGCGAGCTGCGTTTCGAAGAAGCCCGCGAGATATCGCATATCCTCTATGTCTTCAGCGAGTTCGTCCGCCCGTATGTGCCGGATCTGATCGAGACCGCCCGCATTCTCGGCGAGGTGGATTTCCTGATCGCGAAGGCGCAGACGGCGCTTGACTATGTGGCCGGTGTGCCGGTGATCAGCACGGACGGTTCGCTGAGCCTGCGCAAGGCCCGCCATCCCCTGCTCGAGAAGTCGCTCAAGAAGGAGGGCCGCCAGATTTGCCCGCTGACGGTGACTCTGACTCCGCAGAAGCGCCTGCTGATAATCTCCGGCCCCAACGCCGGAGGAAAGTCTGTCTGCCTGAAGACCACCGGCCTGCTGCAGTACATGTTCCAATGGGGCATGCTGGTCCCCACCTCCGAAAGCTCGGAGCTGCCTGTGTTCGACCGTATCCTGGTGTGCATAGGCGACGACCAGTCTCTCGAGAACGACCTCAGCACATACAGCTCGTTCCTGGCGGACATGAAAGACATGCTCGCGAAGGCGGACGAACGGACTTTGATTCTGATAGACGAATTCGGTTCGGGCACGGAGCCTGCGGCCGGCGGCGCGATTGCGGAAGCGATCCTGGCCGAGTTTGACAGCCGCGGCGCCTACGGCGTCATCACCACGCACTACACAAACATCAAGCTCTACGCCGCCGGCGAGAACACACACGCCGTGAACGGCGCCATGCTCTACGACACTTCTAAGATCGCCCCGCTCTTCCAGCTCAAGATAGGCATGCCCGGCAACTCGTTCGCTTTCGAGCTGGCGCGCAAGATGCAACTCCCGGAGCCGATAGTCAAAGACGCGGAAAACCGTGCGGGCGAGGAGTTCGTGGGAATCGAGAGAAACCTGCGCAAGATCGCGAAAAACCGCCGCGTGCTGGACGAGAAGATCCGAAAGGTCAAGACCACGGATAAGAACCTGGAAGAGCTCGCGGAGCAGTATGAGCGCGAACTCGAGGACATCCGCAGCCGCAAGAAAGAAATCCTGGACCAGGCCCGGATGGAGGCGGAAGAGATAATCCGCAGCGCCGGCAAGCAGGTGGAAAAGACCATCAAGGACATCAAGGAAAGCAACGCCGAAAAAGAGCGCACGAAAGAGGCGAGGGCCGAGCTCTCCGGGTTCCTGGGCGCTCTGGAAGAGCGCAAGAGCAAGGAGCAGAAAGCTCACGACGAATATATCGAGCGCAAGAAGGCCTTGCTGAACAAGCGGAAGAAACCCGCGGCGAATTCCGAAGAAGACCGTCAGGAAGCATTCCGCAGCGCGCCTCTCAAGATAGGCGAAAAGGTGCGGGTGAAATCGAACGGCATGGTCGGCGAGGTGGTGGGCGTAAGCGGCAAGAAAGCGACCGTGGTGATAGGAAACATCACCAGCAAGCTGCCGGCCGAGCGGGTGGAGCGCATCTCCTCGAACGAATTCAAGGAGGCCTCGAAAAAGACCTACACGCCGGTCTACGAAAAGCGCGACCCGGCGATCACAGCCCGCAAACTCAGTTTCTCGCCGGAGCTGGACATCAGGGGCGAAAGGCTGCAGGCCGCCATGGAGATAGTCGTGCGCTATATAGACGACGCGCAGATGCTCGGGATCGGCTCCGTCCGCATCATCCACGGCAAGGGCACCGGCGCGCTCCACGACGAAATACAAAGATACCTTAAGACCGTCCCGGGAGTGCTCTCCGCCACAGACGAAGACATACGTCACGGAGGCTCCGGCGTGACGGTGGTGACATTCGAATAACTATGGAAAACAAAAGAAGCGAAACAGGAAAAAGAGGCGAGCAGGAAGCCTGCCGCTATCTTGAAAGTCTCGGCCACACGATAGTCGAGCGCAATTGGCGGCACTCCCACAAAGAGGTCGACATTATTTCGGTGAGCGAGGGCAGGATCCTGCACATCGTGGAGGTCAAGAGCAAGACCGAACCGGTGGTGGCGGCGCCCGAGCTCAGCGTGAACGGAAAGAAACTGAAGAACCTGGCGGCAGCCGCCCGCGGCTACCTCCGCTCTGCAGACAAGATAAAAACACCAAAAGAACTGGAGGTGGTATTCGATGTAGTCACGGTGGTATTTTCAGACCGCGGCACAAGAGTGGAGTACTTCCCCCAAGCCTACATACCCACCTATGCCTGATAATAAACACTATTATTGCGCTATCCTCGCCGGCGGTCTCGGAACCCGTTTCTGGCCCATCAGCCGCAAGGCGTTTCCGAAGCAGTTCCTGGTCTTCACCAAGACCGGCAAAACCTTCCTGCAGCAGGCCTACGAAAGAATGGCCATGGTGGTGCCGGAAGAAAACATCCTGGTCGTCACCCTCAAGGAATACAAGGAGATAGTCAAGGCCCAGCTGCCGCAGCTCCCGGAGGAAAACATCCTGCTGGAGCTCTACAACCGCAACACCGCCCCGAGTATCACCTATGCCGCGAAGGAGATTCTTCGCAGGGACCCGCAGTCCGTGATGGTGGCCACCCCTGCAGACCACCTTATCGAAGATTCGGACGAATTCTCGTCCACTCTGCGCACCGCCCTGGACTATGCCTCCTCACACGACGAGCTTGTCACACTAGGCATACTGCCGACCCGCGCGGACACCAACTTCGGTTACATCCAGGTGAACGGCGGAAAGGACGTGATCAAAACACGCATTCCCGTGACGGTGAAAACCTTCACCGAAAAGCCCACCAAGGAGATCGCGGAACTGTTTATCAAGAGCGGTGAATTCCTGTGGAACTCGGGTATCTTCATCTGGAAACCCACGGTGATCCTGGAAGAGATGGAACGCTATGCGCCCAACATTATCTCTTTGTGGAAAGACAGCGGAGACATAGACAAGATCTACACCGACTGCCCCCGCACTTCGATAGACTACGCAGTGATGGAGAAGACGGACAGGGCGACCGTTTTCCCGGCGAAGTTCAGCTGGGCGGATATCGGCACCTGGGAGTCGCTCTACGACAATATAGGCGATCCGGACCGCACGGGTAATGTCACCAACATCAAGGGCAAGCACCTGTTCAAAGAGGACGAGGAGAATATAATCTTCTGCCAGAAGAAGAACAAGCTCATCGCCATACGCGGCCTGGAGAACATGATAGTGGTGGACACTGAAGACGTCCTGATGATCTGCCCGCGCAACGAACGCAAGGTGAAGGAGTTCCTTTCGGAGCTCGCTATGCCCGAATACGAAGATTTCAGATAGAAGGATATGGAGGTATTGAAATTCGGCGGAACTTCAGTGGCCAACGCCACGGCGATTTCGAGGGTGCTCGACATCGTGGACGGCGCACGCGCCAGGGGAAAAGTGGTGCTCGTGTGCTCCGCCGTCAGCGGATGCACGGACGCCCTGATTGCGATGGCTCAGATGCAGCCGGCGGACCGCGAGAAGGCAGGTAAAGCCCTGCTTGACAGACACAACTCTATCGTCAACAGACTGTTTACGGGAAAAGAGCGCAAGGACGTCTGCCAGACAGTGCTGGAGACCTACAAAGACCTGATGGATGCGCAGCCCGAAGACTATCTGTCCTTCGGAGAGCTGTTCTCCACCAGAATAATTGCGGCGAAGCTGCGCTGCGACGGGGTCAACGCCCTGTGGCTGGACTCGCGCGATCTCATCCGCATCGGCGACGAGGCCGTGGATCAGCCGTACACATACAAGAAAATTACCAAGGCCGTCAGCGACCACCCGGAGGTGGAAGTGTTCGTGGTGCCGGGCTTCATCGGCTCGGACGCCGGCGGGCACGTCCGCACACTGGGGCGCGGCGGGTCGGACCAGACTGCGTCGCTGTTCGCCGCGGCGCTCCGTGCGGACGATCTCCAGATATGGACCGACGTGCCGGGCATCATGACCACCAACCCCAAGGACGTCAAGAGCGCACGCACCATCCCGCAGATCAGCTACAAAGCGGCTTTCACGCTTGCGGCCAACGGCGCGAAGGTGCTCTACGCCCCGGCAGTCCGGCCGGCGAGGGAAGCCGGCCTGAACATCCGCATCCTTGACACGTTCCATCCTGACCATCCGGGCACCGTGGTGGGGCCGTTCCCGGACAGGGAGCAGGGCCGCTGGGTGGGCATCGCCTGCCAGAAGCTGCCCTCTGAGTCGAGGCTGTGCCTGATGGCCGACGGACCGCTGGACGAGTCGGCGGCCGGCGAGCTGCGTTCGCGGCTTGAGCGCGCGAACATAGTTCTGCGGGACATTCAGCTCGTGGGTGGCGACCATATTATGATTTCGCTGGCGCAAGGCGACGAGATCGAGGCGCTGCGCACCTGCCACTACATCTGTTTCGAGACTGAAGACGCCGTGGACGTGTATCTGGCCGGCGAGGGCAAGGTGGGACAAGCGCTGCTTGACATAATTCGCCGCACGGACAACAGGATCAACGTCCGGCTGATAGCGCGGCACGAGTCCGAAGACGAGCCGTTCTTCCGCGAGATGTTCGCGGCCGCCACGGGTAAGTCCGTGTTCGTGGACTGCACGGACAGCGAGACCATCTACAAATGGTATGTGCCGGCGCTGGAGGCGGGGATCAATGTGGTGTCCAGCAACCGCCGCGCCCTGAGCGTCCCGTACGCGGAGTTCGCGCTGATGAAGCGCACCGCGCGCAGGATGCGCCGCTTCCTCCGCTACGAGACGACGGTCGGCGCGGCTCTCCCTATCCTGGATTCGATCAACATGAGCGCGAACAGCTCGGACGAGATACTCTCAATCGAGGCGGTGGTCAGCTGCACTCTGAACTACATCCTCACGAGCGGGCTGCCGTTCGGGGACGCGCTGCGCAAGGCGCAGGAGATAGGGCTCACGGAGAAAGACCCGAGCATGGACCTCGGCGGCAAGGACGCCGTTCGCAAGCTTTTGATCCTCGCACGCGAGGCCGGCGTGCCGTTGGAGGAGTCCGACGTGGAGATCGAGCCGGTGGACGGTTCGGCCGTGCTGCCAGGTCAGAGGTTCGTGGCGTCCATAGACAAAGACCCGGCGGCCCCGAAGGGCTACCGCGCGGCGATTCGCCTGCGCACGGTGGGGCCGGACGATCCGGCATGGAACGTCCGCGGAACGGACAATATGATCAGCATACGCAGCGCCTTCCACCCTTCGCCCCTGATTATCCAGGGTGCCGGCGAGGGAGCGAAGATGGCGGCTTCAAGCGTGCTTAACGACATACTGAGATGATAGACTATAAACTGTTCGAAGAGGTTCTTCGCATCGATTCCACCTCCGGCCGCGAACGCAAGCTGGCGGAGTTTCTGCTCAGATACCTGGAGGCTCCTTCCAAGGAGGGCTTCGAGGTGGGTGACGGGACTCTGAACGTGCTGCTGAAGTGGGGCGACAAGCCGAAGGTGGTGTTCTGCTCGCACATGGACACCGTCCCGCCGTATATCGAGCCGACTTTCGGACGCGACAAGGTCGCGGGCCGCGGCGCGTGCGACGCCAAGGGGCAGTGGATCAGCATGTACGCCGCTTGCAAGGAGCTGGAGCGCCGCGGCCAGAGCGGCTTCGCGCTGTTGCTTCTGAGCGGCGAGGAAGTCGGATCAGTGGGCGCGAAGGCGTTCTCGGGCTCATTGAAGGCTCCGCTGCTGGTGATTGGCGAACCCACGGACAATATCCCTGTGTCCGCGGCAAAAGGGACGAAGTCCTATGACCTGACATTCACCGGCGAACCTTTCCACAGCGGCTATCCCGACAAAGGGCGCAGCGCGGTGGAGATGTTCATGGACTTTATGATAGGCCTTGAAATAGAGGCGGACTTCCCGGTGGACCGCGTGCTCGGCGAGACCACCTGGAATGTGGGCATGCTGCGCAGCGACAACCCTAAGAATATACTGAGCCCTTCGCTGACTTGTCAGCTCTACTTCCGCACAACCTTCGCCAGCGACGCGCTGGTTCAGAAGTGGATGGAAAGGCGCAGGCCCGGGGTGGAAGTGGTTGCCCGCGGAGGAGATGCGCCCTGCGAATACTATGTCCCCGCCGGCTTCAAGGGCAAACCGGTCGCCTTCGGCAGCGACGCGCCGCATCTGGCCGGTTTTGACAAAAAGACAATATGCGGACCGGGCTCAATCTTTGTGGCCCACCGCGACGACGAACAGATCTCGTTCGCCGAAATGGAAAAAGCAGTTGAAAATTATCTGAAGATCTATGAAAGTTGTAATTAGCGGATACGGCCGGATGGGCCACATGATAGAGGGAGTCCTTCTGGAAAAAGGCATTCAGATTGCGGCGTGTTCGGAAGATGTCTGCGCGACAGATCCGGCTCTTGCGAAGGAGTGCGTGTGCATAGATTTCACCACTCCGGACGCTTTCAGGGCCAATTACAAATTCCTGGCGGCCAATTTCAAGGCTGTGGTGGTCGGAACGACCGGCTGGGACGAAATCCGCCCCCGGGTTATCGCCGAATTCGAAGCCTGCGGCACCCCGATGATCTACTCTTCTAACTTTTCGATAGGGGTCAATGCCGTCTTTGCCGCGGTGGAAAAAGTTAGCTCTGTTTTGCGCGGCCACGGCTATGTCCCGCACATCGAGGAGACTCATCATATCCACAAACTGGACGCTCCGAGCGGCACCGCGAAGGCTCTTGCTGCGATTGTCAGTGAGGATTTAGGTGTCACTCCTGATATTACCTCCATACGCGAGGGTGAAGTTCCAGGAATCCACATCGTTAAGTTCAAGTCCGAGGTGGACAAGATCAAGATTTCGCACGAAGCCTTCTCGCGCCAGGGCCTGGCCGAAGGGGCTGTGGCTGCGGCTTTAATGACAGAAGGATTGACGGGAGTCCACGAGTTTAAAGAAATTCTTTTAGGATGAAAAAAATACTTTTCAGGGGCGCAGGCCCAGCTTTGGTCACACCCTTCAAGAGTGACGGAAGCGTAGACTACGAAGCCTACGCGCGTCTGGTAAAGCGTCAGGTGGAAGGCGGCGCCGATTTCCTGGTCGCTCTCGCCACATCGGCTGAAGCGCCGGTTCTGAGCGCTGAGGAGAAGCTGAAGCTTCTTGCCCTCACGCGCGAAAACGCGGCCGGCCTGCCTATCATCGTGGGCGCGGGATCAAATTCCATCCCTGGGACGAAAGCCAATATGGAATTGCTGAAGGATGCGGACGCCTGGCTGATTGTGGTCCCCTTCTACAACAAGCCCACCCAGGAAGGAATGTACCTTTACTATAAGGAGATTTGCTCCCTGACGGACAAACCGGTCATCATCTACAACGTGCCGGGCAGGACGGGGGCGAACATGCTGCCGGAAACGGCCCTTCGGCTCGCCCGCGAGGTGCCCGGCATCGTGGGCACCAAGGAAGCATCAGGCAAATTCGAACAGATCAAGGCCATAATCGACGGCGCGCCCGAAGGGTTCGCGGTTTTGAGCGGCGACGACGATATGACTTATGACATAATCGCTGCCGGAGGTCACGGAGTCGTGTCCGTTGCCCAGAATGTCCTTCCGAAACCGGTCGCAGACATGACCCACCTCGCTCTTGAGGGTCGGCTTGATGAAGCCGCGGCCTTGAACGCCAAGCTCCAGCCTCTGTTCAAAGGCTGTTTCGTGGAGTCCAACCCCATTCCGGCTAAAGCCGCTCTCGCTCAGCTGGGTCTTTGCACGAAGACCATGCGTCTTCCGCTGACCGCTGCGACTGAAGCGACAGAATCCACCATCAAAGAAATCCTCAACCAATGGAAATAACGTTAGATAAGTTTTTGCAGACCCTGGACCAGCTCGAAAAGGGCGAGGTCAGGGTGGCCGAAAAGATCGACGGCAAGTGGGTCGTCAACAAATGGGTCAAGGAAGTAATCCTCGCCGGCTTCAAGCTCGGCGCTGTCACCGACATGAGCCAGGGACAGTTCAGCTTCTTCGACAAAGAGACCTTCCCCGTGCGCAAGTTCTCCGCCGAGGACGGCGTCAGGATCGTGCCGGGCGGCAGCAGCATCAGGCGCGGAGCGTATCTCGCTCCGGGCACAATCGTGATGCCGCCGGCATACATCAACGCCGGCGCCTATGTGGGCGAAGGCACCATGGTGGACTCGCACGTGACTATCGGCAGTTGCGCCCAGGTGGGCCGCCATATCCACATCTCCGCCTCAACGCAGATCGGCGGCGTGCTCGAACCCGCGGGCGCCCTTCCCACCATAATCGAGGACAACTCCTTCATCGGAGGAAACTGCGGAATCTACGAAGGAACGATAGTTCAGGAAAACGCAGTGATAGGATCCGGCGTCATCATCACATCGGCGACCCCGCTTTTCGACAGCACCACCGGTGAATTCGTCCCTCGCAATGAGGACGGAAGGGTCGTTGTTCCACGTGGAGCTGTGGTCGTGAGCGGATCCCGTCCCATGAAGAAGGGCCCGGGAGCAGAATTGGGCGTGTCTCTCTACTGCCCGGTGATAGTGAAATACCGTGACGAAAAGACCGACGGTTCGGTGAGGCTTGAGGACGTTTTGAGATAAACGATGGACTATAAAAAATATTTTTCGGCCGACACGGAGTCGTTTATGCGTTCTCCGGTGAGGGAAATCTTCCGCAAGGTGGACCTTTCGCAGATCTACTCCTTCGCGGGCGGCTACCCTTCCGCCGAGACCTTCCCGCTGGAGACCATTAAAAGCCTCTCGGCCAAGGTCCTGGAGAAATACGGCGCAAAGGCCCTGCAGTACGGAGCCACTCAGGGTGTACCCGAACTTCGCGAGGCGATCTCGAAGCGCTACGGAGTGCCGGTGGAAAACATCCAGATTACCACCTCCTCCCAGCAGGGCATCGACGTTTGCTCCCGCGTGCTGGTGGACCCGGGCGACGTCATTCTGACCACAAACCCGACTTATCTCGGAGCGCTCCAGTCTTTCAAAAGCTATCGCGCCGAGGTGGTGGGAATAGAAAACGAGCAGCAGATCGCAGGCCTACTGGCTGAAGGCAAAAAGATAAAATTCTTCTACGCCATCCCGGATTTCCAGAACCCCAGCGGCCAGACTATGACTCTGCCTCAGCGTTCGGGACTGGTGGAGCTCGCGCGCAAGTACGACTTCCTCATCGTGGAAGACAGCCCCTACCGCGAGCTGCGCTACGAGGGCAGCCCGGTGCCTACCATCTATTCGCTCGCTCCGGAGCGGACGCTGCATCTCGGCAGTTTCTCGAAGATTATGGCCCCAGGCTTCAGACTCGGCTGGATAATCGGCGACCCAGCATTGCTCGATATGATCTATGTCTGCAAGCAGGCGCTCGACCTCTGCCCGCCGATTATGGACCAGTATATGGCGGCCGAGTTCATGGCCGGCGGCGAGCTGGACAAAAATCTCGCCCACACGATCGAACTCTACCGAGGCAAGCGCGACCATCTGCTTGGACTGCTGCAGAAATACATGCCTGCAGGCGTGACCTGGACCCATCCTGAAGGCGGCCTGTTCCTTTTCGTCACCCTGCCGAAAGGCTATGACACGGTGGCGCTCTACGACCGCGCCCTTGCTGCCGGAGTCGCTTATGTCGCCGGCTCGTTCTTCTATGTGGATGGCTCGCACCGCAATACTATGAGACTCAATTTCTCGTTCCTTGACACAGAACGTATGGAGCCCGGAATCAAATTACTCGCATCACTACTATGACATTCTATCTGTATTCAGGCGCCGGTAACACCTTCGTGGTGCTGGACGGCCGCGAAATAATAAGTGAAATGGAGGCCGAGACCCCCGAGCGGGAGCACTGCCACTGCCACGAAGAGGAAGGGCACGAGTGCGGCTGCCACCACGAAGAGGGCGAGCACCACTGCTGCCACGAAGGCGGCGCATGCTGCCATGGCGGCGGAGGCACCCCTTGGGAAAACTATGTCCAGGACGTGTGCGGCCATTTCAAGACAGACGGAATGATGCTCCTTCTGCCTTCCAAGCACTCTGATTTCGAAATGGCGTTCTTCAACCCGGACGGCACCGGAGGCATGATGTGCGGAAACGGCGGCCGCTGTATCGTGGCCTTCGCCGACTATCTCGGCATCAAGCCCAAAGACGGTAAGACCTATCACTTCGTCGCCGGAGACGGTCCTCATACCGGAGAGATTCTCGCAGATAACGGCGAGGTCAAGACCATCCGCATCCGGATGGTGGACGTGAGCATCTTCTGCCCGGTTCTGGACGGCTGGTTCGTGGACACCGGCACCCGTCATTTCGTGAAATTCGTTCCCGAGGTGGAGGGCCTGGATATGGTCTCGGAAGGCAAGAAGTACCGCTGGGATCCAGTTTTCGCTCCCGTTGGCGCAAACGCTAATTTCGTGAAGATCGAGCCGGATCGCCTCGTCGTCCGCACCTTCGAAAAAGGCGTCGAGGGCGAAACCTTAGCCTGCGGCACCGGAATCACGGCCTCTGCGATTGCTGCCTATATGAACGGCGTGAAACCCCACGAAGAAAAAGACGGCCGCCTCATATATAACATCCGCGCACGCGAGGACGATCTTCGCGTCGAATTCCGCCCGGTCTTCACAGGCGGCTCTGACGGTGCCGTCCAAACCCTCGCCGGCTTCACCGAGGTCTACCTCACCGGCCCCGCAAAGATGTTCGGGAAAGCCTAGAGATTCTCGTCGATGAAAGCCGCGGTGACGGTGGCGGGGAGAGCGTAATTCTCCGGGAAGCAGTGAGTCAGGCCGGGGAGTTCCACATACATGCAATCCTGAAGATACTCGGGGTATTTCTTTGAATCCCTGAAGAGATTGGGCATGTCTGCATCACCCTGGACTATCAGAATCGGGCCCTCGAACGCGGCTGTGCGGGCATAGACGTCGATGTCGCGCGCGGCGCGGAAGTATTCCTTGCCGAACCAATGGCCCCAGAAAAAGGTGGAATCGCCCAGCTCCTCAACCGAGGCCGGCTCACCGAAAAACAAGCCGTTCACTGCATCCACATGGATGCAGGCGGCCGGGGCGAGCAGGACGGCGCACTTGATCTTGTCCGCGCCCATATCCCCGGCGAACACTCCGGCCACGAAGCCGCCCTGCGAGTGCCCGGCCACCGCGATGCGGTCGCGGTCCACCCACGGCAGCCCTGCGACATAGTCGTAGATGCAGTGCAGGTCCTCGAGTTCGTTCGCTATCGTCATCCCGCTGAAGGGGCCGTCGCTCTCGCCGTGGCCGTTGAAATCGAAACGGACGGTCGCATAGCCGTGGGCCAGCAGCGAATCGTTCACCGCCATATTGTGGTTCTCCGAACGCCAGCCGGTGAGGCCGTGGCAGATTATCACCACGGGCGCTTTGCGGCCGCGGACAGCCGGGCGCTGGATGTCGCCGACCAGTTTGCCGACCGAACCGTCTATCGTGACGGTCTCTTCAAGGGCGGGGAGAGAACAAGATGCGGCGAGCACGCAGGCCGCGAGCACAGCTAAATACCGTTTCATATAATGTGAATGATTATTACCAGGAAAATCCAACCGCAGAGGATGAGCTTCAGGCCGGTGGTGACGATGAAACCGAAAAACGCGCCTATCGAGGCCTTGAAAGACTCCCAGATGCCGCGGTTTTCCACCACCAACTCGCCTATGAACGCGCCGAGGATGCTGCCCATAATCATTCCTACCGGGGTGAGGAACATTCCGGCGAAAAGGCCGATTATGGCGCCCCAGGACGCGGCCTTATGCCCGCCGAGTGCGCTCGTCATTTTCGGGGGGAGGATGTAATCCAGCACCGTTATCACGGTCGCGGCCACCAGGAACGCGATCAGAGCGCCTGTCGAAACCGGATCCGGCAGCTTAGCCAGATACAGCAGAAACAGACCGATCCAGCTGAGGGGCGGGCCGGGAATACCGGGCACAATACTGCCCATGATGCCGACTATCGCGAAGACGACGGCGAATATCTCCAATGCTATCATTTTCTCTTGATGTTGGCTCCAAGCGCGTTCAGGCGCTCGTCGATTGCTTCGTAACCGCGGTCGATCTGCTCGATGTTCTCGATCTCGGACGTGCCCTTTGCGGACAGAGCGGCAAGGAGCATGGCGATACCGGCACGGATATCGGGCGAAGTCATGCGACCGGCGCGGAGGGGGAAGTTGTGGTCGTGGCCGATCACCACAGCGCGGTGCGGATCACACAAAATAATCTGCGCGCCCATGTCGATCAGCTTATCGGTGAAGAACAGGCGGCTCTCGAACATCTTCTGGTGGATGAGCACCGAGCCCTTGCACTGGGTCGCGACCACCAGCATCACGGACAGGAGGTCCGGGGTGAGTCCCGGCCACGGCGCGTCGGCGATGGTCATAATCGAGCCGTCTATGAACGAATCGATGACGTAGGATTCCTGCGCGGGGATGTAGATATCGTCGCCCCTCTGCTCGAGCTTGACGCCCAGGCGGCGGAAGCTTTCCGGAATGATGCCGAGCTCGTCATAATGGACGTTCTTGATCGTGAGCGAGCTGCGGGTGATGGCGGCCAGGCCTATGAACGAGCCGACTTCGATCATGTCCGGCAGTATCACGTGGGACGTGCCGCCGAGCTTCTCCACACCGTGGATGGTGATTAGGTTCGAGCCAATTCCCTCTATGCGGGCGCCCATCCCCACCAGCATCTTGCTGAGCTGCTGGACATAGGGTTCGCAGGCGGCGTTGTAGATGGTGGTCGTGCCCTTCGCGAGGGTGGCGGCCATCACTATGTTCGCCGTACCGGTCACGGACGCCTCGTCAAGCAGCATGTAGCTGCCGCTCAGGCCCTTGGGGGCCGTGAGATGATAGGCCTTCACGGCCGAGTCGTAGACATATGACGCGCCGAGCTTCACGAAGCCCTCGATGTGAGTGTCTATCCTGCGGCGGCCGATCTTGTCTCCGCCGGGCTTCGGGAAGTAGGCCTCGCCGTAGCGGGCGAGCAGCGGTCCGGAAATCATCACGGAGCCGCGCAGAGCCGCGCACTTCTTGACGAACTCCTGGCTGCGGATGTACTCCAGGTCTATGCTGGCGGCTTTGAAGGTGTAGTCGCCTTTGGCGTGGCGCGTGACCTCCACTCCCATCCCCTTCAAGAGGTCGATGAGATTGAGGGTATCCAGGATTTCCGGCACGTTGGACATCCTGACGGGCTCGGCTGTGAGAAGCACCGCGCTGAGCACCTCGAGCGCTTCGTTTTTAGCTCCCTGGGGTGTGATCGAGCCGCTGAGCTTGCGGCCTCCTTCGATTATGAACGAACTCATTATAGCGTGTGGTTAGATGTGTTCTACTTCGGGGTGGAGTTCAACTCCGAACTTTGCGCGCACGGCGTCGATTACTTCCTGCTCTAGCGCGACTATCTCCTCCGGCGCGGCCTCGCCGCTGGCGTTCACTATCACGAGCGGCTGCTTTTCGTAGACAGCGGCCCCGCCGCGCCGCACGCCCTTGAAGCCGCACTGCTCGATCATCCATGCCGCCGGCACCTTCACGAAGCCGCCTTCGAGAATGAAGTGCGGCACCGTGTCATAGCCGGCTGCAATCTGCGCGAACTGCGCCGCGCTCACGACCGGATTTTTGAAGAAGCTGCCGGCGCTGCCGATCTCTTCCGGATCCGGGAGTTTCTCGCGGCGTATGCGGATTATCTCCTCGCGCACCTCGAGCGGGCTGGCAGGCTGGCGGCCGTCGAATATCTTTTTCAGCGCGCCGTATTCAATCTTCGGGGCAGGGACGCGGCTGAGCGAAAACAGCACGCCGGTGATTATGTAGCGGCCCTTGAACTCGGGGTCTTTGAACAGCGAGTCGCGGTAGCCGTAGCGAAGCTCGTGGACTTTGAAGGCCGTTTTGTCGCGGGTCTGCAGGTCGAAGCAGGTGACGCCGGCGATTATGTCCTTCGCCTCCACTCCGTAGGCGCCGATGTTCTGCACCGCAGCCGCGCCCACCGTGCCGGGAATCAGCGAGAGATTCTCCATCCCCCACATCCCGTCCGCGCAGGTCTTGGCCACCAGATCGTCCCATTTCACGCCCGAGCCCACGGCGAGCGGCACCTTGTCCGCGCCGGCATCGAAGTACTTTATGTAGTCTATGCAGGAACGCAGGACCGTGCCTTCGAAGTCTTTGGTGAAAAGCAGGTTCGAGCCCTCGCCTATGCTCATTATCGGCTGAGGCAGAGAGTCGAAATCCAGCGATTTAAGGTCCTCGATGGTGTCGTACTCGATATAGCAGGCGCAGGACACCTTCATGCGGAAAGTGTTCTGCGCGCTGAGATCGTGATGGTCGGACCTTCGAATCATTAGGGGGCTATTCTTTTACCGTGCTGGCGAGGAAAAGCTCGTCCATCTGCACCTGGTCTATCTTGCTCGGGGAATCGATCATGACGTCGCGGCCCTGGTTGTTCTTCGGGAACGCGATGTAGTCCCTGATGGTCTCCTGTCCGCCGAAGAGGGCGCAGACGCGGTCAAAGCCGAACGCCAGTCCTCCGTGGGGCGGGGCGCCGTACTGGAAAGCGTGGATGATGAAGCCGAACTTGTACTCCGCTTCTTCAGGGCCGATGCCGAGCACCTCGAACATACGCTTCTGCATGTCAGCGTTGTGGATCCTGATGCTGCCGCCGCCGAGCTCGGAGCCGTTCAGCACAAAGTCATAGGCGTTCGCGCACACACGCTCGAGGTCCTCCTTCTTGTCCGAGTAGAACCACTTCTCGTGCTCGGGCTTGGGGGCAGTGAACGGGTGGTGCATGGCGTAGAAGCGGCCGTCCTCCTCGCTCCATTCGAGCAGAGGGAAGTCCACGATCCACAGCGGAGCGAAGACGTGAGGGTCACGCAGGCCGAGGCGGTTGCCCATCTCGATACGCAGCACGCCGAGCTGGGTCTGGGTCTTGCGCTTCGGGCCGCAGAGCACGAGGATGAGGTCCCCGGTCTTCGCCTCGAGGGCGTCGGCCACTTTCTGAAGCTGCTCGGGGGTGTAGAACTTGTCCACGCTGGACTTGATTGTTCCGTCCGGGTTGAGCTTGATGTAGACCAGGCCCTTCGCACCCACCTGCGGGCGCTTGACCCACTCGGTGAGTTCGTCCAGCTGCTTGCGGGTGTACTCCGCGCAGCCCTGGACATTGATGGCGCCCACATATTCAGCGCTATCGAAGACGGAGAAACCGCAGCCCTTCACGAGCTCGCTGATTTCGTGGATCTTCATGCCGAAGCGGATGTCCGGCTTGTCCGAGCCGTAATTGTCCATGGCGTCGTACCAGCTCATGCGCGGCAGCGGGTTGGGAATGTCCACGCCCACTGCGTTCTTGAACATGGCGCGCATCATGCCCTCGAAGGTCTTCAGCACGTCCTCCTGCTCCACGAAAGCCATCTCGCAGTCTATCTGTGTGAACTCGGGCTGACGGTCCGCACGAAGGTCTTCGTCGCGGAAGCAGCGCACGATCTGGAAGTAGCGGTCATAGCCGGCGACCATCAGCAGCTGCTTGAAGGTCTGCGGGCTCTGCGGGAGAGCGTAGAACTGACCGGGGTTCATGCGGGAAGGCACCACGAAGTCGCGGGCTCCTTCCGGGGTGCTCTTGATGAGATACGGGGTCTCGATCTCCATGAAGCCCTCGCCGTCCAGGTAAGTCCTGATCTCCTGCGCAAGGCGATGGCGGAGAGCCAGGGCGCGCTGGAGCGGCGGCCTGCGGAGATCCAGATACCTGTACTTGGCGCGCAGGTCCTCTCCGCCGTCGCTGTTCTCCTCGATGGTGAAGGGAGGGGTAACAGACTTGTTGAGTATGTTGATGCTCTCGACTTTAATCTCGATTTCGCCGGTGGGAATCTTCGGGTTCTTACTCTGACGCTCAAGCACTTCGCCCTTGACCTGAATGACGAATTCACGGCCGAGCGACTCGGCAAGCTCTGCGAGTTCGGGGGCGGCTCCTGCGTCCACCACGAGCTGGGTGATTCCATAACGGTCGCGGAGGTCTATGAAGGTCATGCCTCCGAGTTTGCGGGATTTCTGAACCCATCCCGCGAGGGTCACTTTTTTACCTTTGTCGGAGAGCCTGAGCTCGCCGCAAGTGTTGGAACGATACATATATTATATAGTTGTTTTTCGGCAGCCCAAATTTAGCATTTTTTCGCTAAATTGGCAGAAGTTATGGCGAAGAAGAAATCCAAAAAGAGGCAAAAACCGTCGAAGGCGGCGATAATAATTGTGATAGTGCTCGTCGTCGCGGCTGTGGTGTATCTCTATGCCGTGCCGCGGGAGAAGTGGCCGGAGCAGGTGCGCGCCGAGGTGGAGCGCGTGGAGAGCGAATGGGGCGTGAAGATCGGCAAGCAGGCGGAGGCCACGGTCCAGGCGGGCGAAGCAACCGGCGCGGTCGCTGCGGTTCAGCCCGAGCCTG
>JAGAAD010000114.1 GCA_017615445.1 Bacteroidales bacterium
CTCTTGCGACGTGAGGGTTGGAATGTCCTTTTCATATCTATCTATTTTTTTGTTTTTCGATTTTGGGAGGGCAAAGATATTATTTTCTTATTTCAATTACAAATTTTTCTGCGAAATAATCGTCTTTAAGCCAATCATTTACCGGCCAGACACTCACCTTCGCCGAATCCACCTTGCATTTGGCGCACATTTCCGCGATTTCGGCCATGACATCGCCGCCTTTCAAGTAGAGTATGCCCTTCGTGAACTTGCCCTTCACCCAGGGATAAAACGCGTCCAGAGAAGTCACCGCGCGGGAGACCACCCAGTCGAAGGGACCGGACAGAGTTTCGGCCCGGGCGTTCACGCAAGTGACATTCTTAAGATCCAAGCCATCGGCCACGGCTTGTGCTACCTTTATCTTTTTCGCGATGGAATCGCAGAGGGTGAAATGCGAGCCGGGCATGACGCTGGCGAGGGGAATTCCCGGGAAACCTCCGCCCGTGCCGAGATCCAGGATCTCGAGCCCGTCTTCCAAAAGGCCGCGGCGCTGCATGTACTCGAATAATGCAAGCGAATGCAGGATATGGTGCTCGAAAAGATTGTCGATGTCCTTCCGCGAGACGACGTTAATCTTCTCGTTCCAATCACGATAGAGTTCGCACATCTGCGCGAAGTCTCTTTTCTCAGGCATCTTGTTCATCGCGCTTCATTTTCTCTATCAGGTCCTTGGCCCTGCGGATGCGGGTGCGGACCGTGTTCAATTCCAGGCCGAGTTCGTCGGCAATTTCCTTGTACTGAAGGCCGTCTATAAGGCGTTTGTGCGCCACTTCGCGGTAGAGGTCCGGCAGACCGTCCACATAGGCGCGGGTGCGCAGCTCATCCTCGTCGCGGATTATCGAATCCAGAGCGTCTGTCTCCACCTCCGTCATCTCGGCTACCGAGGCTGTCTGCAGGTTGTCGTCCAGGGAGACTGTCTCGCGGCCCGCGCGCCTTTCGGACTCGATTATGTCCAGGGCGGTGTTGTGCGCGATGGTTTTCAGCCAGGTGCTGAACTGGCTGCGCGAGGGGTCGTAGGTCTTGATCTGGCGAAATGCTTTCTCGAAACTGCGCGAGCAGATGTCGTCGATAAAGAAATCGTCCAGATTCTTCATCGTGGACTTCAGATATGCGCGAAGGGCGTCTATATGCGTGTCCCAAAGCGCGGTGAAAGCCGCGCCGTCGCCGATGATGGCGAGCCTGACGAGTTCGTCAATGGGCCTCGAGCCAGTTTTTGCCATAGTTGCATTCGACTGTGAGCGGGACGCTGAGGGCCATCACGCCCTCCATCTGCTCGGTTAGTATTCTCTTGACGGGCTGGATTTCGTCTTCCGGCACTTCCAGCACCAGTTCGTCGTGGATCTGCAGCACCATCCGGCTGCGCAGGCCCTGCTCGCGCAACGCCTGGTCCACGCCGATCATCGCCAGCTTGATTATGTCCGCCGCGGAGCCCTGGATCGGCGCGTTCACGGCGTTGCGCTCCGCCATCGCGCGGATGTTGCCGTTGTGCGAATTCACGTCCGGGACATAGCGCCGGCGGCCGAAGATAGTCTCCACATAGCCGGTGCGGCGGGCGGTCTCGAGCGTGCCGTCGATGAACGAGCGGATGGTCGGGAACGAGGCGAAATAGTCGTCTATGATCTGCGCGGCCACCTTGCGAGGGACGTGCAGACGCTGGGCGAGCCCGAACGACGAGATGCCGTACATGATGCCGAAGTTGGCCGTTTTCGCGACCCTGCGGTCGTCCGGGGTCACGTCCGCGAGCGGCTTGCGGAAGATCTTCGCGGCCATGGCGGCATGCACGTCCTGCCCTTCGCGGAAGGCCTGCCGCATGTGTTCGTCGCCGCAGAGGTGGGCCATCAGGCGCAGCTCGATCTGCGAATAGTCGGCCGACATGATCACGCTCCCCTTCGGGGCGGTGAAGGCCTTGCGGATCTCGCGGCCCTGCTCGGTCCGCACGGGGATGTTCTGCAGGTTCGGGTTCGAACTGCTGAGGCGGCCGGTGCTGGTCAGCGCCTGGTTGAAGGTGGTGTGGACGCGGCCGTCCTTGGCGCTAATGTAGCCGGGGAGCGGCTCTATGTAGGTGGAGAGGAGCTTCTTCGTGCCGCGGTAGTCCAGGATCGCGTCTATGATCGGGCTGGAGTCGCGGTACTTCAGCAGGGTCTCTTCGTCCGTGGGCCAGGAGCCTTTCGAGGGTTTTTTGGCCTGGGGGTCCAGGCGCAGCTTTTCGAAGAGAACCTCGCCTATCTGCTTGGGGGAGGAGACATTGAGGTTCGGCACACCGGCGAGTTCGCGCACTTCCGCTTCTTTTTCGAGCATGGTTTTGCGCAGGCCGTCGGCGAAGTCTTTCAGGGAGGCGGGGTCTATCCTCACGCCTACCTGCTCCATGCGGGCGAGGACTTTGATCAAAGGTTCCTCGATCTTTTCATATAGTTCGGCGGCCTTTCCGTCGCCGAGTTCGCTGCGGAGCTTTTCAGCCAGCAGGAACACTATTACGGCCTCGCGGGAGTCCGGCCTGTCCGAGGCGGCCTCGCCTTCGTCGTCGAAGAGGCTGCCGAGCTGTTCTTCCTTGGGACGGTCCTCGAGCGAGAGGCCCAGATAGTGCTCCGCAAGGAGTTCGAGCTGGTGGCTGCGCTCGGGATTGAGCAGATAGTGCATCAGCTCGCAGTCCAGCAGGCGGCCCTGCAGCTCAATCCCCTCCGCAGCCAGCTCATTCATCTGGCTCTTCAGGGCGAAACCGCATTTGACTATCTTCGGGTCGGTCAGAATGTCTTTGAATTCTTTAGGTTTTGCAGTGCCGGCTTTCGCGGCGGTGGCGAGAGTCACCTTGCCCTGACTGACCACAACCGCGCATTTGCCCAGCTGCCTTACCTCCGCTGCGATTTCGGCCGCCGGCACCTCCAGGTACTCCAGTTCGCCTATCTCCTGGCGCTCGAAGAGAGCCGGTTCAGGAAGGTCTTCGTCCGGAAAAGATGGCCGATCGGGGTCGGCCATGACGGCTTGTTTGTCACCCCCGACATAACGGGGCCCCCGGGAATCTGTGATTCCTGGGGTGTCTTGATCGGGGGTCTTGATTCCCCAAATCTTCGCCACATGCCTTTTCAGCGAAGGCATTTCATAACGGTCCAGCCAGGCGGTGAGTTCCGGGCCCACGGCTGAGTTGAGGACCATCTGGTCCGCGGTGACCATCAAAGGGATATCGGTCTTGATGGTGACAAGCTTCTTGCTGAGCGGGAGGTGGTCCATGGCGGCCTTGAACATCTCCTGCTGCTTGGGGGTGAGCTCGCTCAGATGCGCGTAGATGTTCTCCACGCTGCCGTATTTTCCGAGGAACTTCGCCGCGCCCACAGGCCCGACTCCCTGCACTCCCGGGACATTGTCCGCCGAGTCGCCGCAGAGAGTGAGAATGTCTATTATCTGCGCCGGGCTGTCTATCTTGTACTTTTCGCAGATCTCACGGACGCCGTAGACTTCGTTGTC
>JAGAAD010000024.1 GCA_017615445.1 Bacteroidales bacterium
AAAGACGGCATCGCCATCTTCAAAGTCGACCCCGAGAGCGGCATCGTGTCTGCGGCAGGCTACCAGGAGACCGGCCTGCACCCCCGCAACTTCGCCCTCACCCCGGACGGCCGGTTCCTCCTCTGCGCCTGCCGCGACTCCGGCCGCATCGAAATCTACTCCATCGACGCCGAAACCGGCCTCCTGACCAGCACCGGTCACTCCATCGCCATCCCCGCCCCTGTCTGCGTCCAGATCCTCCCATAGATCTCCATTTAACGGAGCCCGCAGTTTTGGAGCGTGGGGGCTAAGTCCCTGTCACACAGCAAATTAATCAAATTAGGTCCCCCGGAAACGGGAGACCTAATTTACGTAAATGGCTGATATTCTAAGGGTTATTCCCCACGCAGATTATTAGTTCGCACAAGGTGGAAAGAAATGGCCGGGACCTTGTGTGCTGAAAGTATCTACAATGCAGATTATTGCACAAGGTCCCTGAGCTAAAGTTCCACCTTGCGCGCCACGCTTTGCTGAAGGATTAGAGCGCCGAAGGCGCCACAGGGCGCGGCGGGCAAATTAGAACCTGATATAGGCCAGGGCCCAGAGCTCGTTGTAGGACGGGGCAGCGAGGTGCTGATCCTCGTGGCGACGATACTCGAGCTGGAAGTTCAGATTCTTGTGCAGGCGGAAGTTCGCGCAGGCGCTGTACATATTGTGCGCAGCGGTGTCTGTGAAATTATCCCACTTCACATAGACCTTGAGCCAGTCCTCGATAGGAATGCCGGCCGTCACATAGAAGGCGTTCGCCGCACCGCTCTGAGCAACCTCGCTTGCGAGGGCCTGAGCATACTCAGCGCGGAAGGTCCAGTTGTTCTTGTCGTACTTTGCGCCGAAGCTGACGCGGCGGCGGGCAAGCTCGGTGGCGGGCTTGACGGTAGCACTCACAGAACCATCAGCAGCGACTGCATAGGTGGTCGAACCAGCCTTAACCCAGCTGCCTCTCCAGACGAATCCTCCGAGATAGAGTCCCTTGATGGGCTGGAACTGGAGGGTTCCGATTATGTCCTTTTCCTTGTTGGCGTCGGTGACATTGATACCCTGACCGTTGTAAACTCCCAACTGGTAGTGGATGAGCCTGTGCTGGTCGTCTCCGATCGGGAGGAAGTCTCCCTGCACCTGAAGACCCACATCACGGCCGCCCATGTTGGCTTCGCCGAGACGGTCGCCCATACCTGCCATCTTCTGGACGAGGAGCGAGAAGTCGCCCACTCCCACATCCCAAGGGTTCATCGGGTTCTCGAAGGTGAACGCCCTCTTGAACTGACCGACTTTCACGGAGAACTCTTTGTATTTCGCCCACTCCACGAAGAAGTCCTTGACGTGCGGCGAGGTGCCGTTTGCCTGGAACTGAATCCTATACTTGAAGTCGTCGAAAATGCTTCCGTCCACATAAAGACGGATGAGCCTGCAGTTGAAACCGGGGCCGCCGTTGGCGCCGTCCTTATCCGAATACTTGTAACCGCCGATAATATAACCGCCCACCTTCGGGGTGCTCATAAAACCGGTCTGCTTGTAACCGTATTCAATCTCCTGCTGCTCGGCCTCCTGCGCGAAAGCGAAGGAGCCAAGGCAGAGAGCTGCCAGAACTAAAACTATCTTCTTCATACTAGAACGGGAAAATCTTAGTCAGCCAGAAGAAGCCGAAGATGAAACCGACAAAGCCGATAACGATACCGACTCGTGCCATATCCTTGGTCTCCACGAGACCGGTCGAGGATGCGATAGCATTCGGAGGGGTCGAGATCGGGAAGAGCATAGCGATCGAGGCGCAGGTGGCGATGAAGATTATCATAGCCTGGGTGCCGCCGAATGCCATGAACGAGCTGTGGCTCGCTGCTGCGGGATCTGCCATGCCGGCTGCCACGACGATAAGAATCGGGATGAGCAGGGCCGCGGTCGCGGAGTTCGAGATGAAGTTCGAGAGGAAGTAGCAGACGAGACCCGCGATGATTATCACGAGCACGACGGACATCTCACCGAACGGGATGGCCTCGATAAGGACCTTGGCAAGACCTGTGTCCTGCAGGGCATATCCGAGGGCGAATCCACCGGCGACGAGCCAGAGGACGTTCCAGTTGATTTCCTTGATCTCTTCCTTGCCGAACAGTCCTGTTGCCGTGAAGACTGCGAGCGGAACGAAGGCAACGATGTTGGAGTTGATCTTCGTGATCTGCTCGGTGGCCCAAAGCAGGATCGTGCCGATGAAGGTGATCCAAACCAGGACATATTTCCAATCCTTCTTCTTGTCGTTAGCGGGGATCTCGAGCTTGAGTTCCTTGGTCTTGAAGGGGAAGAAGAGCTGGAGGAGAATCCAGGCGACCACGAGCATGATCAGCACGTAGGGGATCATGTGCACGCACCACTCACCAAAGGTGACATCGATGCCGGCCTGCTCCAGATAGCCCTTCGCGGTGGCGTTAGGAGGAGTGCCGATCGGGGTGCCGATACCGCCGAGGTTTGCAGCCACGGGGATCGAGAGCGCGAGGCCGATCTTACCCTTGTCGTCCACGGGGAGCTTCGAAAGCACCGGGGCGAGCAGAGTCAGCATCATGGCTGCGGTGGCGGTGTTGCTCATGAACATCGAGAACACGGCAATTATCAGCAGGAAGCCCAGAAGCACGAAGCGCGGGTTGGTGCCGAACAGTTTCAGAAGCGCGCGTGCGATCACCACATCAAGGCCATACCTTTCGGCCATGATTGCGAGCACGAATCCGCCGAGGAAGAGCATGACCACAGGGTCTGCCATACTCGACATGATGCGGGCGGGCTTCATCAGCACACCGTACTGAGGGTCGCAAAGGAAGCCTATTCCCTTGGTCGAGACCGTCAGAAGCAATATTGTGATAACTAAAAGAGACGTAGTCCAGTTGGGGATAATTTCGAAGATCCACATGAGGGCTGCGAAAACGAACAGAGCGATAACACGCTGCTGCACCACCGTGAGGGCCGCGATTCCGAACCAGGAAACGGGCATCACCCACAGGAAGATTGTGACGATCAGCACTATCGGCAGAAGGACACAATACTTGACGTTAAATTTTGAGTTAGACATATGATTTAAGGTTATACACTTTCACTAGATAATTCCCTGCTCGAGCATGGCGGTGGCCACCTTCATGAAGCCGGCGATGTTAGCGCCCTTCACATAGTCCACCGAGCCGTCCGGCTGGGTTCCGTATTTGACACACTGTTCGTGGATGCTGTGCATGATCCAATGCAGCTTCTCGTCCACTTCCTTGCCGCTCCAGCTGATGTGCTCGGCGTTCTGGGTCATCTCCAGGCCGCTTGTGGCCACTCCGCCGGCGTTCACCGCCTTACCGGGAGCGAACAGCACGCCGCTCTTCTGGAAGTAGTGGATGGCGCCGGGCTGGCAGCCCATGTTGCTGACCTCGCAGCAGCACCAGCAGCCGTTCTCCACGAGCTCGCGGGCGTCGTCTTCGGACAGCTCATTCTGGAATGCGCACGGGAGTGCGATGTCGCACGGCACGCTCCATGCCTTCTTGCCTGCATGGAAAACAGCGTCCTCCGGGAAACGGTCCACCATGTCCTGAGCGCGGTCGTGGTTCGATGCGCGCATCACGAGCATGTAGTCTATCATTTCGGGAGTGATGCCCTTCGGGATCTCGCAGCATCCGTCCGGACCGGAGATGGTCACCACCTTCGCGCCGAGCTCCACGGCCTTCTTCGCCGCGCCCCAGGCAACGTTGCCGAAGCCGGAGAGAGCGACCTTCTTGCCCTTGATGTCCTTGCCCGCCTTCTCGAGGAGGTGCTGGGTGAAATACAGGGCGCCGTAGCCGGTGGCCTCGGGCCTAAGGACGGAGCCGCCCCAGGTGGAGCCCTTTCCGGTCAGCACGCCGGTGTTGTACTCGCGAGCGAGCTTCTTGTACATTCCGTAGAGGTAGCCGATCTCGCGTCCGCCCACTCCCACATCGCCGGCCGGGATGTCCTGGTCCGGTCCGATGCACTGCCAGAGCTCGGTCATGAAGGCCTGGCAGAAACGCATGATTTCAGCGTCGCTGCGGCCGCGCGGGTTGAAGTCCGAGCCGCCCTTGGCTCCGCCCATGGGCAGAGTCGTGAGCGCGTTCTTGAACGTCTGCTCGAATCCGAGGAACTTGAGCATTGAGGGCGTCACTGCCGTGTGGAAACGGAGGCCGCCGTTGTAGGGGCCGATGGCGCTGTTGAACTGCACGCGATAGCCGGTGTTGGTCTGCACCTGGCCTTCGTCGTCGATCCATGTAACGCGGAAAGTGAAGATGCGGTCCGGCTCGACCATCCTCTCCACTATCTTCGCCTGTTCGAACTCAGGGTGCTGGTTGTAGACTTCCTCTACCGACTCAAGCACTTCCTGCACTGCCTGCAAATACTCGCTTTCTCCAGGGTACTTCGCCTGGAGTTTCGCCATAATATCGGATGTCTTCATAGGTTAAATGAATGATTTACTGCTGCTGAGCGGCCAGTTCCTGCTGGAGGGTCTCGAGGGTCCTGCCTTCCTTGATGCCGAGGGCTTTGCGTGCGAGCGGAGTAAGATCTATGCTCTGCGCTGGATCGAAATAGAGGACCTGCGAAAGATCGAACACATAGACGACTCCTTCCTTCTTGGCGAGGTCGTTCACGGTGTCCATCGCTTTCTGCTGGATCGGAGCCATCAGCGACTGCTGCTGCTGTGCGAGCTCCTGCTGAACACTCTGCTCGAAGGTCTGGATGCGCTGCTGGATCTCTGTGAGCTCCTTCTCCTTGCTCTCGCGGATAGCGGGAGTCCAGGTGCTGACTTTCTGCTGATAGGTCTGGTACTTGGTGTTGAATTCCTCCACCATGGCCTGATAAGTTTCCTGTGCTTCCTGGCTTGAAGCCTGGATGGTGGCGCGGGCCTGGTCTGCTTCAGGCATGAGCTGAACGAGCTCGGAGAAGTTGACGTGCGCGAACTTGGGCTGCGCCATTGCAGCGATGCTCATAAGAGCCGCGGCTGCGATCACAAATGCTTTCTTCATAATATCTTTCATTGTTGATTATTCTAGAATTGCTGTCCGATCACGAAGTGGAACTGGCTGCCTCCCTTGCTGGAGCTGTCGAAGCCATAGCCCCAGTCCACACCGAGCAGGCCGACCATAGGCAGGAAGATCCTGACGCCCACACCGGCCGAGCGGTAGATCTGGAACGGGTTGAAGTCGCGGATATCGGACCAGCAGTTACCGCCCTCGAGGAAACCGAGCACGAAGATGGTGCTGGTAGGCTGGAGGATCACCGGGTAACGGAGCTCGACGGTGAACTTGTCGTAGACGTTACCTGCGTAGGCGTATCCGTTAGAGTTGTATGTGGTGTTCTGATACGGGGTCAGGGAGTAGTTCTCATAACCGCGCAGGGACACCACCTCCGAACCGTAGGTGCTGTAGCCTGACATACCGTCACCGCCCACGAGGAAGCCCTCGAACGGGGAATAACCCCAGTTGCGGTTGTAGTAGCCGAGATAGCCGAACTGCGCGCGTGCCATCAGGACGAGGTCTCCGGCGAGCTTGATGTACTGCGCCGCGGACAACTTCCATTTGTGGTACTCGATCCAGCGGTAGCGGTTCTGCGCGCTCCAGTTCGAGTAATCCACATTTTTGTAGGACGGGACGTCGAACTTGTTGCCGGAATTGTCGTAGTCGTACTTGCGGAACAGCGAGTACGGAGGAGTGAAGGACAGACCGAGAGCGAATTCCGAACCCTGACGGGGGTAGATTTGCTGGTCTGTGCTGTTTCTGTTGAGATTTATAGAGTAGCTCAGGTTGTTTGCAAGTCCGTCGTCGAAGATGAAATAACCGGAGTACCAGTTGGTCAGTTTGTAGGTCTGCCAGCTGAGTCCGTTGTAGAGCACGAAATAGCTGTCAGGCCATTTGAGGCGCTTACCCAGCGAGGCCGAGGCGCCGAACACCTCCATCTGACGGTCGTGGCTGAGAATGTTCAGAGCCAGGTAGGAGTTCGTCTGACGGGTGTAGTAGGCGGACAGGTTCAGCGAGGTAGGCTTCTTTCCGAAGAGCCAGGGCTCGGTGAAGCTGGCCGTCAAAGCGGTGTAGTATGTTCCGTTAGTCTGGAAGCGGAAGGCGAGGTTCTGCGCGTCTCCCAGCGGCACCGGACGCCAGGCGTCTTTGTCGAACAGACGGTGTGTGCTGAAGTTGTTGAAGCTGACGCCGACAGTGGCCACGAAGGTGTTTCCGCCCCAACCGCCGGAGAGTTCGAGCTGGCTAGAAGGCTTCTCCGTGACGTTGTAGATCACGTCCACCGTGTTGTCACGGGCGTTAGGGATGATGCTGTAGCCGCTGTTCGGGTCCATGATGGCTTCCTGGTCGAACTGGCCGAGGGAGGCGATTTCGCGGATGGAACGCTCGAAGTCGGACTGGCTGAAGAGGTAGCCCGGGCGGGTGAAGACCTGGCGGCGGACCACCTTTTCGTTGGTGAGGTCGTTGCCGTTGATGACTATGTTGTTAAGGGTCGCCTGCTTGCCTTCAGTGATGCGGAGCTCCACATCCACGGAGTCGTTCTGGATGTTGGTCTCCACCGGGGTGATGTTGAAGAAGAGGTAGCCGTTGTCGCGGTAGAGCTTCGAGATGTCGTAGTCTGACTGCTTGCCGCCGCCGTAGAGCCTCTTTTCCATGGACACCACATCGTAGACGTCTCCCTTCTTGATGTTCAGGATGCCGTTCAGGGCGTCCGTGGCATAGACGGAGTTACCGGTCCAGGTGACGTCGCGGAAGAAGTACTGCTTTCCTTCTTCTATGTTCATATCGATGTTCATGCGCTTCTTCACCTTGCCGTTTTTCTTCACCACGTCCACAATGTAAAGGCTGTCGCTGACGATGCGCGCGTCTCTGTAACCGGCTTCCTTGAAGGCCTCCACCAGCTTTTTCTTGTCGTCCGGATAATCCTTCTCACTGAACTTTTTGCTGCTGAAGAAGTTGTAGATCTTGTTGGATTTAGTCTTCTTCATCGAGCGGGCGAGCTTGAAGTCCGAGACGTGCTCGTTGCCGTTGAAGTTGATGTCCTTGATCTTCACCTTCGGGCCCCTGTCCACCGCGAAATTAACTCGGATAGCGTTGCGAACTACGGTGTCTTTCTGAACCTCCGCCTTCACATCGCAGAGCAGATAACCCTTCTCTGCGTAGTAACGCTTGATGATTCCTATCGAGGTGCTCTCCACATACTGGGAGAACTCGCCGCCGCGGCGGATATGAAGCCTTTCCTGAAGCTCTTTCTTGTCGCCGGATTTCACTCCGGAGAAAGTCCAGCGCGAGATACGCGGGCGCTCCTGAAGCTCGATCCTGAACCAGGCAGTGTCCTTGCTGGCGCTGAGATGGTCTATATACAGCCCCACATCCTCGAAGTAGTTCTGAACGGTGAGCTTGCGGAGAACATTGGAGATGTCGTCTCCGGGCACGGTGATTTCCCTGCCGCTCACAAGCCCGGACTGCTGGATAATCTGCTGGTCTGAGAAGTAAGTGTTTCCTTCGACGATAACTCCGCCGATTATATATTGCTGGGGTCGTGAGTAATCCACCTCCACCTGCGCACGGGCAGTCAGAGCCGCGGCGCAGAAGATGATGGGGAACAGAATCCGGCCTAATTTCATACCTGTCTTAAAAAAGCCCACAAAGATAGTTAAACTATTTCACTTTTCCGAAACGGCGGTCGCGCTTGGAATACTCCTCGATCGCGGCCACGAGGCTATCCTTTCTAAAATCAGGCCAAAGTGTGTCGGTGAAGACGAACTCGGTGTAGGCGGTCTGCCAAAGCATGTAATTGCTGATGCGTTCTTCGCCCGAAGTGCGGATGAGAAGCTCGGGATCCGGAACGCCGGCCGTGACCAGCGCGGAGTCTATGTCTTCCATCGTGATCTCCTCCGGATTCTTGCCCGAAGCGGCGAGCTTGCGAGTGGCCTGCAGGATGTCCCACTTGCCGCTGTAGCTCAGCATTATGAGCATGGTGGTGTTCGGGTTGTTTTCCGTGGCTTTCTCCAGATTCGTGATCGCGTCGTTCAAATCCGGGGCGAGCCTGGAGCGGTTTCCGAGCACGCGGAAGCGCACGCCGTTGTCCATCAGGGTGTTGTACTCCTGGATCATGCACTTCGCGAGCAGAGACATCAGGGCGGAGACTTCCTCGCCCGGGCGGTTCCAGTTCTCCTCCGAGAATGCGTAGAGCGAGAGATACTTCACTCCGAGTTCGACGCATTTTTCGGTGACGGCGCGGACGCTCTTCACTCCTTCGATATGGCCCTGGACGCGGTCCAGACCGCGCTGCCTGGCCCAACGGCCGTTGCCGTCCATTATGATGCTTATGTGCTGGGGAACGATCATTTACCTGCTGTTGCGGACGTCCTCGCCCCAGAACAGCTTGGAGCGCAGGGCGTCGATGAAACTTGATTTGCCGAAGGTCACGCGCCTGAGGGCGAACGGGGCGCAGCAGACCTTGATCCGGGCGCCGGCCGGGAGGACATAGTCCTTGTTGTCCACGGACAGCAGCACCGAGCGGTTCTTGCGGTCCATCGCCGTCATCTCCACCTTCGAGTCCTTGCGGACCACGAGCGGGCGGACGTTAAGGTTATGCGGCGCGATAGGCGCGATTATGAGCACGTCCACGTCCGGAGGGCAGATGGGGCCGCCGGCGCTCAGGGAGTAGGCCGTGCTGCCGGTGCTGGTGCTGACGAGGAGGCCGTCGCACCAGTAGGTGGGCAGTTCAGCGCCGTCCAGCTTCAGGCCTACGCCCAAGGTGCCGGCGCCGCTGCGGCGGAACGCCACTTCGTTCAGCGCGTACGGGAAAATCGCGGGCGCGCCTTCGCCTTCCACCCGGACCTCGAGCATCTCGCGGTTCTCCACCGTGTACTGGCCGGCGAGGAGCGGTTCGAGCACCGAGCCGAGCTCGGCGTCCGACAGGAAGCCCATACGGCCGAGGTTGATGCCGAGAATCGGCACGCCGGCTTCGCAGACTATCCTGGAGGCGGTGAGGAAGGTTCCGTCGCCGCCGAAGGCGATCAGCATGTCAGTGCCGGGGGCGAGGCCTCCGGCCACGTCGTATGTGC
Source organism: Bacteroidales bacterium (assembly GCA_017615445.1). The sequence goes on from JAGAAD010000024.1 coordinate 9,089, forward strand.
TGACGCCGGCCGCGGCAAGGTCTTTGAGGAAAGACCGGACGGAGGGATCGGTCGCGAGACCTGATTTCTTTATGAAATATGCAATTTTCATATGGAGCCTCAAATTTAGCATTTTTATTTGTATTTTTGCGCGTTTAGATGACAAGGCTTAGCGTAAATATCAACAAGATCGCGACCCTTCGAAACGCCCGCGGGGGCAACCTGCCGGACGTGGAGAAAGCGGCTGTGGACATCGAGCGTTTCGGGGCGGAAGGAATCACCGTCCACCCGCGCCCGGACGAGCGCCACATCCGCTATTCGGACGTCCGTCTGCTGAGGCCCCTTGTGAAGACCGAGTTCAACATCGAGGGCAATCCGGAGGAGTCGTTCCGCAACCTAGTGCTCGAGGTCGTCCCCGAACAGGTGACCCTCGTGCCGGACGGACACGACGCCATTACCTCTAACGCCGGCTGGAACGTCATCGAAAACAAAGCATTTTTGACGGAGATGTGCTCGCTGTTCCGCACTAAGGGAATCCGCGTGTCCATCTTTATCGACCCCGTCCCCGAGATGGCTTTCGCCGCCAAGGAGTGCGGAGCGGACAGGGTGGAGCTGTACACCGCAGCCTATGCGGCCGGCTACCCAGCCGATCCCGCCAGGGCGATCGCGCCGTATCTGGCGACAGCCAGCGCCGCGCGCGAATGCGGGCTCGGCCTGAACGCCGGCCACGACCTCAGCCTCGAAAATCTCGAGTACTTCGTCCGGACCATCCCCTGGACAGACGAGGTCTCGATCGGCCACGCCCTGATCAGCGACGCCCTCTACCTGGGCCTTGAGAAGACAGTCTCCGAGTATCTCCGTCTAACCCACGCAACAAATAATTAAAGTATAGAAATGAAAAAGACACCCATCATCCTGAGCATTTGCGCCCTCGCGGTCGCCGTTGCCGCTCTCGTACTCACAATCGTTCCCATTTGCAAGGCAGACAAAGCCGAGGCGGCAGCCGAGGAAGCCGAAGCCTCCGCTATCAACGTCGCTTATTTCATCGTGGACGAAGTCGTCTCCAACTATCAGATGGCGATAGACCTTAACGCTTCTTTCGAGAAGAAAGCGAAAGGCATCAACGACGACCTCACCCGTCGCAACAACAAACTCGAGAACGAGCAGAAGGAAATCGCTGACAAGCTGAACAAGGGCCTCGTCACCCGCAGCACCGCAGAAGTGCAGATCGGAAAGTGGCAGGAGAAAGTGGCTCAGTTCCAGGAGCTCACCCAGCAGAAGCAGAACGAGCTCGCCGAGGAGCAGCAGGTTATGCTCAACAATGTGGCGAACGCCATCGGCGAATATGTGAAGAAGTACAATGAAGAGAAAGGCTACACCATGATCTTCAGCACCACCAGCGGACTTCTCAGCCAGCCCGTCGCAGACGCGGAGGCCGGCCTCAACATCACTGCAGATCTCATCGAAGGCCTCAACAAAGAATATCAGGCCAACAAGAAAAAGTAAGTTTTGCGCAGGCTAGTCACTCTGTTCGCCGCCCTGCTCTTAGCGGGCTTCGGGGCAGCCGCACAGGAATCGGAGCAGTTCGTTCCGGCTCCCGTTAAGGTCACGACCGACATGGTCCGGGTGGGAGACCATCTCTTCTACGCCCATGTGGTCCAGGCCCGCCAGACCCTCTACGGCATCGGCAAGGCCTACGGAGTTTCGAGCCTTGACATAATCGACGCCAACCCGAAACTGGACCTGCATAACCGGCCGATCCACCCGGGCGACGTCCTCCTGATCCCCGTCCGCACTCGCGATCTGGTCCCCGCGGCGCCAAAAGACACCGTTCCGGCGCCAATCGCAGCTCCGGACACCCTTTCGGCGCCAAAAGACAGCATTTCGGCGCCGATCGCGGCCCCGGACACCATTCCGGCGCCGAAAGACACCGTTTTAGCGCCGAAGGACAGCATCCAGCCGCCGATCGACACTCTCGCGGTGCCCGTGGACACCGTCCCGCCGGTTCCCGTGCGCCCGCACTTCGTCTACGACTATGTGGACAAGGTCCATGTCGCGCTGCTGCTGCCCCTGGCGGCCGAGACCAACGCGAACCAGTACTACCTCAACTTCTACTTCGGCGCCATGCTCGCAGCGCGCGACCTCGGCAATGCCGGAGTGGACCTGGATGTGACCGTCCTGGATGTCAGCTCGAGCAAGGACTTTGCGAAAGTGGGCAAGGTGCTCGAGCAGAGCGACGTGATTATAGGCCCGGTGGGTGTGGCGGACATCAAGCGCACGCTGCTGAATCTGCCCGAGGGCAAGGTGATAGTCTCCCCCATGGACCCGAAGACCGAGGTTCTGATCGAGGATAATCCCGTGATTCTGGCAGCCACCCCGGCGAGCACCCAGATCGAGGACGCGGTCTCGTGGATGAAATCGAACATGGCCCCGGCCGATTCGCTGATAATCGTCAAGGAGGCCGGATATCCGATGACCGCCAATTCGAAGTACCTGATCGAACATATCGACCCGTCTTCGATTGAAAAGCACATCAACGTCTCCTACGCTCTCTCCGAGGGCATCAAGATGAACGAAGACTTCTTCATGCACCACACCCATCTGAAGGACACTGTCACCTGGGTGGTCGCGGCCTCCGAGCACGACGTGTTCGTGAAGGATGTCATCAGAAACGTGGCGCTGCAGAACTACATGGGCCACAACGTCTACATCTACGGCCCCGCGAAGACCAAGGGCACGGACATGGACGAAATGTGCGGCGCTCGCCTACATCAGAGCGCGACCTATTTCATCGATTACGACGATCCCGCAGTGATCAGTTTCGTCAAGGATTTCCGTGCGCTGTTCCAGGCCGAGCCGGACAATTTCGCTTTCCATGGCTACGACACGCTGAAGTACTTTGTCGGCATCTGCGACGAGTACGGCCGCAACTGGCCGCTGAAACTGGACGCCTACAAGATGCACGGCCTTCAGACCAATTTCAAATTCTACTGGAATCCCTCCACCAAGGGCGCAGTGAACGCAGGAATCCGCCGGGTGGTCTACTCCCCCGGTTTCCAGGTCGAAGTTCTGAAATAACTACTGCGAAAGAAGAGATTTGGCATTCGCCAGTGCTTCCGGGGTGATGGATGCCCCACTGAGGAGCCTGGCGATTTCTTTTACGCGCTCGTCGCCGCGGACTTCGCGGATAGTGCTGACGGTGCGGCCCTGCGCGTCGTCGGATTTTTCCACCACATAGTGTGCGCTGCCCTTGGCGGCCACCTGCGGGAGGTGCGTGATGGCGAAGACCTGCATGGACTCGCCCATTTCGCAGATGAGGGCGCCCATCTTGTGCGCCGCGCTGCCGCTGACGCCGGTGTCTATCTCGTCGAAGATCATGGTGGGCATGCCGGCATAGCGGGCCATCATAGCCTTCAGGCAGAGCATGATGCGGCTGATTTCGCCGCCGGACGCGCATTTCGCAAGGTCCACCGGGGCGGTCTTGCCAGTGGCGCTGAAGCAGAAGGTGACGGCGTCCGCGCCGGTGGGGCCGGGCTTGCCCTCGCTGAGTTCTGCGGTGAAGAGAGCTTTCTCCAGCTCGAGGGCGTGGATGGACGATTCGATCTCCCGGGCCAGCGAGGGCGCAGCCTTGGCGCGGCCGGCGCGGAGTTTCGCGCAGACATCTCCGTAGACCTTTTCGGCGGCGGCGAGCTGTTTCTCCAGCTCGGCCACCTTTTCCTCGAGGGCGGTGCCGTCGAAGAGCTCCTGGCTCAGGGCTTCGCGGATTTCGATCAGCTCGCCGACTGTGCGGACATTGTGCCTGCGCAGCAGCTGATAGATGACGGATATGCGTTCTTCCACCTCGGCCAGACGCTCCTGCGAGAGGACTATTCCCGAATCGACCCTGTCTATCTCCGAACAAACGTCGTCCAGTTCGATGCGTGCGGAGTCCAGGCGCTCGGCGAGTTCGCTCAGAGCGGGGACATAGCGCGCGGTCTTTTCCAGAAGCTTGCGGGCTTCGGTCAGCGCGGAGGTGACGCTCAGGCGCTCGTCCGAGGGGTCCAGCATGTCGATGGCGCCCGCGAGATTGGTCTTGATTTCCTCCGCGTTCGCGAGCTGCTTCTGCTCTTCCTCCAGCTCCTCAAGCTCGCCTTCGCGCAGGTTTGCGCGGTCCAGCTGGTCGAACTGCGCGCGGGAGTAGTCGCTTTCGGCGGCGAGGTGAGAGAGGCGGTCGCGGGCGGCCTGAAGGTCTGCCCGAACCGTCTGCAGGCGCTGCCAGCTTTGTGCAGCCTCCGCCCTTTCCGAGCCGAGCCCGGCGTAGTTGTCAAGCAGCGAGAGCTGGAACGCGCGGCTGGTGAGCATCAGGCTCTGATGCTGGGAGTGGATGTCCACGAGCTGCCCGGCGATGTCCGCCAGCAGCTGGACCTGGACGGGAGAGTCGTTGATGAACGAGCGGGAGCGGCCGGTGCTGTGCACTACCCTTCTGATCAGAAGGCTGCCGTCTTCCCACTCCACATCCGCTTCGTCCAGAAGCGCTCTAATTTCAGCCGAGTCTTCGACTGAGAACTCCGCTTCCACCACACAACTGTCCGCGCCGGCGCTGATTATCGACGCGTCGGCCTTGGCGCCCGTCAGGAGCGACAAAGCCCCCAGCAAGATGCTCTTGCCGGCGCCGGTCTGGCCGGTGATGATGACAAGACCCTCCGGGAACGTGATGTCCAGAGAGTCTATCAGCACGTAGTTACGGACGTGGAGAGAGCGGAGCATGGCCCGGAATGTTTAGTCTTCGAGACCGTCTTTTCCTGCTCCGGCTGTGCGGTAGTAGAGCTCGCCTGCCTTGAATTCTTCGATGGCGATGAGGTCCGGCTTCGGAAGGCGCTCGTAGTACTTCGAGATCTCGATCTGCTCTTTGTTCTCGAACACTTCTTCCATATTGTCGCGCTCGTTGCGGAAATCCTCGAGCTTCTTCTGAATCTCTTTCTTTTCCTCGAGTGCGATCTGATTTGCCCTCTTCGAGAGGATCACTACTGTTTCGTAAAGATTACCGGTGGGTGCCGCGAGCTCTTTCGTGTCGCGGGTGATGGTGTTGGTAGGTACTTCCCTGATATCCATAGTAAAATAACTTGTTTCTAATATGGATACCGGACGCAGTGCGCGGAAAGTTTCAAATTATTTGTTTCTGATTTTTTTGTAGAGGGCGTCGAGCTCCTTGCGGTAGTGCGACTCCGGGTATTCACCGATGAAATTCAGGTAGTCGTCCGCGAAGACCATATAGCGCTCTTTCTGCTTCTCGGGCACACTCAGACGGGCATAGTGATAGGACGCCATCGCGGCGTAGTAGAGGATGTCTTCCCTGTAGGCGTTGTCTGAATCGTCTTTCAGAACATTCTTCAAAGCCACTCTCGCAGCTTTGTAGTCCTCCATCTTATAATAGAGTTTGGCGCTTTCGTAGGCTTTGCGATCCAGCCTGTCCGAGAGATCTGAAAGCATCTTTTCGCAGACGGGCCTGTTCGCGGAACGCGGATGGGCGAGGATGTACTCGCTGATGGCGGTGATGGCGGTGTAGGTGGGAGTCTGGTCCAGCTCATAACGGAGAGTGGAG
>JAGAAD010000025.1 GCA_017615445.1 Bacteroidales bacterium
GAGGAAGTATGCAAAGATCATATTGTCAACGAAGATTGACTTTACGAATAAGCTTAAATATTCCATAATTCCTTAGTTGTGTTATTACTTTTCCTGGATAGACTTGTCTATGCTCCTGTGCACCCAGATGATGCATCCGATAAGGATGAGGGCCATAGGAGGAAGGATCATGAGTCCGTTGTTCACGTAACCGAGGCTCGAGAGAACCGGCAGTCCGAAGAGAGTGCCGCTTCCGAAGAGCTCGCGGAAGAATGCGACTATGATGAGAATCAGGCCGTAGCCCACGCCGTTGGCCACACCGTCAAGGAAGGAGGGCCAGACCTTGTTGCCGAGTGCGAAAGCCTCGATACGTCCCATCACGATGCAGTTCGTGATGATCAGACCGATGTAGACCGAGAGTTGCTTGTCTATCGCATATGCGAAGGCTTTCAGCACCTGGTCCACGAGGATAACCATCATGGCGACCACCACGAGCTGGATTATGATTCTCACTCGGTTCGGGATGGTCTTTCTGAGAAGCGAGCAGATGAGGCTCGAAACTCCCGTGACGATGATCACGGAGAGGGCCATGACACAAGCGCCCTTGAGCTCCACAGTGACTGCGAGCGAAGAGCAGATACCGAGAATCAGAACGGTAATCGGATTACCCTTCAGAATCGGATTGAGGATAGTTTCTTTAAGTTTCTGTGCCATAATTATTCCTCCTCTGCTTTAAGATATTTCTGATAGGCGTCCATCCAGACGTTGATGGCTTCGTCCAGACCTTTGCTGGTCATGGTCGCGCCGGAGATGGCGTCGATGGCATTCGCCTTTCCTTCGGGAGCGCCGCCCTTCACGATGCTGAAGGTCTTTGCGTCCGCGAAGTCAAGCGCCTTGCCCTCGAACTGGGCACGGAATGCGGGATCGTCCTTGATCTTGCCGCCGAGGCCGGGGGTCTCGGATGCGTGGTCGAAGTACGCCCCCACGATGTTCAGACCGGTCTGATCCACCGCGATATAGCCCCAAACCGGGCCCCAAAGGCCGGCGCCGTAGACTGCCAGCACCGAGGTGCCGCTCTTGAAGATGTAGACCGGGATGGCATAGGCCTCTCCGTTCTTGATGTTTGCGTTCTGGGCTTTCTGCTCGGACAGACCGACTATCTCGGCGTCTGCGGAGTTCAGGTCCTCCAGGCGCTTGCCGTCAGCATCCACGAGGAATGCTTCCGCGATGTTCTCTTTGTAGAAAGCGAGGATCGCGTCGTTTGAGGAAGCGTCGAAATCGAACTGGGCTGCGGTCAGAATCTGGCTGATGGTCGCAGCTTTTTCATTGGCGTCCTGCCTGGGCTTCAGGCTCTGGGATGCGAAAGCGAGGATGGCCGCCACAAGCACACACACGATGGTGGTGTAGATGACTGTGTAGATATTGCTGTTAGTGTTCATATCTGTCCCTCCTTATGCTTTGATTCTCTTTGCGGTGTGCACCGAAGTGACGCAGTGGTCGATCAGCGGGGCGAAGGTGTTGCCCAGCAGAATCGCCAGCATCATACCCTCGGCGTAGCCAGGGTTGAAGAGTCTGATGATGACGCAGAGCGCACCCACCAGAACACCGTAGATCCACTTGCCGGGCTCGGTCTGGGCTGAGGTGACCGGGTCGGTGGCCATGAAGACGGCGCCGAAAGCGAAGCCGCCCATCACGAGATGGTAGAAGCAGGGGATATCGCTCGCTCCGAAGAGGTTCGCCAGCGCGGCGACTCCGAGGAGGCCGAGGACCTCGCCCGCCATTATCTTCCAGCTTGCCACGCCCGTCCAGAGGAGCAGGATCGCGCCGAGCAGGATCGCTATCACGGAAGTTTCACCCACGGAGCCGGGGATTCCGCCCCAGAACATGGTCCAGAAATCCGTGCCGTACTGAACGCCGGCGTTCACGAGGCCGTCCATGCCGCCGTCCGCTGCAAGCGCGAGCGGGGTGGCGCCTGTGAATCCGTCCACTGTCTCCGCGCCCCTGAGGCTGATCCAGGTCGTGGAACCGGACATCTGGCTCGGGTAGGAGAAGAACAGGAATGCACGGGTGAGAAGCGCGGGGTTCCAGATGTTCATACCGGTTCCGCCGAAGACTTCCTTGCCGAAGATGACAGCGAATGCGACCGCAACCGCAAGCATCCACAGAGGGACGTCCACGGGGACTATCAGCGGGATGAAGAAGCCGCTGACGAGATAACCCTCGTTCACCTCTTCGCCCCTGATCTGGGACGATGCGAACTCTATCGCGAGACCTACCGCGTAGGACACGACGAACAGAGGAAGTACCCTAAGGAATCCATACCAGAATTCCTGAAGGATGTTCATATCCAGGCCGGTTGCTAGCGAGTGCTGGAAACCGACGTTCCACATTCCGAAGACCGCTGCGGGCACCGCTGCGATCACGGCGATAATCATGATGCGCTTGAGATCGACCGCGTCGCGGACGTGGGCGCCTTTCTTCGCCACCGTTCCGGGCACTGCGAGGAATGTCTCAAAAGCATCGACAGTTGAGTGCAGCCAATAGAGCTTGCCGCCTTTTTCAAAAATCTTGTTCATACTTTTAAGCCATTTCTTTAAGCATCAGGTCGATACCCTTTGCGATTATATCCTGGATGTAGTTCTTCGAAGGATCCACGAACTCGCAGACTGCGAGATCCTCGGGAAGCACTTCGTAGATTCCGAACTTCTCCATCTTCTCAATGTCTCCTGCGAGGCAGGCCTTGATCAGATAGAGGGGATAGATGTCCATCGGAAGCACCTTTGCATAGTACTCGTCCGACATCACGAAAGCGCGGGGACCGCCATGGAGGTTGGTGTCCATGTCGTACTTGCGCCAGGGCGTGAGCCAGCTGAAATAGGTGTGGTCTATGCTGTACTGGTTCCAGCGAAGCGGACGGGCCCAGCCGAACGGCTCCTTCTCTGTTCCTTCCTTGATGAGGGTGACGGTGTTGTCGAAATATCCGAGATAGCCTTCGACTCCCACCGTCTTGCCGCTGAGGACGTCTCCGCTGACGACGCGGATGATGTCTTCATTGGTGCTGTAGAAGGCCTTGAGAGCGGTCATCGGGGTTCCGGGCAGCGCGCTGACATAGGCGGGCTGAATCGCCATGGGGCCGCTGACTGCCACCATCCTGCGGACGTCGTACCTGCCCTTCGAGAATAGCTTGCCGACCGCTGCGAGGCCCTGCAGGCTGATAGTCCACACGGTCTCTTCCTTCTTGATGGGGCTGATGTGGCTGATCTGCACGCCCACATTTCCGGCGGGGCACTTGCCCTCGAAGAAATGCTTGGTCGCATTGAGTTTCGCAAGAGGCGAGTCCGCATAGGTCTTCGCATTGAAGCTGACGTGCACCTCGGCGATCTTTGCAAGGGCGTCTATACCGGCCTGGATGGCAGGGATTTCGCCTGCGAACGCGAAGTCTGCATCCGCAGCACCGGGAGTGCTGTTAAAGGCCGACACGAAGATGGCTTTCGGGGCGGCTGCGGGGTCTGCCAGGATGCCGTACGGGCGCTGGACGAGCCAGGGCCACAGTCCGCTGGCGAGAAGCGCCTTCTTGACACCCTCTGCATCCGCAGGGATCTTCGCCTCGAAGGGGGCATACTTCTGTTCGGGATCGGTTTGGATCAGTACTGCGAGAAGTTTTCTCTTCTCGCCCCTGACAATCGCTTTCACGGTTCCGCTTGCGGGGGCTGTGATGAGGATGTCAGGGTTTTTCTTGTCTGAGAAGACAGGGGAGCCGGCGAGAACCGCGTCTCCTTCCTTGACGAGCAGGCGGGGCAGCAGACCCTTGAAATCTCCGGGCTGCACTGCCACTACTTCACTCAGCAATGTCTTGCTCAGGCGTTTCTCAGCGCATCCCGTGATGGGGAGGTTGAGACCCTTTTTCAAAACGATTGTTTTGGACATTGTGAATATAGTTTGAATTGAATTTCAATTGACCCACGAAGATAGCAAAAATTTGCGTATTTTCGTGGGTAATATGGAAAACAATGTGAGAGCGATATTGGAAGGTCTGAACCCCGCGCAACGCAGCGCGGTGGAGGCGGTGGAGGGCCCGGTGCTGATTGTGGCCGGTGCCGGCTCCGGGAAGACGAGGGTGTTGACGAGCAGGGTGGCGTATCTTCTGGCCTCGGGAGTGGACCCGTCGCGTATCTTAGCCTTGACTTTTACTAAAAAAGCGGCCGGAGAGATGAAGGAGCGCATAGCGCTGATGGTGGGGGAAAGACGTGCCCGCAGAGTTGTGATGGGGACGTTCCACTCCGTGTTCGTCAGGTTTCTGAGAGGATACGCTTCGTTTCTGGGCTATCCCGAGCAGTTCACGATCTACGACACCTCGGATTCTCAGTCCGCGATGAAGGTCTGCCTGAAAGAGCTGCATCTGGATCAGGATAAGAACTACAAACCCAAAGACATTCTCGGGCGCATCTCGAATGCCAAAAACAATCTGGTCACCTGGGACCAGTATGCCTCCCGCGAAGATCTGCTGCAAGCAGACCGCAGGATGCAGCGCGGCCGGTTGTCGGAAATCTACAAGCTTTATCAGCAGAAGCTGAAGGCTTCCGGAGTGATGGACTTCGACGACATCCTGGTGAACATGAACATCCTCCTCCGGGATAATCAGGAAGCGCTTCAAGACCTGGCCTCGCGCTTCTCATATATTATGGTGGACGAGTATCAGGACACCAACTTCTCCCAGTATGTGATTCTGAAAAAGCTCGCAATCCTGCATCGCAATATCTGTGTGGTGGGAGACGATTCCCAGTCCATCTACGCCTTCCGCGGCGCGAAGATCGAGAACATACTCAATTTCAAGAAGGATTACCCCGAATGCAAGATAGTCCGTCTCGAGCGCAATTACCGCTCGACCCGGATCATTGTGGATGCGGCGAACAGCGTGATAGCCCACAACGAAGGCCGCATCCCGAAGGAATGCTATTCCGAAGGGGAACAGGGTGAGAAGATTCGTGTGCTGGACTGCATGACGGACGCGGAGGAGTCCGCGCTCGTGGCGCAGGAGATCGTGAACCGTATGCGTTCGGACCGAGCCCAATATCGCGATTTCGCGATTCTCTATCGCACGAACTCCCAGTCCCGCTCGCTGGAAGAATGTCTGAGGCGCCGCAATATACCTTATATGATATATTCGGGCAATTCATTCTTCGAAAGGCAGGAAGTGAAAGACCTGATGGCCTATTTCAAGCTGGCGGTGAATCCTCTGGACGACGAAAGTTTCCGCAGGGCGGTCAATAAGCCGGCTAGAGGAATAGGGGATACTACCGTGGGTGCTCTGGAGACTTATGCCCGTCAGCATGGATTGAGCCTGTTCAAGGCGGTGTTCGCCGAGGACCTGGTGACCGTCCTTCGTGAGGCGGTGGTCCGCAAACTTCGCGATTTCTGTCTGCAGATAGACAAATTCGCCCAGGCCGTTCCACGTGAGGATGCCGCCTCGCTGGCGAAGCGTATCGCCGACGAATCGGGCATCTATCCATATTACAAGGCGGACACCAGCGTGGAGGGAATGTCGCGCACAGCCAATGTGGAGGAACTAATCAATTCGGTGGCGGGTTATGTGGACGAGCTCGTGGAAGAAGCGCAGAACAACGGCGACGAAGTGCCGGTGGTGACTCTCGGAGACTATCTGGAGAACGTCTCGCTGCTCTCTAATGTGGACGTGCCCACCGAGGAAGACGACACTAACCGGGTCGCCCTGATGACGGTCCATTCCGCCAAGGGCCTCGAATTCCCGTATGTTTTCATAGTCGGTCTGGAAGAGAATCTGTTCCCGTCCATCAATATGATGTCCCGTGCGCAGGATCTGGAAGAAGAAAGGCGCCTGTTCTATGTCGCCATCACCCGCGCGCAGAAGGACGTGGTTCTCGCTCATTGTTACGATCGCCTGCGCAACGGCCGCCACGAGCAGAACTCGATCTCCCGTTTCGTCCGTGAGATCGACCCTAAGTATCTCGCGAAACCGCTGGACGACGACGAGCCTTTCGGCGTAGGCTTCGGGACCAGGCGTGTCATGGCCGGCTCCGATCGGCCATCTTTCGGAGGCTTCGGCTCCCGTTTCGGCTCCGGCTCCAGATCCCAATCGGTGTCCGGCGGGAATTCGGGGGTAAAACTCGCCGGATCGAGCCCCAAACCGTCTTTCGGCGAGAAAATAGCCCCAAAACCCGCCGTCCAGTACGAAGACTTTGTCCCCGTGCACATGACGGAACTCTATGTGGGAGAAAGAATCGAGCACAACCGCTTCGGCCCCGGAAAGATTCTTTCCATCACCGGCGTTGTGCCCGAACTCAAAGCCGAAGTCGAATTCGACAATTACGGTCGCAAAACCCTCCTTCTCAAATACGCCAAAATGCGTCCCGAGCAGAAATAGTGTCTGTGGCGGTCTGGTAGTCCCCTCTGAGAGGCCTGTCCACCCCCGGACTTTATTACTGGGGGACGACACCGTCCCCCAAACCCCTCACGGCCTTTCCTCCTTTTCGTATTTGCTCACGCAAATGCCCGGACCGGCCGGTCGGCTGATGCCGACAGTTAACCACACACAGGGGCCGGAAGGAGCGAAGCGACTGGAGTCCTCGAAGAGGGGACTACCAGCCGCTTCAATTATTGAATCAATTAAAACTATTTAACAGTAATTCCTTCGGCCATGGTGTACATGTCCGGGAGGTCGGAGCAGAAGAAGGTGTTGTCTGCCTTGTACATCTGCACGAAGTCAGCGGCGGAAGGGTGGCCGGCGTAGACGGAGTAGTAGTGCTTGTCGCTCTCGTCTGTGCCTACGTATTTGTTACGCCAGGTGACGAGGAGGCTCACTTTGCGTCCGGTCATCGGAGCGTGGATGTTCTCGGTCCAGTAGGTGGCTTTGGTGAATGCCTCCACACCGGTCTCGGTGACTCCGCAAGGCTTTTTCTTGGCAAGGGAGATGCGTGAGAGGGTCTTCAGGTTGGAGGTGAACACCGCGTTGTTGATGCCCTGATAGCAGTCCATCCCCAGGAAATCCACATAGTCGTCTCCGGGCCAGCGCAGCAGGTACTCGTCTTCGCTCTGCTGACTGTCTATCTGAGGAGAGATCGCGAAGATGGCATTATGCACATTCTTGCTGTCACGCAGATACTTGACGGTCCACTGCCAGAGATCCTTGAACTCCTGCTCGGTGGTGCAGCTTGCGCCCCACCAGCTCCAGGTGTGGTTGTGCTCATGGTAGGGGCGGAGGATGACCGGAATGAGCTTTCCGTCTTCGCCCTTCAGACCGTTCAGGATGCCGGCGAGGCGGTCCATCCAAACTTTGTAGGTGTTCTGCACTGCGCTGCCGTCCGTGAGGATTTCCTTCACCACATCCTTGGATTTGTTGTCCCATGCGCCGCCGGTGTAGTAGTGGTCTGAACCGGGGGAATTGTAGGTCTTAGGATTGTCCAGATGCAGGCAGACTATGGTGACCATGCCGAGTTTGTAGGCCTGCTTCACGCTGTTCAGCTTGTAGCCGTTGGTGGTGGGATTCGCTGAGAAGCGGTCGTCCACCAGCTCCGCGAAATCGATGCCCAGCACGGCGGGGTAGTCGCCGCAGACGTCCTTGGTGTCCGAGCGGCCTTCTTCGCCCATCCAGTAGCGTCCGCACCAGAGGTCGTCGTGGTGGCCGAACATGAATCCCTGCTCCTTGATGGCCCAAAGGTTCGAGTAAAGGGCTTTGGTCTCCGGGGTGGCGTTCGGATCCACGAGAGTGAGCTGCGAGGCGTCGCCTCCCGAGTAATCGTGCTCGTCCCTTCCGGGGAGTTCGACATAGGTGCAGCCGGCCAGCAGCGCAGACGCGAGTGTCAGTAAGTATGCTAATCGTTTCATTGCTTTTCGAATATCATTACGTAGTAGTTAGGATGGAAAACGATCATATTGAGATCGGAGGCGGAGAACCTGTCCTCATAAACGTATTCCGTGCCGCTGTAAGGCGTCAGCTGGAATGCCAGCGCTATGCAGCCGGTGGGAACATCCAGGGAGACCGAGGTCGCGGGATCGGTATGCTTTCCCGAGCCGTAGACCTGTCCGTAGACGGTCTTGTTGTCGGAATCCTTGATGGTGACCACCATGGTCGTGGCATCGATAGTGAAGGTGCTCTCGCCGTGCGGCAGCTGGCCGAAGTTGAAGGACATGTCCACCGTGATATCGCCGTAGTCGTTGTTCGTCCCGTTCATATTGTTCTTATAGGTATAATCCCAATACTCGCCGTCGGCGCCGGGGGCGTAGTTGAGAGTGCCGCCATTGCCGCTGATTGTGATGGCAAGGGTGTTGTCATACTCCTTGTTGGCATTGGTCGCGTGGTAGTTGTCCGTGTAACCGGTCCAGTCCCAGGGCTTGTCCTTGATCTCATCGAATCCGCTGCGGCCTCCGCCAAGAATCTTAAGGGACTTGACTTTGTAGTCGCCGGCGAAAGCGGACAGGTCTGCGGGTTCATCTCCAGAGCCAGTGCCGGGATCGGTTCCGGGATCGTCTCCACCAGGTTCGGGGATATTGATCTCACCCTCGTCGCCGATTACCTTCGATGCGGCTGGAATCTCAGCCACCTTGCTGACCATCAGGAACATATAACGGGCGGCCACACCGAACTTCTGGTAGTCTGTGTAGAGGAAATCATTGTCCCAGGTGTAGTCTCCGGCGATGGGGAAGCCGAGAGCCTGGTCCGGGATGTCGAAGCTCTTGTTGTGTGTGGCGCTGATCACCACCGTGCCTTCAAAGATTGAGCAGGTGGTCTGCTTCCCGTCTTCGGATGTGAAGGTGATGGTGTTGTCGGAGTAGTCGCGCCTCCATGTGCTGTTGCCGATGGGAATCACGCGGTAGTACTTGTGGACGTCTGCGACTATGCCCGCATCCGTTTTGTAGACTATGCAATTCCAGTGCTTGCCGTCGGCTCCGCCGTAGTTCACGCAGGTGCCTACTGTGCTGCCGTCGTCGTTGATGCCGGTGCAGACTATCTCCAGGTAGTTATCGTAGTTCGCAGTGGGGCCGTAGCCGTTGGTGTCCCAGCACCACGGCCTGTTTTCCGGAGCATCCTCTCCCATCGTGCCCCAGCCCCAGCCGTCATCGCCGCCAAGTCCTCCGACGAGGTGGGATCCGGTAATGGCATATTTGCCCTCGAAATCTTCGGCAAACGGAGTGACTATGATGCTATAGGTGCGGGAAACGCCAGACTGTGAGGTCACCGTGATGGTGGGATCGGCGACGGTCAGATCCATCTTGTCGCCCATCTTGCATGTGGCGGTGGCGCCGTAGGAGATAACCAGTGAACTGAGGTCCACGGAAGCCAGGTTGTCTATGTAATTGATCGCCAGCTTGACTTCGGCTGTGCCGGTGACATCGTCAATCGTGGTGATTATCGCATCGCCGATCTGGTGTTCGAATTTAAGGGAGACTATGCTCCTTTCCTGGAAGGTGAAGCCGGACGGCAATCCGTTCTCTCCCTCGGGAGTGCAGGAGAAGAGAAGGGCTGCGCCTGCCAGAATGAGTGTAAGTATATTACGTTTCATAGTGAACACTTTTTAATCGAGATAGGGGTTGAGGTCGGTCTCGAGCGAAGGGATAGGGTAGAAGAGCACGTCTTCCGCCGTGAGTCCCTGTTCCTTGGCCGCGGTGACCTTGGTGTGAATCTGGTTGAACCTGCGAAGATCATAGCAGTACTTGCCTTCGAAGGCCAGCTCGTAGACGCGCTCCTGGCGGACTGCGTCCCTGAAAGCTTCCTTGGTCATGCCTGATGCGAGATCTGCCAGGCCAGCCCTGTGCCTGATGAAGTTCACCAGCTCATAGGCTTTGGCGGTGGGGCCGGCGGCCTCGGCGTAGGTGAGGGCTATCTCGGAGTAGCGGATGAGGAAAGGCTTGGTGGAAGTCTTGTCTCCGACGAACTCCGGATCTATGAACTTGCGGCAGAACGGATAGGAGAGTTTGCCCGGGTAGGCTGCCACCACTGCTCCGGTGGCGTCGTAGACCTCCTTGCAGAAGAGCCAGTCGTGGCGAAGGTCGCCGGCCGGGAAACTGTTGTAGAAGGTGGCGTCCGTGCCGTACTCGCTCCATCCGTCGTGGGTGGGGATGAGAACGTCCGTGGCGCCCTGCTTAAGGTAGACGGTGCCTCCCGCGATGTACGGAATGTACATCTTCGAGATCTTGGAGTACTGGCCTTCGCTGACTCCCGTGCGGTCCATGCTCATCAGGAAGATGTGCTCGGGGCCGGTGGGCTTCTCCACATCGTAGATGTCCATCAGGTTGGGATCGAAACCGTAGGTGGTCTGGGCCGGGTCGTCCACTACGTGGCCGGCGTACTCAACTGCCTTGGAATAGTAGTCGTCCACGCTGAAGTTCATGTCCGCGTACTGAGGGACGCCGCTCTCCTTCGCGGAAGCGAGGTAGAGGTAGCTGATTGCGGCCAGGGAGTAGGCCGCTATGCGGTCCGTACGGCCGGTGACGGGAGTGGAGTAGATGCCCGTGAGCTTGATGGCTTCGTCCAGGTCCGAGAAGATCTGATTCCAGACGTCGTCCAGGGTCTTGGCCGCACCCACGGTGGCGTCCTCGAGCTTGCGGACGGGCTTGAGGTGCATGGGCACACGGCCGAAATTCCTGGCCAGGTTGAAGTAGGAGTAAGCCCTCATGAAGTAGGCCTCTCCCACATACTGGTTCTTAATGTCTTCGTCCAGTTCCTTCATCGCCCCCACATTCTCGATAACCGAATTGGCTCTGTTGATCGTGATGTAGGAGTACTTGTAGAAGTTGTAGAGGGTGGTGTTGGTCTTGAACGTGGCCGATTTCCAGGCGTCCAGCTCCTTGGTGCTGGTCTTGGCGTCTCCTTTCGGGTACATGACGTCTGTGTTCATGTCTCCGAGGAAGACTATGGCGCGGGAGTACTCGATGTAGTTGATTGCATCGTAGATGTAGTTGGTCGCGGCAAGGGCGTCGGCGTCGGTCTTGTAGAAATTGGCCTCCGAATAGAATCCGTAGGGATATTCGTCCAGAGAGCAGGCGCACATCATAAGGGATGCGAGCGCGATTATTATTGTATTATGTGTTTTCATCGCTGTCTAGAAATTGAAATCAAGGCCGAATGTCCATTTGCGAAGGCGGGGGTAACCGCCGCTGTAGAGTCCCAAGGCGCTGACTTCCGGATCGTAGCCGCTGAACTTGGTAAAGGTGTAGAGGTTGTCTGCCGACACATAAAGTCTGAGGGTGCGGCCGTAGTCCTTCTTCGAGAGAGGGATCTTGTAACCTAAGGTCATGGTCTGGATGCGGACGAACGAACCGTCTTCAATCCACCAGCTCGAGAACTTCGTCTGACGTGTGTCGCTGAGCTTGGGGTAGTCGTTGGAGTGGTTGTCCGGAGTCCAGCGCAGAGGCATGTTGTTCGGCTGATCGAAACGCTTGGTGTTGATCACGTCGTTTCCGAACACGCCGTTGAAGAAGATGCTGAAATCCAGGTTCTTCCAGCTGGCGTTAAGCGAGAGGGAAGCGAGGAAATCCGGGTTCGGGTCTCCGATTATGCAGCGGTCGTCTTCGTTCACGGTGTCCAGCATGTCGGCGTTGTAGATGTCCACATAGTTGAACTCGCCGGGCTGGGCGTCGTCGCCGCTGAGTCCTGCTCCGAGGCCGTCTGCAAGGCTCTGGATGATGCCGTCTGTCACATATCCGTAGAACACGTACATAGGATAGCCCACGGCAAGGATGTTGGTGAAGCCGCGGTACTGCTCGGAGGAGTTGCCGTAGAACTCATACTGCATGCCCGTGCGGACATCCGTGTTGAGGCCGGCTTCGACCGAGTTTCCGAGACTGAGGACCGTGTTCTTGTTTTTCGAGAAGATCAGGGTCCCGCCCACATTCCAGTCGCGGTCGCGGTAGAGGATGCCGTCCAAGGTTATTTCGATACCCTTGTTGAGGATCTCGCCGTCGTTGACCCACATCTTGTCGTAGCCTGAAGAAGGGGCGATGTTGCGCTGGCGCAGCAGATCCGATGTGTGTTTGTAGTACCAGTCGAAGGTGAGGTTCAGGCGGTTGTCGAAGAACGATCCGTCCAGGCCGAGGTCGAACTGGGAGGTGGTCTCCCACTTCAGGCCGGTGTTCGGGATGCCGCTCCAGACAGCGTAGATGCCGCCGTCGCCGGTGGTCCCGGACTGGTAGCCGGGGCCGATGGAGGTGGTCCAGGCGCCCAGGTAGTAGTATTTGTGCTGACCGTAGCGGCTGAGGGTCTGGTATGCCGAGATGCCCTGGTTACCGGAGATACCGTACGATGCGCGCAGTTTCAGGAGGTTGATCTGGGAGACTCCGCTGAGGAAATCCTCTTCGTTGATTTTCCAGCTGAGGGCTCCGGAAGGGAAGAACGCCCATTTGTTGTCCGCACCGAACTTGGACGAACCGTCGGCACGTGCAGTGAAGGTGGCGAGATACTTGCCTGCGAGGGTGTAGTTGAAACGCAGGAGTCCGGAGATCAGCTTCGTGGCGTAGAGGCTGTTCTGAATCTGATACTTCTCGGGATCTCCGGCCGCGAGGTTTTCATTGGCGAGCGATTCGTTCACGAAACCCACTCCGGCAAGATCGCTGCTGCGCGACTCGTAACTTTCGTAGGAGAAACCGCCCATCGCGGTGATGTGGTGGATGCCGAACTCCTTGTCGAAGGTGGTGTAGGTTTCAACCACGAGATTGTCGTCTTTCCAGTTCTGGATTGCGCCGTAGCCGTTGTTGAACACGCCCCTTTCGGTGTACTTCTTGGGGAAGTAGTAATCCGAGACTGTCTCGCCGTGTTTGTAGTTGACCTGGGCCGTGACGTCCAGCCAGTCGAACGGACGCCAGTCGGCGGCCATGTAGGATATCAGGTCCAGTCCGCTCTTGTCCTGCTTGCGGAACTTGGTGAGAGCCAGCGGGTGGTAGTAGTCCTGAACGCTGTACTGCCAGTAATTGCCTTCGTCGTCGTAGACAGGGAATATCGGGTTACGGTTGTAGGACAGGTAGCCGTTGTTGTGGCGTTTGTTCTTCGTGATGTTCGCGCTGGCCTTCATCCTGAAGTTCTCGAAGACTTTGTGGTCCACAGCGAAGTTCGCCCCGTACTTGGTGTAGGTGTCCTCGATGTACATACCGTTGTCGCGGTAGTAGTTCGCGGAGGCGGTGAACATGGTCTTGTCGTTGCTGCTCTGCACCTGCACGGTGGTGTTGTCCGAGATAGGGGCTTTGTTGAAGACTATCTCATCCCAGCGGGTGTTCGTGGTCCATGTGGTCTGCAGTTCTTCGATCGAAGGATAGTAGACGCCGTTGGCGTTGACCGCTCCGATATAGAGCTGGGTGAGGCCGGAATTGGCGCGGCTTTCGTTCGAGAGCATGGCCATCAGCACCGGGTCGCGCCAGAGGTGGAGCGGCTGGGTGAACTGCGAAAGGGTGGTCTGCTGGCGCACGCTGATGCGTGTTTTCGTCCCCTGGGCCTTGCGGGTGGTGATGAGGATGACGCCGTTAGCGCCTCGCGAACCGTAGATTGCCGAGGCCGATGCATCCTTGAGGACCTCCATGGAGATGATGTCCTGCGGGTTGATCTGGCTCAGGGCGCCGGCCTCACCGTAGGGGAAGCCGTCGATCACCACGAGAGGGGAGTTCGATCCGTTGAGGGAGGAGTTACCGCGGATGCGGACGGTGCTGGACGCGCCCGGGTCCTGCGAGGCGTTGGTGACCTGCACACCGGCGACTCGGCCCTGAAGCAGGGCGTCCACCGAGTTGGCGGGGATGTCTGTGATTTTTTCTGCCTTGACCGAGGCCACGGAGCCCGTGAGGTCGCTCTTTTTCACCTGGCCGTAACCGACCACCACCGTCTCTTCGAGGAGCACGCTGTCCTCTTCGAGGGTGAAGTCTATCACGGCGCGGCCGCCCACCTTCACGGTCTGGGGCTTGTAGCCCAGGATATCCACCCTGATGCTGGCGCCGGGGGCGACTCCATGGAGGACGTAATGGCCGTCCAGGTCTGTGACGGCTCCGTTCCCGGTGCCGTCCACGATGACGGCCGCTCCCGGGAGCGGGTATCCTGCGGCGTCACTCACCGTGCCGGTGACGGTCAGGCTCTGAGCGCTGAGGCTTGCCGCTCCGGCGAGGAGGACAAGCAGCGTTGCAAGCGTCTTTATAAGTTTCATAATATAAATGTTTGTTCCTGATTGGGAAGAATGTTCAGGCCCGTAAGCCTGTATGTTTTATGGTCTCCGAGTAGGACGGAGAACGTCTTAATCGGTTTTTCCGTGGGGTTGAAGATGTACACGAACAGTTTGTCGCCGCATTTGACGGCGTATCCGTCGCCGCCTGCGACTTTAACTGCGTACGGTTCAAAACTGCCGCCGCCGACCTCGAGCATCTGCTCGCTGAGCTTGCGGACTTCCGCGATCCGGGCGTCCGTGCCGCGTGAGTCGAACCACTCCCACCACCAGCTCATGGGCGCGATCGGAGTGGGATTGAACAGGCCGTAGTACATCGCGCGGGTGAAGTCCATATCCATCCCGTCCGCAATCTCGTTGAAGTCTTTGTACCAGTCCCATTCGTAGCCGGCTTCGCCTATTACGTAGGGCTTGCCGAACTCGGTCTCATAGCGCTTGATGGTGCCGGGAATGTCCGCGGTACCTTTATATATATGCTTCTGGTTGAAGTCTATTTCCGGGATGCTGTTCAGGCCCTCGATGTCGCGGTGCGAGATGGAGGTGGTGATCATATGGCAGTGCGGATCCAGGGCGCGGAGATATTTGGCCATCTCGGCATGCCAGGCGGTGATCGCCTGGGCGGGGATGGGATTATCCGAATCGGCGAACTGGATGTTGTCCACTTCGTTGAAGAACTCCCAGGCCGCAATCGCCGGATTGTAACTCCAGCGGGCCACAATGTACCGCAGATACTCGCGGTAACGGGCTTTCGCGTCTTCCGAGGTGAAGAAATCTTCGTCCGCGATTACGTCTCCCTGGTTCATGCAGAGCATTATCTTGATGCCCAGGCTGTCCGCCAGTTCAAGGACATGGTCCAACCTCTCGACCGCGCTTGGGTTGAAGTACTCGTCGGAGGCGGTGTAACGCGGGTTATTGAAGTCTGAGTGTCTGTCGATGGGGAAGTTCCAGCTGCACATCCACATCCGGGTGAAGTTCCCGCCGTGCGCCGCGAGCTTGGGGAGCATAACGTCGTAGTTGTAGACCTCAGCCTGCTCGTGCAGCGCCTTCAGATGCGGATTGTCGTCCTCGGCTCGGGATTCCCAGCAGAGGTTTTCGCCGATCCCGCGGAAAGGCTCGCCGCCCTCGAACTGGAAAGTCCACATGTCCCGCGGACGCAGGAAGCCCTTGTTTGCCGACGCCGTGACCTTCAGGCTGACGTCGTCGAAATCCGCGGCGAAATCGTCGTTTTCCGTGTAGATGAAACGGATAGAGTACTCGCCTTCCTGAGCGGGGGAGAAACGGGCTGTCCAGGTGCTGTCTTTGCCGGAGTAGAAGCAGGGCAGCACGCCGTGTTTGCCGTCCGGCGCATAGAATTCCATGTCCACGCCTGCGTCTTCGGACAGGTAGGGATTGGTCCACGAGCCGCCGGACACTCTGATCGAGAATTCGGCTTTTTCGTACTGCGGGACCTGAGCCGGCCCGCTGATGCCTATCACGGCTGCGAGTGCGAGCGCCAGCATATTATTCCTTGCACCATTTGTCCAGCCAGGAGTAGAATTCGCGGTGCCAGTAGAGGGAGTTCTGCGGCTGGAGGATCCAGTGATTCTCTTCGGGGAAGATGAGGAGCTTGCTCGGCACGCCCATCATCTGGGCGGCGTTGAACGCCGCCATGCCCTGGGTGTAGGGGATGCGGAAGTCCATCATGCCGTGGATGCAGAGGATCGGGGTGTGCCATTTGAGGACGTTGCTCTGAGGGTCGTTGGCGTAGTGGTGCTTCGCCTTCGGGGTTTTTGCATAAGGCGCGCCGGCCTGCTGCATGCCGCCGAACCAGATGCCGTCTCCTTTCGGGCCCATCTGACCGGGCTCATAGGCGTATTCGGTCAGACCGCCGTTGTCCCAGTTCGCGAACCACATCTCTTCGGTGGTGAACCACAAGGCCTTCTCGTCGAAGATGCCGGCGTGGGCGATGAAGCAATCGTAGAGGTCTCCATGCAGGCCTTCAAGCATGTATGCCGAGAATCCGCCGTAGGACGCGCCCACGCAAGCGAGCTTGCTGACGTAGGGCTTGCTCTTGATCCAGCGGCCGGCGGAGAGGTAATCCTGCATGTTCAGGCCGGCGTAGTCGCCGCTGATCTGCTCCTTCCACGGCTGGCCGAACGCGGTGGTTCCGCGGCGGTTGGGCATCATCACGATATAGCCCTGCTGGGCCATAAGACGGTAGTTCCAGCGGTAGCTCCAGTCCTGAGTGTTCGAGCTCTGCGGGCCGCCGAGCACGATCTCCACGGCGGGATATTTCTTCGAAGGGTCGAAGTGCGGGGGATAGAGCACCCAGCACTGCATGTCCTGGCCGTCCACAGTCTTCACGAGCACGCTCTCGCTGGCCGGTTCGTCCAGCTGGTCCAGGATGTGCTTGTTCTCGGCAGTGAGCTGCTTGAAGCCGTCTTTGCCGACGGCGACCAGCTCGACGGGGAAGTTGAGGCAGTAATAGCTCGTGAGGAGAGTGCCGTCCTTGGTCACGGCGAAGGGGGTGAAGAAGTCATACTTCCATCCGTCCTGGGTGAGCTGTTTGACGTTCGCTTCCAGATCTATGTTGTAGATCTTGCCGGTTCCTTCTGCGAGCGCGCTGAAATACAGCGATTTGCCGTCCTCGGCCCAGAGCAGGCCGGAGGCGTCGTACTTGAAGCCGGCTGTGAGTTCTTTGATGGCCTTCACGATCACGCCGGAGGCCTGGCCTTCGTCCGTCTGCGGGTATTCTATTTCAGCGACGAGGATGCGCTGCTTGTCAGCTTCGTAGCCGTCCCGGGCCATGGAGATCCAGGCGAGATGCGCCCCGTCCGGGCTCCAGAGAGGGTCAGTGTCGTAGCCTCCGTCCGTCTTGACGGGGGTCGTCTCGCCGGTGAGGAGATCATAGACATAGATGCCGCAGTTAGTGCTGAAGGCGTATTCCTTGCCGGTCTTCTTGCGGCAGCTGTAGGCTATATGGCGGCCGTTGGGGGCCCAGTCCAGCTGCTCGGCTCCGCCGAAAGGCTCGGTGGGGAGCTCGTAGGGCTCGTCGCCGAGGATGTCCACGCTGCTGTCGGGCGTGATCTTGCCATTGCTCAGGCTGGCGACATAGGTCCTGGGGGTTTCGGTCACCCAATGGTCCCAGTGACGGTACATTAGGTCCGTGGTGGCATAGGCCTGGGCCTTGTCCAGCGCGGGATCGCTGTCTTTCGGGGTCTTCACCGGGCCGGGGATGGTGCTGATGTACAGCAGCTGGCTGCCGTCCGGGGAGAGCTTGAACTCGCTGATTCCCGCCGGCACGTCGCTCAGCTGGTACTTCGCCCCGAGTTTCTTTCCGCCAAAGGCGGCGGCCCAGAGCTGCCCGCCCTGAAGGAAGTAGATCTTCTTGCCGTCCGGGCTCCAGCGGGCGTTGCTGACGCTCTTTGCGTACTTCGTCAGCTGAATGCTATTCCCTCCATCCGGGTCGCAGACGAAGAGATTCCGGCAACTGCGGTTCTTCTCGATGCTGGTGTAGCTGACTCCGTAGAGTATTTTCTTCCCGTCCGGGGAGAGTTGGGGGTCTCCCAGACGCCCGAAGGCGAGAAGAGCCTCCGGGGTCATCACTCCGTCCTGGATCTTGATGTCCGATGCGGCTATGTACCCCTTTTCGGTCTTATTGGGTGTGATTACTTTGCTCATAAGTGCGGTGATTCCGTAGCCGAGTGCTGCGAAGACGGCCACTATGCAAAACAGTTTAAGAAACTTTTTCATCCGGTTGTTCTGGTTTTGTGCTTACTAAGATACGAATAAAAATCCTTATATTTACACTTCGTAAAAGGATTCAGGAATGACTTTCACAATGATTATCGAGCTGCTGATCGTTCTGGCAGCGCTTTATGTGGGCTCCCGTTACGGCTCTCTCGCCCTCGGTGCGATTTCAGGTATAGGCCTTGCGATTCTGGTCTTCGGCTTCGGCCTGAAGCCCGGAACGCCTCCCACGGATGTTATTTATATCATAATCGCCGCGGTGACCTGCGCGGAAACGCTTCAGGCGTCCGGCGGTATGGACTGGATGATTCAAGTGGCGGAGAAGATGCTCAGAAAGCATCCGGAACACATCACCTTCCTGGGACCTCTTGTGACTTTCTTCCTGACGGTCCTGGTAGGGACCGGACATGTTGTCTACACAATAATGCCTATTATCTGCGATATAGCGCTTAAAAAGAACATACGCCCCGAGCGCCCTTGCGGAGTGGCCTCCGTGGCCTCGCAGGTGGGTATCACCTGTTCGCCCATCGCTGCTGCTGTAGTGGCCTTCGTGACAATCTCCAACGCCAATAATTACATGGTCAGCATCCCGCAGGTGCTGATGGTCACCATCCCGGCCTGTGTATGCGGTCTGATGTGCGCAGCCTTGGCGTCATACAAAAGAGGAAAGGACCTGGACAAAGACCCGGATTTCCTCGCACGCAAGAATGATCCGGAGATGTACAAGTATATGTACGGTAACTCCGCGACCACCCTGGACAAGATGATAAGTAAGGAAGCCAAGGCTTCTGTGTTCATTTTCCTCGGCGCCCTGCTCGTGATTGTCGCTTTCGCATTCTGCCAGATGATCCACACCGCAGACGGTGCTACCCTCGCCAAGGCCCTCAAGCTCCCGAAGATGAACATCTGCATCCAGATAATAATGCTGGTGGCGGCGGCCTGCAACATAATGTTCTGCAAGGCTTCGCCTAAAAAGGCGGTCGGCGGCGCGGTGTGGCAGTCCGGAATGGTCGCCGTGGTGGCAATCTACGGCATCGCCTGGCTTGCAGACACTTATTTCGGCAACTACATGGATCAGATGAAGGTAATGCTTCAGGACATAGTCACACAGTATCCATGGAGCATTGCCCTGGTGTTCTTTATGGTGTCCGTGCTGATCAACTCGCAGGGAGCCGTGGTGGTGGCAATGCTTCCGCTGGCCTACCAGCTGGGAATCGCCGGCCCCGTGCTTCTCGGCGTGCTCCCGAGCGTCTACGGCTACTTCTTTATCCCGAACTATCCGTCTGATATTGCCACTGTGAACTTCGACCGAAGCGGGACCACCGTGATAGGAAAATACCTGCTTAACCATAGTTTTATGATGCCCGGACTGATAAGTGTGTTCGTGTCCACGGTCGTCGGCTATCTGATCACCAACGTCTTCTTCAGCGGGTATTTCGCAAGCTTCGTACAATGAAAAAGTTTCTGAGTGTCATTCTTCCGGCGGCGCTGCTGCTGACGTCATGCTCTTACAAAGAGAATCTATTCGTGCAACTGCCGGGTACTGCGTGGTCCATTACGAAGGATGGGACCACCACCTGGGCCTGCTTCCACGACGCGGAGCATGCGAGCCTTCTTCAGCTCAGTTCTGATCTGAACCGCTATCAGATTGATCACGGAACCTACAAGACCGACGGACACGTCGTGACCGTCTCCACCGAATATGCCTCGAGCTTCCAAGTTAACCGCACCTTCTGGACTCTGAAGCGTCCGAATACAAACGACAGCTACACCAGTCTGGAGCCCTTTGTCTTCCCGACTCTTGCCGGGACGGTCTGGGCCTCTCCGGTGAGCAACGATCTCCACATCGCTTATTTTCCTTCTGACGGGGAGTGCCTGGAACTTGTCTACAAAAATATCACCCGTGAGGAGACTGTCCCCGAATATGGCTGGAGCGGCGAGAAAAAAGATCTGGACGGGAAGAACGTCACTTTCTACAGAAACTTTATGACTATGGGCGTCTATGCTGCGGGACTAATCAGCGAACCTGTTCAAGAAGAGGGAGCCTCAAGCCTCAAAGGCACGGTCTGGACCTACAATAATATAGGTTATCCGGCCGATGTCCCCTCCGTGATCCTGTTCACCGGCAAAGAGCAATATATCCGTCTTACGGGAGTCTGGTCCGGCAGCGTCTCATCTGTGAGAGTAAACCCCATCGTCTTTGATGTGACATCCGGGACCTACACCGAAAGCGACGGTAATCTGACTCTCACCATAGGGGAGAATAAAGAAAGCTGCCCCATTTCCGGAGGCAGCTTCACTCTCTATGAAAAAACGTACAAAAAACTGGATTACTGATCCTGTTTTCCTGCGAACATTTCTTTGAGCTTCGGGAGATAACCTTTCCCGATCACTATTCCGCATCCGAGAATAAAGCCGAGGAAGGTCCACACGATAAGGGTCTTAGCGCGGCTGTTTGAAGGCTTTACGGGAACCGCCACGGGCTGGATTATAGTTAGTACCGGAGTGTCCCTCTTGACCTGCATCTTGGCCTGCTCGAGCTGCTTGGCCATCTCACCATAGATGGAATTGGCCACATTATACTTCGACTGAAGGCGCTCCTGCTCGATACGGGCCTTTGAGGTGCTCATCTGCTGAGAGCGGTCACGAACGGCTGCAAGCTGGCTCTGATATGATTCAGCTTCGGCCTTTATTTCGTCGTAGCGAGCCTGAATATAATCGAGATTGTCCTGAGCCTTCTCCGTACGGAAACGGGTAACTTCTTCCTGGAGCAGTTGCTGGGCCTTCATGGCGAGTTCAGCTGTCTGGATGGGTTCCGTGCCAGTCACGGAAAGGGTGATGTAGCCTTCTTTCTTGTCCACCGAAAGAGAAACCGTTTCGGCGATAAGCTTCATGAATTTCTCTTCGTCCTTCGAGAGGAGGATGGGCTTCGGGGTATTGTCTCCCTCGCCGGCGGCAGGAAGTTCTAGCTCCGGCTGCGGCTTGCGGATGGCTCCAAGGATCACTCCGGGGAGACCGATGGTGTACTTCTTGACAATTCCGATTACCGAAGGTTTGGCGATTTCCTTGGCGTAGGTGTACATGCTCACGGCAGTGTCCACCTTTTCATAGTGCAGGGGAGTGTAGAGCAAGGCCTTGCGATAAGGCACGCTGCTGACTATCTGCGGGTACACGAGCGGGGAAAGATCTCCGCCGCTCATGTTTGCCGTGCCGAGATCGAAGCCGGCAAGAGATGCGAGGCTGGATAGCGATGAGTTGGACCTTGAGCCCACCTGAGGCACCATGACCGTGCTGACGGTGTACTTGCGCTGCATGGTGATGGCTGCCACAAATCCGAGGGCTATGAACACGGCGGTGACTATGATCACCGTCTTTCGTCCTTCCCACAGGCTGCGGATCAAGGCCATAATGTCTATGCCGCCCTCTTCCTCTTCGACGGGAGTGTTGTAGGTTTTGTTTTCGTCCATAAGGCCTAGAGTCTTTCTATGAGCAGGATGAAGGAAGCGATGGAGGTGATGGAGGCCAGTGTCCTGGACAGAACTGCATCCCAGTCGACCTGTTTCTTCTCCTTGGGTTTCTCGATTTCAGCCCTCTTTTCCTGGTCGATCATGACGGTGATGGTGCTGCCGGGTTCCACCTTCGGGTAACTGCGGATTCCGAGGAAGCGCTTCGTCCCCACAGTCTGGTAGTTAGGCATGGTCACCGTGATGCTGTTCTTGTCAGCTGTCTTGATCAGGCCGCCGGCGTAATTGTCTATATACCACTTGGCAGAACGTCCGCCATGATAAACTAGAGTCTTCTGTGTGGAGGAAAAATCAGCGGGGATGTACTGAGCCATGCGAGTTCCGAGCTCGCGGATCACAACCACGTTCTCTGCACGGACGATGTTGAGCACGTCGCCGTCCATCAGGATGGGATCGTCCCAGTTCTTGTTGAGATGCATCTTCCTGACATCCTTGAGATTGACTCCGATCTGCCCCCTGCCGTTGTAGGTGCGGAAAAGTGAGCAGTAGTCGGAGGCGTCGTCCAGCAGGCCGCCCGCGATTTCGAGAATCTGCGAAAGCTGGGTTTTGCTATCTTCTATCACATACACTCCCGGATACTTGACGCGGCCGTTGATTTCGACCGTGCGTCCGGAAGTGAAGTTAGGAGTCATACGGACCACGATGTGGTCGTAGGGCTGCAGCTGGAAGCTCTTGTCCGTGGGATAATAGTTCTCGTCCACAGTCAGGACGATGGTGTCGAACTTGACCTCGTCTTTCTTGGAGATGTTCATACGGAACACCTGGACCTTGTCGTAGGCTGCGCCAACGGTGAAGCCGCCTGCCATCGTGAGGAGGTCGTGGACGGAGACCGATGTGTCGAAGGTGATATTGACAGGGTTCTTGACGGCACCGCTGACCCGAAGTTCACCTATGTTCGTGTAGGTGGTGTTGTCGTAGACGCGGAGTTCGTCGCCGGGCTGGAGGAGGGTGTCACCCTCTTCCTCGAGCGAAACGGGGATGTACTGCATCTTCGCCGGGTTGGTGACGTCCCTGCGGAAGATGTAGGCCACAGGATAAACGGTGGGCCTGAGGCCGCCTGCATATTCAATCGCCTGGGCCACGGTCATACGGTCGTTCAGGCCGAAAGACCTGGTGAACGGGCTGCGTACCTGGCCGCTGACGCTGATGTTCGCAGTGTCGCGGTAACTGGACTGGGCGAGGACGCGGACTACGTCACGGGCCTGAAGTTGGAAGTCGGGGTTTCCGTTTTCGCCGGGGAACGGGACGGTGAGGACCTCCACGGTCTCATCGTCGTTCGTGCGCTCCACGAAGACGAAGTCCCTACGGGCGGTGAACCTGGGTTCGGCCTTCGCGATGAGAGCCTGCAGGCTGCCATTCTTCTCGAAATCGAAGCTGCCGCCATAGTACACGTCTCCTCCAATCGAGACATAGTTCTCCATAGGACGGTCGGCCGCCTTGATACGGACGATATCACCGGAGACAAGTTCCGCTTTCTGCTTGCCTGCCATGACCTGGCCGAGGTCGAATTCAAGGAAACGGAGTTCGCCGTTCTCGCGGCGCTCAATCTGAAGGAAGTTGGGATAGGCGTTGTCATTCAGGCCTCCGGCAAAATCGATAAGGTCCTTGAGGTTCTCGTTTTCGACAATTTCGTATCGCATGGGGCGCTTGACTGCACCCTCGATACGGACTATCTTCTGTGCGACGGGGACGAAGAGGACGTCGTTATTCTGGACGTCGAATTCAGTCTTTCCGCCTTGGCCCTTCATGAACTTGTACAGGTCGAGTTTTTCCGTCTTGCCTGCGCGGGAACGCTGAATGTTACGGATGGAACCCATAGCGGTGGGGCCGCCGGCCGCTGCAAGGGCGTTGAATGCGTTGTTCAGGGCGCTGATGGTGAAGCCTCCCTGCACGCCCACCTCACCGTAGATGTTCACCATGACGGTGCGGGCTGTGGTGATGGTGACGGCGATCTGGTCCTGACGGAAGGAGTAGTGCTGCGCGAGTTTGGAGATGATGGCTTTGCGGCCCTGGGCAAGAGTCATTCCCTTCAGGAAAATCTTCGATGATCCGGCGGGCTGGATGCTTCCGTCCGCACCGATGCGCTGGTGGATCTCAGTCTGAGAAGAACCGAAGATGCTGATGTGCACTTCGTCTCCTTCGCCCAGAATGTATGTGTCCGGGGCCTGGGCGCCGTCCGTGGTGCGGAAGACATCCATCGAGGTGCCCGTGAAGAGGGCATGGCCGTAGATGTCGTCTCCGGCCGTCTTGCTGACGTTGTTCTCTGCAAGGGCAGTCTCGAGGGCCTGTTCTGCAGCAGCCTCACCGAGAGTCGTCTGAGGGAATTCATTCGGAGTCTCTGCCTGGGCAGCGGCGGCAGCGATAATTTGCTCGCCTGAGCCGGCTTCGGCCACCTGGGCGGGAGCCGAAGGAGCAGCGGCAGTGGCTGCCGATGTGGCAGCGGATTTCTCCGCCTGCATTTTGTTGATGACTTCCATCACCCTTCCCTGATAGTTTGCGTACTCGCTCGGGGGAATGTTGTCCACATCGATGCCTTCCTGCATGAGTCTCGCACGGACTTCAGTTTCATCGAGGCCGCGCTTGGAGAGTTCTGAACGGGCCATGGCGAGCATGTTTGCGCTCTGGGCGAGAGCGGAGAGCGAAATTGCCATGCACACGATGGCGGTAAGGAATTTCTTCATATCAGTTGTGTTTTTATTATCAAACGATAAGCGTCCAAAGATACGAATTATTTTTTATAATTCGTCCTCAGGAGATTTTGCTGTAGTCGTGGACTTTGTATTTTTCTTTTCGAAGTTCGAGAACCAGGCGGGCGTTTCGCGGATCGCTCAGCGAAGGGTCTGCTTTCAGCACCTTCTGGGCATAGGCCCGGGCTTCGTTCAGAATAAGACCGTCCTTGGCGAGGGAAGCTATGTTCAGCGAGATTGGAAGGCCGCTCTGCATAGTCCCTTCCAGGTCTCCTGGACCCCTCATTTTCATGTCTTCCTCCGCAATCTCGAAGCCGTTCTCCGTGCGGCACATAAGCTCGAGGCGCTGAAGCGATTCTTTAGATGTCTTCAAATCGCGGATAAGGATGCAGTGGGAGTCCGCGGCGCCGCGGCCTACTCGTCCGCGAAGCTGGTGCAGCTGCGAGAGCCCGAACCTTTCTGCGCTCATGATGACCATCACGGACGCGTTCGGCACATCCACGCCGACTTCGATGACGGTGGTGGACACCAGAATATCCGCCCTGCCGGCGGCGAATGCGTCCATATTGAAGTTCTTGACGTCAGTCGCCTGCTGGCCGTGGACCATCGCCGTTTTGTACTGCGGCAGCGGGAATTCTCTCATTATATCTTCATAGCCCCGTTCCAGGTTGCTCAGGTCCAGCTTCTCGTTTTCGAATATCATCGGGTAGACCACGAAAACCTGCCGCCCCTTCGCAATCTCCTGGCGCATGAAGTTGTACACGGCCGGCATCTTTGCCGGCGTGTGCAACGTGGTGCGCACGGGTTTGCGACCCGGCGGCATCTCGTCTATCACTGACACATCCAGGTCTCCGTAGACAGTCATTGCAAGCGTGCGAGGAATCGGCGTCGCCGTCATCACGAGCACGTGCGGCGGAATTCCCTCCGGGCCTTTGGCCCAGAGCTTCGCTCTCTGGTCCACCCCGAACCTGTGCTGCTCGTCAATCACCGCCAGCCCCAGATTCTTGAACAAGACGGTGTCCTCGATCAGCGCATGGGTACCCACCAGCAGGCCGATCGAGCCGTCTTCCAGCCCGGCGTGGATTTCGCGGCGGTCCTTGACTCCGGTCGAGCCGGTCAGGAGGGCGCATTTCACAGAGGTGCTTGCGAGATACTTCTTAATATTGTTGAAATGCTGCTGGGCGAGCACTTCCGTCGGCGCCATGATGCAGGTCTGATAACCGTTGCCCACTGCCAGCAGGCAGCTGAGAACGGCCACCAGCGTCTTTCCCGAGCCCACATCTCCCTGAAGAAGACGGTTCATCTGATGTCCGGACATCAGGTCTGCGCGTATCTCCTTTATCACGCGCTGCTGGGCTCCCGTCAGCTTGAAGGGCACCGATTCGTAGCACGAGTTGAAATCCGGTCCCACCTTCGGCATCACGATGCCATTCTCGCTGCGGGAACGGATGTATTTCTGTTTGAGAAGGCTCAACTGCAGCAGGAACAGTTCCTCGAACTTGAGCCTGCGGGTGGCTTTCTGAAGCGCGTATGCATCTGTGGGGAAATGGATGTTCTTCAGGGCATACTGAAGCGTGCAGAGCCCGAGTTCGCCGAGGACATAGTCCGGAAGAGTTTCGGTGATTTCCGGCAGACATAGGGCCAGGGCTGCGCTTTGCATTTTGCACATCACCTTCCCGGTGATCCCCGCCGTCTTGAGTTTTTCAGTGCTGGGATACACGCCGGTGAGCGCCCCCTGGGCCATATTGCCCTCCTGGGGAATGTCCACCTCCGGATGGACTATGTTGTAACGGCCGTTGAACTCGGAAGGCCTCCCGAAGAAGAGGAAAGTCTGGCCGGGGACGAGCCGTTCGTAGTTCCATTTAATTCCCTTGAAGAAGACCATCTCCATTCGCCCCGTTTCATCTTCCACAATGACACTCAATCGCTTGGCCGCATTGAAAAGAATCTTCTCACCGTCTGTCTTGACTATCGAGCCGGCAGGACCGTAGAGAGCACGGCTCACCACCCGCGCCTGGATCTGAATCGAGGCTAAATCCTGATTGACGGAGGCGATGGACTGAATCGAGCTGCGGTCTATGTAACGGAAGGGGTACAGACGTATCAGGTCTCCGATAGTCTCTATCCCCAATTCCTTCTTCAGGAGCTCGGCCCTCTTCGGCCCGACCCCCTTCAGATACTTGATTTCATTCTGCAGCTCGCCCATACCACACAAATATACGAAAAAAGGATGACCGAAACGATCATCCTTTATAATATAAGGAGTGAAACTTAGTCCACCTTCGGGCCGGCCTTCACGAGGGCCTTTCCGGCGGCGTTGGTCTCATACTTCTTGAAGTTCTTGATGAAGCGGGCGGCGAGGTCCTTGGCCTTGACTTCCCACTCCTCGGGCTTTGCGTAGGTGTCGCGAGGATCGAGAATTCCGGTGTCCACTCCTTCGAGCTTGGTGGGGACTTCGAAATCGAAGAACGGGATCTTCTTGGTGGGGGCCTTGTCTATCGAGCCATTGAGGATGGCGTCGATTATTCCGCGGGTGTCCTTGATGCTGATGCGCTTGCCGGTTCCGTTCCAGCCGGTGTTCACGAGGTATGCCTTTGCACCGCTCTTCTTCATCTTCTTGACGAGCTCCTCGGCGTACTTGGTCGGGTGGAGTTCAAGGAAGGCCTGGCCGAAGCAGGCGGAGAAGGTCGGGGTGGGCTCGGTGATTCCGCGCTCAGTGCCTGCGAGCTTGGCGGTGAAGCCGCTCAGGAAGTAGTACTTCGTCTGCTCGGGAGTGAGGATGCTGACCGGAGGAAGAACTCCGAATGCGTCTGCGGAAAGGAAGATGACCTGCTTAGCTGCGGGGCCATGGCTCTCCGGGCGGACTATCTTCTCGATGTGATAGATAGGATAGCTCACGCGGGTGTTCTCGGTGACGCTCTTGTCGTTGAAGTCGATCTTACC
>JAGAAD010000026.1 GCA_017615445.1 Bacteroidales bacterium
CGGTGTTGTTCGAGTCGCCTATCACGAATTCGCCGTCCAGCGAGCCGGATGCCGGGCTGATCATCTGGATCCAGTTGCCGTCGCCGAAGCGCTGACGGGAGTCGAACACACGCCGCTCGGAAATCTTACCGTTCTTGAACAGCATGACGTTGTGCAGGCCGGTGGGGATGCCCTCTATCGCCACGTCGCCGAAGTGCAGGGTGGTGACCACCAGATCGCCGGCATAGTCACCGGTAGCGCTCAGGGAAGCGCAGTCGCTCGCGCCCCAGTAGTACTGCGGGTACTCGGGCACAGTGCCCTGCGAGAATTCATAGAGGAGCGTTGGCTTCGCATCCCAGCCGTCCGCCCAGATGTAGATGGCGCCTATGTTGTTGGTGTCCACCATATTGCGGTCAGTCGCTCCATTGCCGAAGGTGGCGATGAAGCGGCCCTTGTCGTCGTTTCCGAGCGAAATGAGGCCCCAGTCCGAGCGTATGCCCTGGACGTTCAGCGAGCCGAGCTTGTTGCCCTGGATGTCGAAGACGCTGCCTTCGTGGGTCACGAACTTGTCCACATCGCACCAGCCTATCTGGCTCTGGCCCTGATCGAAGATCTGGTCTTTGATGCCGAGGTCTTTGTAGGACTTGCTCCAGGCCTTCACGGCGCTGTTGACCACCTTCGCTTCTTCCGAGCCAACCACATAAGTTTTGATGGTGCCGCCGTCGCCTGAGGTAACGGTGAAAGCGATGTCCGCGTCATAGTCGCGCGGCTCGGCCGGATCAGGCGAGATGCTTGCACCCTTGCTCAGAGTGACCTCTGCCGTGGCTCCGAGGAGGAGCGATGCCTGCTCGGGCATGTAGACTATCAGCACCCTCTTCTCGAAGCTGGAGACTGCCGCCTCGATGGATTCCTCCCCCTTCAAGAGTTTGAAACTGAGGATATCGGCTCCGTCAAGGATCTCTTCCGGCGTCTTGTCCTCGGGCGGCAGTTCAGGTTGTGAACACGCGGCAAATGCCGCCACAAATGCTAATAATGCGAAATACTTTTTCATATGCTTCTTTTTTTAACTTCCAGATGCGACGGTGGACACATAGGCGAAAAGGGTGTATTTGTGCGATTCGCCAGTGGTGCGGTTTGAAACAGTCACGGTGTAGGGCTTGGTCTCGCTGGAAAGGTCCTTGCGGCCTTCCAGGCCTGGATTGATAAACACGTCGTAGGTGACGGTGGCGCGGACGGTAAGACTCGCAGGGTCGTAGCCATAGCGGGCCGGGTAATCGCGCGGGATGGCGAAGATCACCGAGCCGTCGCCCGTGGTGGGATCGATAGTGATCTGGCCGTTCACCTGCGGCGCCGAGGCGTTTCCGGGAGGGGTGACGTAGATCGAGCGGATCGCGCACTCATTGTGGTCGAACTCATCGTCCGGCACGGCGCAGGAGGCTGCGCAGAGCACCATGACAAGTGCTAGTATGCGTGATGTAAACTTTTTCATTACCATCCGGGATTATTGTCGCCGAGCAGGGTGTTTGCGCTGCGCTCGGAGACGGGAATTGAAAACGCGTAGTACTGCTCCTTGAACACACGGGTGTAGCCTCCGTCGGCATCTATCCGAGTGTAGGTGTAGGAGCCGTCGGGCTGGGGATTCGGCTTGCAGCCGTGCACCGAGCTGTCGTTCAGCACGGCGAAAGCCCTGCGCCAGCGGCGCAGATCCCAGTAGCGGAAGCCTTCGCCCGCGAGCTCCACAATGCGCTCGTGCTCGAGGACCTGCATGAATTCCGTCAGATCGGCGGCTGTGGCGCCCGGCAGCCCCACCCTGGAACGCACTTCGTTCAGTGTCGCAAGCGCGCCGGGCACGTCGCCGCCTATAGCCTGTGCTTCAGCCTTGTTCAGCAGCACCTCGGCATAGCGTATGAGGATCCAGAAATGCGAACTTCCGTTGGTCGCCCAGGAGTTGTCGTCTTCCTTGATCCACTTTCGGAGGTAGTATCCGGTGACGCTGGATTCGGCCGCGCCGGATTTGCGGAAGGTGCCGAATCCGTCGTAGACTGTCTCTTCGTCCTCGCCCGTGAACATCTTCAGCCGGCGGCCTTCCCATTTCGCGTCGTTGTAAAGGATGCTGGCGTAGAAGCGCGGCTCGCGGCCGGTCCATGGATCCGCGCCGTGCGCAGCCCAGTCGAACGGAGTGCCGTCCGCCATTTCGTAGGCGTCTGCCAGCTCGGCCGTGGGGCCGAAAGTGGCTGAGACGGTGGCGCCGCCGTGGGTCTGCTGGTCGCCCTTCGGGCGGAAGAAACGGTCCGCTTCGTGGTTAAGGTTCGGCGAACTGTTGCCGCCGAAGAAGCTGACGGTGAAGAGGTTCTCCGAGTTCACCTGGCTGGAGAAGACGGTGGAGTACGAACTGACCAGCGCTCCGCCGTGGGCTTTGCAGGAATCGGCCGCCGCCACCGCCTCGTCGCATGCTGCCTTGACCGCGCTTGCCGCCGCCCCGGCGTTCTTCAGCGCCCAGAGCTTGTAGACCGCGCAGCGGGAGACGAGGCCCCACGCGGCGGCCTTGGTAGCACGGCCGTAGTTCTTGCTGTCCCACGCCTCCGGCAGCACCGCCGCCGCCTGGCGCAGGTTGTCCATCACCCAGGTCCAGCTGTCCGCCTCGCTCAGGCGCGGCTTGTTATTCTGGTCGGGACCATCCACGCCCTGGGATTCGTCTCTGATGACCACTCCGGCGTAGACTCTTATTAGGAAGAAGTAGCTTACCGAACGGATGAAGCGGATTTCAGCGATTCTGGTATTGAGGAAGTCCGAGTCGAAGTTCGCGGCATAACGCGATGCGTCGCGCAGGAATTCGTTGCTGCGCTTGATACGGACATAGCTGTCTTCCCAGATCTCGAAGCTCGAAGCGTTGTCTGAAGTGATTATGTTAGGCTCCATCGAGATGGAGTTGTAGGTGTGCCCGTACTGGTCCCAGGAGCCGGACTTGATTAGATCAGTGTAAGCGTCCGTGAAGTTGTTCCTGGAGTAGATCTCTGCCTTGTCGCGGATGGCGGCATAGAGGCCGAACACGTAACCGTCCAGGGTGGTTTCGTCTCCGCTCCAGATCTGGTCCGGAGAGAGCTGAGAGGTGGGCCCGAGGTCTATCCAGTTGCAGGAGACCGCGGCCAGGGCGACA
>JAGAAD010000027.1 GCA_017615445.1 Bacteroidales bacterium
ATTCGTTAAATCAAGTCTTTTATGAGCGAGTCGAAAAAGAAATACAAACTTGGAGTAGCCTTCGGCGGAGGCGGCGCCAGAGGAGCGGCCCAGTGCGGCGCCCTGCAGGCTTTTCATGAATATGGCATCACGCCCGACGTGGTCTCGGGGACCAGCGTGGGATCGCTGGTGGCCGTGCTGTTCTCGGCCGGTTTCACCCCCAAGCAGATGATCGAGCTGTTCCAGGGGCTGAACTTTTTCAAGGACATAGTCACGCCGACCGTGCCCAAGGGCGGCCTGTTCGACCCCAGCCCGCTGGTGGAGATAATCAGGAAGAGCCTGCCGTACTCGCGCCTCGAGTCGCTGCCGATCCCGGCCTATCTGGTGGCCTCCGACCTGGAGCATGGCGTTCCGAAGGTTTTTTCGAAGGGCGACATCGCCCCGAGGGTCGTGGCTTCGTGCTCCATCCCCGTCATCTTCCAGCCCATCAACATCAACGGCGTGCATTATGTGGACGGCGGCGCGTTCCAGAATCTGCCCGTGTCCGCGATCAGGGACAAGTGCGAAAAGGTCATCGCCCTCAGCCTCATCCACCTGGAGGAAGAAAAATACAAGGACAACCTGGTTTCGGTGGCCAACCGTTCGTTCCAGATGATAATGGTCTCGAACAACGCCTACGATGTGGAGCTGGCGGATCTGGTCATCAAGTTGGACACTTACGGCTGCACGGCCTATGACATGTCCAAGATCGAGGAACTGTTCTTCAGGGGCTATGACAGCACCGTGAAAGTCCTCGAAGAAAACGGCTATCAGCGCGTCCTGCCGAAAGAAAAGATTGTTTTCCCGGAAAAGAAAAACCAGCTGATTGACCTGAAAAACCACGAAGAAATCTTCAAGGACACCATCAAAAAGGGAGTCGCTGCGCTGGAAGCCATAAAGAAGAAGGCAAAGCTATGACGGAACTAGAGGCCATAAAGGCCAGACACTCGGTCCGGCAGTACACCGAAAGACCTATCGAAGACTCGCAAGTTGAAGCCCTGCGGGCGGAGATCTCCACGATCAATGCCCTGAGCTGCCTGAACATCCAGCTCGTTCTCGAAGAGCCGAAGTCCTTCTCCACCGGCGTTTGGAAATACGGCAAGTTTTCCGGAGTCAGGAACTATTTCGTGATGGCCGGCCTCCGCGGCAAAGAGGCCGAAGAAAAGATAGGTTATTACGGAGAAAAGTTGGTCCTACTCGCTCAGATGCTGGGGCTGAACACCTGCTGGGTGGGCCTGACCTACACCAAGATTCCGGGGACGTTCACTCTCCGCGAAGGCGACATAGTGCACTGCGTGATTTCGCTGGGCTATGGAGTCAACCAGGGCGTCCAGCATCCCCTCAGACCTGTCGAGGATTTCTACGAAGCCGCAGGTCCTCTGCCCGACTGGTTCCGTGCCGGCTTGGAGGCGGCCCTTCTCGCCCCCACCGCCATCAATCAGCAGAAGTTCAAGTTCATCCTTAAAACCGATGGTCGAGTGGAAGCCAAGCCGCTGCACTCCATGGTCGGCTATACTTACATCGACCTCGGAATCGCCAAGTACCACTTCGAAATCGGCGCCGGAAAAGTTATTTGGCGTCCATAGCCTGGCAGGCGGTGATGGCGATCAGGTTGTAGATATCCTCCACGGAGCAGCCGCGGGAGAGGTCGTTGACCGGGCGGGCGATGCCCTGAAGGATGGGACCGATGGCGTCCGCATTGCCAAGGCGCTGGACGAGTTTGTAACCGATATTTCCGACTTCCAGATTAGGGAAAACGAGGACGTTGGCCTTGCCGGCGATAGAGGAGCCAGGAGCTTTCTTCGCACCGACTGACGGGACGAGAGCGGCATCAGCCTGCAGCTCACCGTCTATCTTCAGGGACGGGTCGAGCTCCTGCGCCAGACGAGTCGCCTCAACCACCTTGTCTACCACCTCGTGCTTAGCCGAGCCCTTTGTGCTGAACGAGAGCATCGCCACGCGGGGTTCCGCGAAGCCGGCGACGCTGCGCGCAGTCTGTGCGGTGCACACCGCGATCTGCGCCAGCTGGCCGGCGTCCGGCGCAGGCGTCACTGCCACATCGCCGACCACCAGAACTCCTTCCTCACCATACTGCGGGGTCTTGGTCACCAGCAGCATCGCACCGCTGACGCAGGTGATGCCGGGGGCGCACTTGATAATCTGAAGCGCCGGGCGGAGAGTCTCGCCGGTGGTGCTGAGAGCGCCGCTGATCTGGCCGTCCGCATCGCCGCTCTTGATGATTAGGCAGCCGAAATAGAGAGGGTTCATCACGAGTTTGTGTGCCTCTTCCGGAGTCATGCCCTTCGCCTTGCGAAGTTCGTAGAGCAGCTGAGCATATTCTTCCGTCTTCGGCGAAGTCGCGGGATCGATGATAGTGGCCTTGCCTATGTTCTTGAGCCCAAGCTCCGCGGCCTTCGCGCCGATCTCGGCCGGGCTGCCGATCAGAATGATGTCCGCCAGGCCGTCCGCAAGGGCGCGGTCCGCCGCAGTGATGGTGCGGTCTTCCAGGGATTCGGGAAGTACGATGCGCTGCCTGTTCGAGCATGCGCGAGCGATGATGCGATCGATAAGTGCCATATAAAAAATTATTTTTCGAAATCTTGGAGTACGCAGTCTGCGTGGATCTTGTCTATGATGGCGCAGACGAGCTTGAACGCTTTGCTGTCCGGGGTGTAGACCGCGGGGGCGGTGAATTTCACACGGCCCTGCCTCTTCAGCTTCGCGGCCACCGCGCGTTTCTTATCGTTCTGAGGATCGAAGACGGCGATGGGGTTTCCGCCGAACATGCCCACTATCTTCATGCTGGGCACGTCCGTCTCTCCGTCGCCGAAATAAATCATGTGCGCGAAAGGCACGCGCTTCTTGTTTTCGGCTGTGCTGGCGTTCACCATCTTACTGTCCCGCGCGCTGAAAATGCCTTTGTTGATCTTGAAGAGGAACTGCGTCTTATTGGTGTAGTCCACAGCGATTCCGGGCCAGACGGCCTCCCCCGCTTCATTATAGATATAGGAGCCGGCGAAGATGTGCTTGAACTCCTTCGCGATGGCGGTTCCTTCCACCATCTCCTTCAGGCCGCTCGAATTGATGTAGTGCTCAACGCGGATTCCGTGCGCTGCGCCGTAGTCGTTGACAAGCTTAAACCATTCGCGCACGCCCTCGAAGAAATCTATGTCGTGTCCGAAGCGCATGAAGTCTTCCCGGCGCAGGCTGATTCCCTTCGCGCGGGCCTCGTCGTACATCATTTTCATATAGGCCAGCACATCCGATGCGTCCTGATCCACGGCCAGGCTGTTGCTCTTCTCCCAGAACTCTTCCTTGGTCGTCCCCATCGCCTGAATGAAGCCGAATTCCTGCATGTTTCCGGGCGCGAGAGTCCCGTCGAAATCGTAGATGAGAGCTACTATAGGCTTTTTCATTTCACCCCTGATATTTATCTTTCGCCACAAATATCGTAATAATTCGCCACATACACACACGTGCGTTTGGCAAAAAAACGGGCCGGGGCTATTTTTGCGAAAAGTTAAAACCAAACCTGATAATATGTCGAATTATCCCCATTATCTGGAACGTCTCCAGAACGCAACTCGCAAGTACTGGGACAAGACAGCCCTCCACAGCATAGGAGGCGATTCATTCACCTACGGCCAGATGGCCGCCCAGGTCGAAAAATTCCATTTAGCATTCGAAGCCCTCGGACTCAAGAAGGGCGATAAAATAGCTCTCTACGCCGCGAACGGTGCCCGCTGGGGCATGGCCTACATGGCGGTGAACACCTACGAAACGGTGATAGTGCCGCTGCTCGCAGACTTCACCCCGGAGAACGCCTCCTTCCTGGTGGACCATTCGGAGAGCCTGGTCCTTTTCACCAACAAAGTGAAATGGGAGAAGATGGTGCTCGAAAAGATGCCCGCGCTTCGCCTCGCGATCGACGTGGACACCTGGGAGTGCCTGTGGGCAAAAGACGCCAAGACCCAGAAGGCCTACGCGAAAATGGACGAACTCTTCGAAGCCAAATGGAAAGGCAACTTCGGCCCCGAGGACGTGGTCTACCCCACCGACAACTGGGACGACCTCAGCACCATCAACTACACCTCCGGCAGCACCGGCGACCCGAAGGGCGTGATGCTTACGTACCGCAACTTCAGCGCTAATGTGGACTACAGCCAGAGGCACGTCCCCGCCGGCGACAAGATGGTCAGCATGCTCCCCATGGCCCACATGTACGGCCTCGTGATCGAGTTCATCTACCCTCTGTGCAACGGCACGGGCATCTACTGGCTCGGCAAGGCCCCCACCCCGGCGACCCTCCTGAAGGCGTTCGCGGAGGTGAAGCCCTACCTGCTGATCACCGTCCCGCTCGTGATGGAAAAGATCTACAAGAGCAAGGTCAAGCCCACGCTGGACAAGCCGATAGTGAAGGTCCTCACCTGCATCCCCGGCATCCGCCGCATCATATTCAACAAGGTCAAGAACGGCCTGGTCCAGGCCTTCGGCGGCAACGTCCAGGAATTCATCATGGGCGGCGCAGCCCTCAGCCCGGAGGTGGAGAAGCTCTTCAAGAAGATCAAGTTCCCCTACCTGGTCGGCTACGGCATGACGGAGGCCTGCCCTCTGCTCGCCTATGAGCACTGGACCAAGTACGTGCCCGGTTCGTGCGGCAAGGCGGTGGATTGCGCCACCGTCCGAATCGATTCGGAGGACCCGCTCCACATCGCCGGCGAAATCCAGGCGAAGGGCGAGAACATCTGCATCGGCTACTTCAAGAATCCGGAGGCCTCGGCCAACGCCTTCACTGAGGACGGTTTCCTCCGCACCGGCGACCTCGGCATCATGGACAAAGACGGCAACATCTTCATCAAGGGCCGCTCAAAGAGCCTTATCCTCACGGCCAATGGCCAGAACGTCTACCCCGAGGAGCTCGAGGCCTTCATCAACAGCCAGCCCTATGTGGCCGAATCCGTGGTGGTGGACCGTGCCGGAAAGATCGTGGGACTCGTCTACCTGGATCAGGATGCCATCAAGAATGCCGGCCTGGATGCCGAAGCCATCTCCGACATCCCTGAGAACATCAGGCTCGCAGTGAACAGGCACCTCCCCGGCTACAGCCAGATCGCCAAGATCGAGATAGTCCTCGAGCCTTTCCAGAAGACTCCGAAGATGAGCATTAAGAGATTCCTTTATAAATAGGGTCTCGCCCCCTGTGACAAATTGTCACTGGAACAGAAATTGCGTTTTTCTCCTGCAGAAAAACGCATTTTTGTTATGGAAAAGACTAAAGGACATATCGGAGTGACCACCGAGAACATCTTCCCGGTCATCAAGCAGTTTTTGTACAGCGACCATGAAATCTTCCTACGCGAACTTGTGGCGAACGCAGTGGATGCAACCCAGAAGATGAAGACCCTCGCCAGCACCGGAGAGTTCTCCGGAGACCTGGGCGAAATGAAGGTGAAGGTGGAGCTCGACGAGAAGGGCAAGACTCTGAAGATCACGGACCGCGGAATCGGTATGACCGCGGAAGAAGTGGACAAATATATCAACCAGATTGCATTCTCTTCCGCAGGCGAATTCCTCGAAAAATATAAAGACCAGGCCGGCGGCATAATCGGCCATTTCGGCCTTGGATTCTATTCAGCGTTCATGGTCTCTTCTAAGGTGACCATAGAGAGTCTGAGCTGGAAAGAAGGTTCCACGCCCGTGTTCTGGAGCTGCGACGGCTCGCCGGAGTTCGAGATGCACGAGTGCAAGCGCGAGGAGCGCGGAACCACCGTCACCCTCTATCTGGACGGCGACAGCGAAGAGTTCGCGGCGAAGGGCCGGATCGAAGGCCTGCTGCATAAGTACTGCAAGTTCATGCCCGTGCCCGTGGTGTTCGGCAAGAAGACCGAGTGGAAAGACGGCAAGAGTGTGGACACGGACGAAGACAACGTCATCAATTCGATAGAGCCCATCTGGACCAAGGCGCCGGCAGACCTGAAGGATGAGGACTACCTCAACTTCTACCACGCCCTCTACCCGATGGAGGAAGACCCGATGTTCTACATCCATCTTAATGTGGACTATCCGTTCACCCTCACCGGCGTCCTCTACTTCCCGAAGATCAAGGAGAGGATGGCGATAGACAAGAACAAGATCCAGCTCTATTGCAACCAGATGTTCGTCACGGACCATGTGGACAATATCGTGCCTGATTTCCTCACCCTGCTGCACGGCGTGATAGATTCTCCGGACATCCCGCTTAACGTCAGCCGCAGTTACCTGCAGTCCGACGCCAATGTCAAGAAGATAAGCACCTACATCACCAAGAAAGTGGCCGACAGGCTCGAGCAGATTTTCAAGGAGCAGAGGCAGACTCTCGAAGAGAAATGGGACAACATCAAGCTCTTCATCGAGTACGGCATGCTCTCGGACGAAAAGTTCTGCGAGAGGGCCGTGGAGTTCGCTCTCCTTAAGGATGTGGACGGCAAGTACTACAGCTTCGACGAATACCGTAAGGCAGTGGAAGAGGCGCAGACGGACAAAGACAAGAAGGTGGTGTTCCTCTATGCCACAGACACTGAGAAACAGTATTCATCAATTGAAGCAGCCAAGAACCTGGGGTACAATGTCCTTCTGATGGACTGCGAGCTCGACTCACACTTCGTGGGTCTGCTCGAGCAGAAGGTGAAGGACGTGCGCTGCGCCCGTGTGGACTCAGACTCCGCCGGCCGCCTCATTCCGAAGGAAGAGGAGGTGAAGCCGACCATGAGCGAGGAGGACAGCAAGGCGCTGTCCGAGCTGTTCAAGGGCGCCCTGCCCGAGGGACCGGAATGGACTGTGGAGGCGGCCAACCTCGGCGAGGACGGCGAGCCCGTGCTGATCACCCAGAACGAGTTCATGCGCCGCTACCGCGAGATGTCCGCAATCGGCGGCGGAATGAACTTCTACGGCTCGATGCCCCAGATGTACGATGTGAAGGTGAACATGGAGAACCCGGTCATCGCAAAGATCTGGGCCGACCGCGAAGGCACACCCGAACTTCTGCATCAGGTGGTGGACCTCGCCCTTCTGGCAAACGGCCTCCTCACCGGAAAAGCTCTGGCCGATTTCATCGCCCGAAGCGCGGAACTGCTGAAAAAGTAGTATCTTAGCGGACGATATGAAACGTCTTCTCCTAATACTGACCGCTGCGGTCCTTGTCGCCGGAGCAGCCATTGCCGCGGTGGACATCAATGCCGCCCGCAAAGATTATATCGATAAGTATTCCGCTCTTGCAATCTCCGAGATGGAGCGCACGGGTGTGCCGGCTTCGATTACCCTGGCCCAGGGCCTTCTGGAGTCCGGCGCCGGCCGTTCCACCCTCGCCACCAAAGCGAACAACCACTTCGGAATCAAGTGCGGAAAGGCTTGGAAAGGAGAGAAGACTTATCACGACGACGATGCTCCCCAGGAGTGCTTCCGTTCGTACTCGAAGGCCCTGGATTCGTTCAAGGACCACTCCGACTTCCTCCGTTACTACGACCGCTACAAATCTCTATTTGACCTGGAGATAACGGACTACAAAGGCTGGTGCTACGGTCTGAAGGCGGCAGGTTATGCGACCGACCCAGAATATGCCACGAAACTTATCAATCTGATTGAAGAGTACGATCTGACCAGGTTCGACAAAGGTACGGTGGTGAAGGTCAGTTCGCCGGACCAGCTCGAGAAGGCAGTCATCATGCCCGCCAACTACGACGAGCAGTTCCGCTTCAGCCTCGAGCGCACGATCTATCAGAAGAACGGTGTGGCCTGCATCTATTCCGTTGCAGGAGACACCTTCGACTCAATCGCCCTCATCTACGACCTCTTCCCCCGCGAGATACTCCGCTTCAACGACCTTAAGGAGCCCGTGGAACTTCTTCCCGGCACGATTGTCTATATCCAGCCCAAGAAAACCAAGGCTGCGAAAGGATTGGAGAAGTACATAGTGGGAGAAGACGGCGAGTCGCTGCGCGAAATCAGTCAGCGTTTCGCTGTGAAGATGCGCAGCATCGAAAAGCGCAACAAGCTCAAAAAAGACGTCCCGCTGGTCAAGGAACAGGAACTCCTTCTTAGGTAATGAAAAAGAAACACTCCGGATTGTGGCGTATTCTCGGAATCGCCCTGCTCGCCGTGGCGTTCTTCGGAGCGCTTCAGGCGTGGGGATGGCTGCGCAATAACCGCCTTCCCGCGTTCTACGGCGACGCCGAAGTGTATGTGACCGCCAAGACCACCCCGGACGATGTGATTGAGCAGATAAAGTCTCAGACCGGAATCCGCTGGGAGCAGGCTCTCCGCGAAGTGTTCGAGCAGAAAGAAGTCGCAAAGTACATAACCCCCGGCCATTATAAGATTCAGGCGAAGCACTCCTGCGTCTATGTGGCCCGTATGCTGAACAACAGCTGGCAGTCGCCTATCAGACTCACGATAGGCGGAGGCCTCAGGCTGAAAAGCGAGATCGCAGCCTCAATAGGCCGCCAGATGAGAGTGGATTCAGCCGAAGTGGCTCAGGCGCTCAGCGACGAAGTCTTCCTGAGGAAGTTCGGCTTCAACCCCACCAATGTCTGTTCGATGATACTCCCGGACACTTATGAAATCTACTGGGACGCCACCATCACGGACATCTTCACCCTCTTCAAGAAAGAATACGACAAGTTCTGGAACGAAGACAGGAAGGCGAAAGCGAAGGCGCTGAGGCTGACCCCCGCGCAGGTGAGCATCTTCGCCTCGATTGTGGCCTGCGAATCGAACTACGTCCCCGAGTACACCAAACTCGCCGGAGTGTATATCAACCGTTTCCGCAAGGGTATGAGGCTCCAGGCCTGCCCCACTGTGGCCTACTGCTTCGA
This sequence comes from Bacteroidales bacterium, assembly GCA_017615445.1. The sequence goes on from JAGAAD010000027.1 coordinate 8,868, forward strand.
TTTCAAGCCCAGCAGAATACTCCAGAAACATCTGAGGGTGGATTCGCCCTACAACACCTACAAGCATCTCGGACTCCCTCCCGGACCCATTTGCTGCCCGAGTAAAGCCGCGATAGATGCTGTCCTCAATGCAGATGTCGCTTCTGGCTATCTCTACTTCTGCGCCAGCACTGCCTTCGACGGCACTAACGTCTTCTCGAAGACTTATTCCGAACATCAGAAAAAGGCTCGAGCCTATCAGCAGGCGCTCGATGCTCTCCAGATAAAGAAATAATGGAAGATCTTGTCACAAGAGCGCGTGAGGTCGCTCTGCAGACCCTCAGCGGTGAGGTGCGCCACAACGGCGAACCGTTCATCCTGCACCCGGACGGAGTCGCGGCGATAGTCCGCGATGAGATCGGTCTGCCGGAGGAATGCATCGCCGCCGTGTATCTCCACGAAGCCACACGCACGCATCCGGAGGTGGACCTGTCCGCTTTCCCGCAGGACGTCCTGACTCTAGTGGACGGCCTGAACAAGATCAGCACCATCAAGCCCAAGGACACGCGCCTTGAGGCTGAGAACTATAAAAAGCTGATAGTGCAGTACAGTGCGGATCCCAGGGTGACCGTCATCAAGATTGCGGACCGTCTGGAGGTGATGCGCAATCTCAGCATCTTCCCGAAGAGTTCGCGCGAGCAGAAGCAGCTCGAGACCCTGATGCTCTACATCCCGCTGGCGCATCAGCTCGGACTGTACAACATCAAGAGCGAGCTAGAGGACATCTACTTCAAGTTCTCCGAGCCTGAGCAATACAGGGCAATCAAGAATAAGCTTGCCGCCACCGCTCCCCAGCGCGAGCGCCTGATGAAGGAATTCATCGAGCCGCTGAAGGAGAAGATAGACAAGGCCGGCATCAAGTACAAGCTGAAGATCAGGACCAAGACGGCCTACAGCATCTTCCGCAAGATGCAGGTGCAGAAGGTGCCCTTCGAGGGAGTGTTCGACGTGTTCGCCATCCGCTTCATAATAGACTGCGAGCCGGACAGAAAGCTCGAGCAGGATCTCTGCTGGAAGGTCTATTCATACGTGACGGAGGAGTACGAGCCGGACACCAAGCGCCTGCGCGACTGGCTCACCAACCCGAAGCCCAACGGCTACGAGTCGCTGCACATCACGGTCAAGAACTCCAAAGGCCACTATATCGAGGTGCAGATCCGCACCACCAGGATGGACGAGACAGCAGAGAGCGGCCTCGCCTCGCACTGGTCCTACAAAGGCATCAAAGGCGAGCAGACTCTGGACAAATGGCTGACTTCGGTCCGCTATGCCCTCGAGCACCCGACCGAAGCCAAGCCTGAAGACAGGCCCATGGCCCCGTCGGACGAGATTTTCGTGTTCACGCCCACGGGCGAGCTGCGTATCCTGAAGGCCGGCAGCACGGTGCTGGACTTCGCCTTCAACATCCACAGCAACGTGGGCTGCCGCTGCACCGGCGCCCGCATCGGCGGGAAGGCCGTCTCGATCCGCGAGAAGCTCAAGACCGGCGATGTGGTGGAGGTGCTGACCTCGAAGAACCAGAAGCCCTCGTCCGACTGGCTGAACTGGGTGGTCACCTCGAAGGCGCGCACTAAGATCCGCCAGCAGCTGGACGAAGCCCTGCGCAAGCAGGCGGCGGACGGGCGCGAACTCACTGAAAGACGCCTGAAGAACTGGAAGCTGGAGTTCACCGTGGAGCAGCAGAACGATTTCTGCAAGAAGCACGGCTACGACGGCTTGATCGCAATGTACGCCGCAATCGCGGAAGGCCAGATAGACGTCAACGAAGTCAAGGAGTATATCCTCGAACAGCAGAATCCGGCGAAGTCTGAGGCCACGGCGGAAGAAGCGCCTGCCGCCAAACGCACCGCATTCACCGGTTCCGGCGACGACATTCTGGTCCTGAACGCGAAGGACGTGAAGGGCCTGCAGTACAAGATGGCCCGCTGCTGCAACCCGGTCTTCGGCGACGACGTTTTCGGATTCGTAACCAGGGGCGAAGGTATCAAAATCCACAGGATCTCATGCCCTAACGCCGCCCGTCTGCTTGAGCGCTATCCCTATCGTATCCAGAGAGTGGTCTGGCAGGAGACCCAGTCCACTGGCGAGTTCCTCGCCACCCTGTCCGTGACCGCGGAGCCGGATCGCACCGTGATGGGCTCCATAATGGACATCATCGCACAGTTCAGGGTGTCTTTGCGTTCGTTCGTGGTGAACCAGAACGCAAGGACGGGCGATGATGAAATCGTGATTAAGCTGCTTGTACCTTCGAACTCTGAGCTGGACAAGGTCATCTCGCTTGTCGGGCGAGTGAAGCACGTCCTGCGGGTGCGCAGATCCTAAGCTACATCTATCTTCAGAAGAGACTCGATCTCGAGGTCTTTGGGGAAGCTGGCCCTTCTGGGGCAGGCCGTCAGATCTATTATCGTGCTTGTGTAGATCTTCTTCGGGTTGAAGCGGCTGACCAGATGCACAGCGGCGGCGAGAGTTCCGCCTGTTGCAAGCAGATCGTCGTGGACAAGGACCACATCCTCCGGGGTGATGGCGCCGGTGTGGATCTCTATGCAGTCGAAGCCATACTCGAGATTGTACATTTCGCTGACCTTCTCGCCGGGGAGTTTACCCTTCTTGCGGGCCGGCACGAAGCCTGCGCCCAGCTTTTCGGCGAGGATGGCGCCGAGCACGAAGCCGCGCGCCTCAAGGCCTACTACTTTCGTGATTCCCTTGTCTTTGTAGATCTCCACAAAGCGTTTTGTGATTTCCTTCAGACATTCGGGGTTTGCAAAAAGGGTGGTGACGTCCTGAAAATGGATGCCTTTAATCGGGAAGTCCTCGATTACGCGGACATTCGCCAGAAGCTCAGCTGTAGTCATATAACAAAGATAATAATTATCTTTGAACAATGAAATTCAAACTCGAGTCGGAATACAAACCTTCGGGCGACCAGCCGGAAGCGATTGCGCAACTGGTGGATGCGCTTCAGAAGGGCGTCAGCGATGTCACCCTGCTGGGCGTCACCGGCTCGGGCAAGACATTCACGATGGCGAACGTCATCGAGCAGCTCCAGCGCCCCGCGCTGATTCTGAGCCACAACAAGACTCTGGCAGCGCAGCTCTACGGCGAATTCAAATCGTTCTTCCCGACCAACGCGGTGGAGTATTTCGTCTCCTACTACGACTACTATCAGCCTGAGGCCTACCTCCCCACCACGGACACCTACATAGAGAAGGATCTCAGCATCAACGACCAGATCGAAAAGCTGCGCCTCTCGGCGGCCTCGGCGCTGCTGAGCGGCCGGCGCGATGTGATAGTGATCAGCTCCGTGAGCTGTCTCTACGGCATAGGCAATCCGGACGACTTCCACAATCAGACGGTGACCGTCCGCAGGGGCGAAACCCGCTCGCTGACCGGGCTGCTCTACAAGCTCGTGGACGCGCTCTATGTCCGCACGGAGGGCGAGTTCACCCGCGGCTCGTTCCGCACGAAAGGCGACACCGTGGACGTGTTCCTGAGCGGTGCGGACAACGCCGTCCGGATCGAGTTCTTCGGCGACGAGGTGGAGGCTCTCTCCGTGATCGACCCGCTCACGGGCGCGCATCTCGAGGACGTGGACGAGGTGAACATCTACCCCGCGAACAATTTCGTGACCACCAAAGAGCGGGCGGAGGCCGCGATCGGGCACATCCGCGACGATCTGTACGAGCAGATTCTGTGGTTCGAGCGTAACGACAGGATGCTCGAAGCCAAGCGCATCCAGCAGCGGGTGGAGAACGATATCGAGATGCTCAAAGAATTGGGCTACTGCCCCGGAATCGAGAACTACAGCCGCTATTTCGACGGCCGCCAGCCCGGTCAGCGCCCGTTCTGCCTGATAGACTATTTCCCGAAGGACTTCATCACCTTCGTGGACGAATCGCACGTCACTCTCCCGCAGGTGCACGCCATGTACGGCGGGGACCACAGCCGCAAGTCCGTGCTGATCGAATACGGCTTCCGCCTGCCCGCAGCGGCGGACAACCGCCCGTTGACCTTCCCGGAGTTCGAGGAGATCACCGGCCAGAAGGTCTATGTCAGCGCCACTCCGGCCGACTACGAGCTCGAGAAGAGCGCGGGACTGGTGGTGGAGCAGGTGGTGCGGCCGACCGGTCTGCTGGATCCGCCGGTGGAGGTCCGGCCCACCGAAAACCAGGTCGACGACCTGGTGGAGGAAGTCCGCAAGCGGGCCGAGCGCGACGAACGCACGCTGGTGACCACGCTCACCAAGCGCATGGCCGAGGAACTGGACGACTACATGCGCCGGATCGGCATCCGCTGCCGCTACATCCATTCGGATGTGGACACGGCCGAGCGTGTGGAGATAATCGAAGACTTCAAGAACGGGCTGTTCGACGTGCTCGTGGGCGTGAACCTTCTGCGCGAGGGGCTGGACATCCCGGCCGTGTCGCTCGTGGCGATCCTGGACGCGGACAAAGAGGGCTTTTTGCGCACCGCTCGTTCACTCACCCAGACCGCCGGCCGCGCCGCCAGAAACGTCAACGGCCTCGTGATAATGTACGCGGACAAGATCACGCCGTCCATGGAGGACACCATACGCGAGACCAACCGCCGCCGCACGAAGCAGATCGAATACAACAAGCTGCACCACATCACCCCCGAGCAGATCGAGACCAAGCACAATGTCCTGGCGTCCGAGCTCAGCGGCCGGGTCAGCGCCGCGAACTCCTACGACGACCCGCGCTACATCCCCAACCCGTCCGACCTGGGCAAGGGCAACATCAAGGTGGGCCTGGGGCACGATTCACTGCGCGCAGACGGCGCCGCCTTCGCGGACGGCCATGTCCGCGCGGATCTCGCCGCAGTGCTTCAGGATCCCGTCATCCGCTCCATGTCCCGCGAGCAGATAGAAAAGCTGATCGAGACGGACCGCGAGAAGATGCACAAAGCCGCCGCGGATCTCGATTTCACCGCAGCAGCGCGCTATCGCGACGAGATGTGGGCCTTACAGAAGTACCTCTCGGTCTGGGAGGACTAGATTTCGAAAACGTCTCCGTCTGAGACCGCGGTAACAGCCGGGAAGATCGCGGCGGCCTCGCGGGCGAACAGCTCGCGGTCACGCACACGGGACGTGTAGTGACCGATCAGGAGTCGCCCCGCCCCCGCCGCCGCGGCGCAGCGTGCTGCGTCCTCCGTGGTGCTGTGGAAACGCGGGCCCGCCTTCGCGGCGAAGTCCATCGGGTAGGTGGTTTCGTGGTAGAGAACGTCCACCCCGCGGACATAGTCCTGCAGTTCGGCGAAAGGCTTCGTGTCCGAGCAGTAGGCATACGAGCGCGCAGGATGCTTTTCAGCCATGCGGGCGGTGATGAGCTCGTCAAAACGGTAGCCGTAGCACTCGATCTTGTGCTGCAGAGGGAAAGCGGAAACACGGCAGTGCTTGGAGGAATAGACCTCTTCCAGGCCTTTGACCGACACCGGATGGAAAGCGATTTCGAAATTGGTGCCTTCTCCCCAGAACGACTGATAGAATTTCAGGATCGGCCCCAGACTTTCCGGGCCGAAGATGTGCAGCACTTCCGTACGGTTGTACATAGCCATAGTCGAGAGCACACCGAACAGACCGAAGATGTGGTCGCCGTGGATGTGAGAGATGAAGATGGCTTCTACTTTGAGGAAGGAAAGATGCATCTGGCGCATCCTCTGCTGCGCGCCTTCCCCGCAGTCAATCAAAAACAAGCGCCCTTGCACGGTTAGTGCCTGGGCGCTTGGGTTCATTTCAGAGATGGGCATGGCCGAAGCCGCACCCAGTATCTGGAGCGAGAAGTTCATTACTCGCCCTTTTCGAGCTTGGACTTGAGGGCTGCGAGAGCGTCTATGTCGCCGAGAGTGGTCTTCTCAACGTTTGCATTGACGTTCTTGACTGCCTTCTTGGTCGCGGCGGCCTCGGAAGCAACTGCCTTCTCCTTCGCCTCCTGATAGGTGCGGAGGTGAGAGACAAGAACGCTCTTCGTGCTGCGGCGGAGTTCGATCACCTTGAACGGGAGGGTCTCGCCGACCACTGCGGTCTTGCCGTCTTCCTTGACGAGGTCGCGGTTGAACGCGAAGCCTTCGGTCTCGGAATCGAGGGTGATGGTTGCACCCTTGTCCGTGGTGCTGGCAACAGTGCCTTCCACAACCTTACCCACAGGATACTTCGCCTCGATGGCGTCCCAAGGGTTAGGGGTGAGCTGCTTGTGGCCAAGGCTGAGCTTGTGGCTGGCCTCGTCGCACTCGAGGATCACGACATCGATTTCGTCGCCGGGGTTGACCAGCTCTGAAGGATGCTTGATCTTGTTCCAGCTGAGATCGCTGATGTGGATGAGTCCTTCCACGCTGTCCTCAAGCTGTGCGAAAACGCCGAAGCTTGTGATGTTGCGGACAACTGCTTTGTGCTGGCTTCCCACAGGATACTTCTCCTTGATGTTGTCCCAAGGGTTGGAAGTAAGCTGCTTCATGCCGAGAGACATCTTGCGGGCCTCGCGATCGAGAGTGAGGATCTGAGCCTCAACCTCGTCACCGACCTTCAGGAAGTCCTGAGCTGAGTGAAGACGGGTGCTCCAGGACATCTCGGAGACATGCACCAGACCTTCCACGCCGGGCTCGATCTCGATGAATGCGCCGTAGTCCGCGATGAGGATGACCTTACCGGTGACTTTGTCGCCAACCTTGAGGTTAGGATCGAGGTTGTCCCACGGGTGAGGAGTGAGCTGCTTGAGACCAAGAGCAATCCTCTTCTGCTGATCGTTGAAGTCCAGAACGACCACCTTGATCTTCTCTCCGAGAGAGACGACCTTCTCCGGGTGGTTGATACGGCCCCAGGAGAGATCGGTGATGTGGATGAGACCGTCCACTCCGCCGAGATCCACGAACACACCGTAGTTGGTGATGTTCTTGACCTCGCCTTCGAGGATCTGACCCTTCTCCAGCTTGCCGATGAGTTCTGCCCTCTTCGCCTCCTGCTCAGCCTCGAGCAGTGCTTTGTGGGACACAACGACGTTGTGGAACTCCTGGTTGATCTTGACGATCTTGAAGTCTATCGTCTGACCGACATACTGATCGTAATCATGGATAGGCTTGATATCGATGTGGCTGCCGGGAAGGAATGCCTCGATACCGAAAACGTCTACGATCATACCGCCTTTCGTGCGGGTCTTCACATAGCCCTTGACGATCTCGTCCTTCTCGAAAGCCTCGCTGACGCGGTCCCAGGACTTGAGAGCGCGGGCTTTCTTGTGAGAAAGCACGAGCTGGCCCTTCTTGTCCTCGGCCGACTCCACGAATACTTCTACCTTGTCACCGACCTTGAGATCAGGGTTGTAGCGGAAATCCGCTGCGGAGATGACACCCTCGCTCTTACCGCCGATGCTGACGATAACTTCGCGCTTGTTGATCTCGGTGACTTCACCTTCGACTACTTCATTCTCAACGACCTTGTTGAGTGTGGCATTGTAAGCGTCCTCGACAGCGGTCTTATCCTCTGTCGCATAGACTCCGCCCTGCTCGAAAGCTTCCCAATCGAAATCCTTCGGATCGATGGATGCGTTCAGACGCGCGGGTTTAACTTCTTCTGCCTTTGCAACCTTCTTTGCCTTCGGGGCTTTCTTCTCCTCTGCGGGAGCCTCCTCCACTGCGGGAGCGGCCTCTACGGGTGCTTCTTCGACTGCGGGAGCTTCCTCCACTGCTGCTGCCTCCACTACGGGAGCCTCGACTGCGGGGGTCTCTTCCTTCTTGACAGCCTTCTTACGGGTTGCGGGTTTCTTTGTTGTTTCTGCCATAATTGTGGCAATTGATAATTAAAGGGTTAAACTTAAACACAGGCTTTTCGCGGGTCCGCGCACTCGCGTACGACGCGAAAAGCGGGCAAAAGTAGCAAATAAATCTTATCTTTGCAACATATGGCATCAAAAGATACATTCGCCAAGATCAAAAACATAGCGGCCAGATACATGGTGGCCACGATCGGCCTTGCCTTTGTGGCAATCGGCATCGCTTTCGCCGTGCTGTCCAACCTGGGAGTGAGCGCCCTGAACGGAGTTCAGTACGCCTTTGCGTGCAAGTTCCCGCGCTTCTCCTTCGGAGACTTCAATTTCGGGATCTTCTCCCTCTTCATCTTCGTGCAGCTCGCCGTGCTGAAAAAGCAGTTCAAAGTGATCGATCTGCTTCAACTGGTCGCCAACTTCCTGCTCGGCTACATGGTGGACAATTTCAGCTGGTCCCTGGACTGGCTGCTGAACCACATAGCCTACATCTCGCCGGACGGAGCGTCGTCCGCCACCGTCATGTCCGCGGTGGGAGATTCGTGGGGCCTGCGCTTCTTCCTGCTGGCCTGCAGCTGTTTCTTCACCGCATTCGGAGTGTCGCTGGAGGTGGCCGCGAAGGCCTGGATGCTGCCGGCCGAGATGACCGTGAGCGCGTTCACCAGAGCTTTCGGCGGCAAGTTCAGCACGAACAAAGTGATTATGGACAGCTCGCTGCTCGTGATCTCCGTCATCCTCTGCCTGGTCTTCTTCGGCAACATGCTCGGACCCGAAGGCCGTTACATTATAGGCTGGGGCACGCTGATCTCAGCGGTGGCGATAGGCTTCATCATGAGGCTGACCGACCCGCTGGTCTCGAAGTTCATCCACTTCGATTAGAGATTGAATCCTTCCAGAGTGACCTGAGGCTGACCCTTGCAGTCGGCCTTTTTTATTTCCACGAATAGGGTGCGTTTCTCGCCCGGCATCAGGTGGATGTAGTTGTCCGACCAGAATGCTGGAAGCACCCTCTCGCCGGCGGCGTCGCGGACCACCGCATGCAGCATCAGCGCCGGCACTTCGCCTATATTGCCGACCTCGAAATTCACGCGCCAGCTGTCGCCCAGGTCGCCTATTCCGCCGCCGGTGGCCACAGTCGCGAGCGGCAGCTCATTCAGCGCGCGGAAGTTGTACTCTTCCCTGCCCTGGACATAGAAATTCGTGCTCACGGTCCGGTCGTTCTCGGCCAGCTCGAGCCGGAGGTAGCACACGTCGCCGTGGCCCTCGGGGAACGCCAGCGGGGCGACTTCGACCGTGCTGTCTTCAACGGAGGCGATGACGAAGGTCTGCAGGCTGATTTCCTTGCCCCACATGTCCAGCCACTGCGCCGCCACCTTCAGGACGGGGTGCTTGCCGGCGCTGACGTTGACCACCTCGAGCTGCCGGGTCAGCGGGTTGAACTGCACATGCAGCGGCTCGCAGGCTTTCTTGCAGCCGAAATAGGATGCGGTGGGGTCGAACCAGTAGTCGTAGGTGCTCCAGACCATGGACGGCCAGGTGGGGTGGCTCATCCACAGCAGCAGTCCGCGGCGCTCGCGGCTGCGGCCTTCGAAGATCGCACGGTAGCCGTCGTAGTTCACCCACTGCGCGAGCTTGCAGAAACGCTCGGCGCTTTCCGGCCATCCGAACGCCCGCTCCACCGCTTCGTTGACGGTCCGGCAAGTCTGCGCGGACGCGAGCACGAAGTCGTGCAGGCCCCAGGCGTCGTTCTGCGGCCACAGATGCTCGGCCGACAGCATACGGGTGAGGCTTTCGTAGTTCAGGATGTTGGGCATGCCGCGCTCGCTGTGGATGCGATCCTGGCCCCAGAGGCCGAAGGTCTCGGTGGGGTACTTGAAGTTGTAGGGGCCGTAGCCGCTGACCAGGCCGGTCGCGGAATGCGGGATGTAGACGATGCCCGGGTGCAGCTCGCGGACCGTCTTCTGCAGGGCCGAATCCAGGCTTGCGGGCGGCATGCCTTCGTTGCGGCCGCAGTAGAGCGCGATCGAAGGGTGGCGCCTGATGCGGCGCACGAAATCGTCCGCGTTCGCCATGAACATGCGCTCGTCCGCCGGGTCCGGGCCGTCCGCCGGGTTCGCGAGCCAGAAGTCCTGCCAGACCATGATTCCATGCCTGTCGCAGGCCTCGAAGAAAGCATCAGCGCCCGTCTGGCCCACCCAGTTGCGAATCATTGTGAAGTTCTGCTCGGCGTGCAGCCGCACGGCGATGTCGTAGTCGCGTGCGCCGTAGCGCAGGAGCAGCTCGGGGAAGCCCCAGTTGCCGCCCTTGCCCATGAAGCGGCGGCCGTTCACATAGAGCGTCAGGCGCCCGTCGTCCTCGGTCCAGGTCATCTGCCTTATGCCCGCCTTGAAGGCGGTGCGGTCGCTCACGCGCTTGCCGTCGTAGGCCACGAGCGAAACGTCCTGCAGGCTCTGCCGGCCATAGCCGTTCGGCCACCAGAGATCAGGGTCGTGGACGTCCACCACGGCCGTGAGGTCGCGCGACTCGCCCGGCGCCAGGTTTTCCTTGACCGTGAACGAATAGCCGCCGAACTTGCCGGTCAGCACGGCCGCCTTTTTCTTGTTGGACGCGTTGGTCACCCTCGCGCCCACGGTCACCTTCGCCCAGGTGGTGTCCGGGAGGTTGAGCGTGGCGCTGAAGACGGGGTCGCTGATCGAGAGGCTGCCGGTGCTGGTGAGGTAGACGTCGCCCCAGATGCCGATGTCGCGGCCGGGGACGGTGGGGATCCAATCCCAGCCCACGGTGGGGTGGAAGGTGGGGTTGTCCAAGCCGAGGATGCCGCCGTTGCCCACATGGTGCTGCAGGTCCACCGGGTGGATTTCGCCAGGGTTTGCGTTCGGGATTATTTTGATTGCCAGGCAGTTACGCTTGCGGACCTGGTCCGTGATGTCGAAGCGCGCACGGGTGAAGGCGCCCTCGATGAGGCCGAGCTGTCTGCCGTTAAGCCAGACTTCGGCTTTCCAGTTGATGCCGTCCAGATTCAGCCAGACTTTCTCGCCCACGAAACCGGCCGGCACGCCGAATTCATCCCTGTACCAGAACTCGGAGTTGAAGTACTCGTCCGGGATGAGGTTTATGTTCTCGTCGTAGGTCGGCTCCGGGACTTCGCCCGCCTGCACGAAACTGGTGAGAACCGTGCCGGGCACGATGGCGCGCATCCATTCAGTGTCCATGAATTTGAGCGAGCTGATCTGAGCGCCGGTTTCGCTTATTTCGGAGGCTTTCTGGAGGGTCCAGGCGTCGCCTTTCAGGTCCATCCGGGCGTTGCGGTCCGGAGACAGTGTGATGAGGACGAGGGCGGTGATGAGTGAGAGCATCTGTTATACGTATTTTCCGAGCCTGCGCCAGTGGCAGAAGCCCCAGACCGCCGCAGCCACATAGACCGCGGAAAGTCCGGCAAGCCAGTACAGGCCCTGGGTGAGACAAAGTATGATTGTGAGGCTGTCTGCGACTATCCAGACGGCCCAGTTTTCAATGTAGGAGTTCGCCAGCCACCAGCAGCCCACCACTCCGAGGATGCCCACTATTCCGTCCATCACGGGAGCCGGGTCTCCGAGGAACCTGAGAAGCTGGATGAGAGCCGTCCCTCCGACGAGGGTGATGACTATGCTGATTATGTAGATTCGTTTGGTCGGTTTGCTGAGATGGAGCTCGTCCGGCGCGACCTTTTTCGAGTCGCGAAGCCAGGCGTAGATGCCCCAGAAGGCCATCAGGATGTAGTAGACGTTGAGTCCGAAATTCGCCCAGAGGTGTCCCGCGAAAAAGGTGATGGCGGCGGCTATGCAGCTGAGGATGTCCACCGGCCACATCCAGTTGCTCTGCCTGACCTGCAGCCAGACATAGACAAGCCCAGAGACGAGGGTGAATATTTCCAGGACTTTAAGAAACATACTGCAAATTTAACCGAAATAAGTTATCTTTACATTCAAAGATATGGCCAGAATAGAGAATTACCCGTCGCAGGTCCTTCAGGACGCCGTGGAGGCGATCAGCTCCCTTCCGGGAGTGGGGTCGCGGAGCGCCTTGAGACTGGCGCTGAGCCTCCTCGGAAGGCCTTCCGAGGAGATCAGCCAGTTTGCCGGCGCGATCGCCCGGCTCGGGACGGACGTGCACTATTGCAAGCGTTGCATGATGATTGCGGACGGGGACATCTGCCCCATCTGCGCAGACAGCAAGCGCGATCAGTCCGTGGTATGCGTAGTCGCGAGCGTGCGGGACGTGATGAGTATAGAGGCCACCGGCCAGTACTTCGGCGTGTACCACGTCCTGGGCGGCATAATCTCCCCCATAGACGGAATCGGTCCTTCGGATCTGAAGATCAAGGAATTGGTGGACCGCATCTGCGCCGGAGGAATCTCCGAAGTGATTCTTGCTTTGAGCGGTGATGTGGAGGGAGAGACCACTTCGTTCTATTTGTACAGGCAGCTCGCTCCTCTGGGGGTGAAGATCACCACCCTCGCCCGCGGCCTCGGTTTCGGCGACGACCTGGAGTATGCGGACGCATTGACCCTCGGCCGCTCCATTGTCTCCCGCCAGCCGTTTAAACCGTAGGGCTTACATAAATTTCTTCTTGCGGAAAATCCAGACCAGGACGGTGACGAGGATCGCCATCACCGCGAGAATCACTAGCCACATCCAGCGGAAACCGTCGAAGGGGAGCTTCACGTTCATTCCGTAGAAGCTGGCGATCAAAGTCGCCGGCATCAAGAGGAGTGAAATCAGAGTGAAGGTCTTCATGATGCGGTTCTGCTCGAGGTTGATCATACCCACCACGGTGTCCTGCAGGTACTCGAGCCTCTCGAAGGAGAAGTTGATGTGATTGATCAAAGAAGCGATATCCTGGAGGATGACGCTGAATTTCTTGTCCAGGGAATCCGGGAAAAGATCGCTCTTCAAGACGTTTCCAAGGATCCTCTGCTTATCCACCACATTCTCGCGGATAAGCATTGCGTTTTCCTGCAACTGGTTGATGTCCAGGAGGAACTCTTCGTTGATGTCTTCCTGCTGGTTGATCCTCTTGCTGAACTGGCTGGTGTCCTGAGATACAAGCTCGACTATATCCGCGTCCAGGTCCACTCTCTTGTCGATAATCTCCACGAAAATGTTGAATCCGTCGGAATAGAGATCCGGGCGAGCCTGGATCTTGTTCCGGAGCAGATCGAAACTGCGGATAGGGATCTCACGAAGGGTCGTGAGAGTGTGTTTTGTAAGGATGAATGATACGGGATCCATGCTCATCTCATCTCCGGTCGGGGAAAGGAAGTTGGTGTTGGCAAAGATGAAGCCCTCCGTCTCGTAGAAACGGGACGAAGTCTCGATCTCTTCCGCCTGACCGCGGTTCTGGATCTTTGTACCAAGGAAATCTTCCGCCGCTCTTTTTTCTTCACCGCTAGGGTCTTGAAGATCTATCCAGAGGACGTTTTCTTTGCTGATAGTCGCAAACTCCGTTTGGGACTGCGTAAGGAGTATTTCCTTACCTTGTCTGTAGAAA
>JAGAAD010000028.1 GCA_017615445.1 Bacteroidales bacterium
ACGGGGTTTTGAAGTGACTCCTACAGGACTCAAACCTGTAACCTTTTGATCCGTAGTCAAATGCTCTATTCAATTGAGCTAAGGAGCCAGGTTTCGGGGCCCCTGGGGGCTGATCCCGATTTATTCTTCGGTGGCAGGCTTCACGCTCATCTTCTTCTCGCGGATGCGGGCCTTCTTGCCGGAGAGCTTACGAAGGTAGAAGATGCGGGCGCGACGGACGTGGCCGACTTTGTTCAGTTCGATTGCCTCGATGAAAGGTGACTCGTAAGGGAAAATCCTCTCGACACCGACACCGCCCGTGACCTTGCGAACCGTAAAGGTCCTGGTGAAGGGGGTTGCACCGGAGATCTGGATGACCTGTCCCCTGAAGTTCTGAAGACGGAACTTGTCGCCTTCCTTGATTTTATATGTGACTGTGATGGTATCTCCTGCCTTGAACTGAGGATACTTTTCAGTCTTATTCTGAGCAAATGCCTGCTCAACCAGTTTAATAGCGTCCATTGTTACAAAATGTCTTAAAAAGTGCAGCGTCATCGAACCGTTTGAAGAGAGGCTGCGAAATGGGACTGCAAAGATAGGACTATTTTCGAACTATCCAAAAAATTATTTAAAAAATATTCTTCTCTTTGTCGAAAATGGCTTTCTCATCACGGGACGGATCCGGCTTGAAGCTGCTGCTTGCACGCATTTCTTCAATTGCGCGCTTCTCATCACGGGACAGTTTGTGAGGAATCCACACAAGAATCTTCACATACAGATCACCCTTGCCGTAGCCGTTAAGGGCAGGAAGGCCCTTGCCGCGCAGGCGAGTGACGTAGCCGCTCTGGGTTCCGGCATCCAGCTTGAGTTTCTGCTCGCCGTCCAGGCAAGGGACTGCAATCTCGCAGCCGAGGATGGCGTCCGTGACCGAAATTATCTTCGTGAAGAAGAGGTTGTTGCCGTCCCTCTTCAGGTTCTCGTCCTCGATTTCCTCGATCACGACCAGCAGGTCTCCGTTCACGCCGTTGTGAGGTGCGCTATGGCCCTCTCCCCTGACGGTAATCTGCATTCCGGCCTCAACGCCGGCCGGGATCTTGATCGAAACCGTCTCTTTCTTGCGGATGAGGCCGGTTCCGCCGCAGGTGCGGCATGGATTGGTGACTATCTCGCCTTCGCCGCCGCACTGGGGGCAGACGTTGTAGGTGATGGTCCTGCCGAAGAGGCTGTTCGTCACGTGCTGGACCTGGCCGGCGCCCTTGCAGGTCGGGCAGGTCTTGATATCGGACGAGTTCTTCGCGCCCTTGCCGCCGCAGTCCGGGCAGGGACGGTTGCGCTCGAGGGTAACTTCCTTCACGCAGCCGTTCGCGATCTCGGCCAGGGTCAGGCGAACGCGGGTCCTGATGTCGCGGCCGCGCTGCTTGCGCCTGCCTTCCTGGGGTCCGCCGAAACCGCCGCCGAAGCCGAAGGCGATGCCGAAACTGCCGAACGCGCCCCCGAACAGGTTGTTCAGGATGTCGTTCAGGCTGCCGAAGCCCTGGCTCCAGTCCTGCGCGCCTGCGCCGTCCACTCCGGCGAAGCCGAACTGGTCATACTTCTGGCGCTTGGCGGGATCGCTCAGCACGGAATAGGCCTCCGAGGCTTCCTTGAACTTTTCCTCGGCGGTCTTCTTTTCTTCGTCCGTTCCGTTCACCCAGCGATCCGGGTGCCACTTCAAAGCGGCCTTTCTATAGGCCTGCTTGATATCGTCCTCAGAGGCTCCTTTCTGGAGCCCGAGCACTTCGTAGTAATCTCTTTTTTCTGCCATAACTATGCTCCCACTACTACCTTAGCGTAGCGTATTACCTTTCCGCCCAGCATATATCCGGTCTGGACAACGTCCAGCACCTTGCCCTTCATATCCTCCGAAGGAGCCGGGAACTGGGTCACGGCTTCGTGGTAGTCCACATCGAATACTTCGCCTTTCGCTTTGATAGCTTCCAGGCCGCAGCCTTTCAGATAGGCCATCAATTTATCGTAGATCAAAGCAGTTCCCTGCTTCGCAGCTTCATCCTCCGACTTTTCGAGAATCTGAAGAGCCCTCTCGCAGTCGTCCAGCACAGGAAGCAACCCCTTGATGGTGTCCGCGGCGGCGGTGGCCACCAGATTGAGCTTCTCCTCGGCGCTGCGCCTGCGGAAAGTCTCGAACTCGGCCATCAGACGCAGATAGTCGTCGTGCTCCTTGGACAATTTGTCAGTGAGCTCGGCGATTTTTTCCTTATCCTGAACCTGCTTGCTTTTCTTCTGCTCCTTTTCTACACTATCTTTTGCCATAATACACGAATATCTTTACCCTCTGATAATCAAAACCTTTGCCAGAGGGCTTTTAGTGCCATTTTGTCAATAACTAAAAGAGTTTCTGTCCGCCGATGAACTCCCTCATGATGCTGGTCGCGGGGATAGCTTCAATCTCTTCCGTCTTCAGAGCGATAAACTTCTGGAGCAATTCCACCAGGTCGTGAGCCTTTTCATATGCCGGAGACTGCGGCCCGATCTGCTTGAGCAGCGGTTCGGCGTAGTACTTCAAGACCGGCATATCGTAGAGGGTGGAAGAGTTGAAAACCACGTCCGCGCGGTCCTCGTAGGGGAAGATGTTAAGAGTCTCGCCCCTGCGGACGGACGGCCAGCGGAGGATGTTCTCCTCGGGCGAGATGCCGCGGGTGCGGGCGTCACGCACGATCCTGCGAAGCAGGCGCTTGTCGGTGGTGCTGTTATGGACCTTCTCGCCGCCGGGCAGGGCCGAAAGGGCGGAGATGTAGATGCGGAAAATCTTGCTCTGGTCCACGCTCGGCGTGAGCGCCGGATTCAGGGCGTGGATGCCCTCCATGAACAGCATGTCGTTCGGGCCTAGCTTCATTCGCGTGCCGTCGAACTCGCGGCAGCCCTTCACGAAGTTGAACTTCGGAATCTCGATTTCTTCGCCCGCCAGCAGCTGGTTCAACTGCTCGCCGAGGAAGTCTATGTCCATTCCGTAGAGCGACTCGAAATCGTAGTTGCCGTTCTCGTCCTTCGGGGTTTTCTCCCTGTCCACGAAATAGTTGTCAAGCTCGATAACCTTCGGCGTGAGGCCGATCACACGGCACTGCTGGGCGATTCGAAGAGACGAGGAAGTCTTGCCGCTGGAGGACGGGCCGGACATCATCACGATGCGGGTCTTGTCCTTGCGCCAGGAGATTTCGTTGGCTATCTCGGCGTACTTACGCTCCTGGCGCGCTTCGCAGAGATTGATGAGCGGAATAGCCTTCCCATCCAGAAGGGTGTCGTTGACCTTCTGGACGGTGTCTATTCCGATTGCCGAACACCAGTCGGCGTATTCCTGCCTTGCGGCTTCGATTTTGGTCATAACTCTAACGGCGGCGTTTCTTGGAAGTGCGGCGCGAGCGCTTGGATGCGGCGCTCACGGCGAAATAGACCACACCGGCCACAAACACCACTGCAATCACTATGTAGGTCAATGCGCCGGCCTGGCTGCCCTTCACGTCCTGCCACATGGAGAGGAGTTTCTCGGTGTCCTGGCCCCAGTCGTGTTCGAGAGCGCAACGGTCAATGACGGACTTGTCCGGGAAGAGGACGGGGTCCACGCAAACGGCGGTGGCCTCAGGGCCGAAGAAATAGGAAAGGTCCACGGGCTCATACTCTTCCTCGTCTATCATCGCCTCGAGCACCTCGGGGGCGGCGCAAGACGGAGAATAACCCATCTCCTCGAAATTGCGGATGGCCACATCCGGGCGGCACATGAAATCGATCCAATAGAGAGCGGCCTTCGTGTTCTTGGCATATTTGGGGATGACCCAGCCGTCGAACCAGACGGTGGATCCTTCCTCGGGAACCACATAATCCAGGGTCACGCCCACGGACGCAGCCTCTTCGATAGCCCACTTCGCATCGCCGCTCCAGTTGAGCGAAACGTACGCGCGGTTCTTGGTCATCTGCTCCTTTCCAAGGTCTGCCTCCCAACCGCAGACGCCGGGCTTGACCTGAAGGAGATAGTCCTTCACGGCCGCAAGCGACTCGTCGGACGAATCCATCATCAGTTCCTGAAGGGTGACGGCGCCGCTCTTGAGTTCCTCCTGCTTGAGGTAGATCAGCACCGGGCCGTAGACATCCCTAGGTGCGTCCTTGATGAGAATCTTGCCAGCGAACTTAGGGTTGCGCACGACATCCCAGGTGGAAGCCTCCTCCCTGGTCACGAAAGTCGTGTTGTAGATAATGCCGGTGGTGCCCCACATATAGGCCACCGAATAATCATTGGCATCGATCGAGGGGTTAATTGCGCGGAACATCTTCTCGATGTAGGGCGAACGGCACTCCTGGATGTAGTTTGGCGTGCTGCCGAGCGCCGAGAAATCAAGAGGCAGTATCAAGCCGTTGTTCAGCATCCTCTCGATGATGTAGTCCGACGGGCAGACCACGTCGTAGTCTTCGTGGCCGTTCTCGATCTTGGAGAGCATGGACTCGTTCACGTCGAAGGTCATGTAGATAACCTCGATCTGTTCTCCCGTCTGCTCGAAATACCACTTCTCGAAGTCTTCCACAACGCCTTCCGCGATGTAGTCGGACCAGTTGTAGACCTTGAGGACGGTGTTCCTGTCCTTCGCCGAGAGGGTCAGGGCAGAGAAAAGAGCCGCCGCGAGGGCGAAAGCTTTAATGGACTGTCTCATATTTCCTGTTGTTTTTGTTTGCGGAACGAACGGAGGTTCACAATCAGCAGCACGACCAGCACAAGCAGGAAGATGAGGGTCATCATAGGCTTGAGCTCGGGAGTGAGGCCGCCTTTGCGGACGTCCGAATAAATAAAAGTGGATAAGGTGTCTATGCCTGAAGATCCGGCGGTGAAATAGGTCACCGCGAAATCGTCCAGACTCATCGTAAATGCGAGAATGAAACCGGAAATCATGCCGGGGCGCAGCAGCGGCACAAGGACCTTCCGGAGCGCTTGCATCGGAGTGGCTCCGAGATCCAGCGCCGCTTCGTAGATGTTGGGATTCATCTGCGAAAGCTTTGGAAGCACATTCAGCACCACATAGGGCGTGCAGAAGGTGACGTGCGCCAGGATGATGGTCGTATATCCCTTTGTCACGTGCAGGAACACGAACAGCAGAAAGAGCGACACACCGGTGATGATGTCCGGGTTCAGCATCGGGATATTGTTCAGGAACTGAATCGCCCTGCGACGCCTTCCGCTGAGGTTATAGATTCCTATCGCGGCGAGAGTGCCCAGGATGGTGCTTATCAGCGAAGCGATCAGAGCGATCACCACCGTGTTCTTCAGCGCCACCAGTAGCGCGGCCGAATTGGAGGTGGCCCCGGTGAACAGGGATTCATAGAGATTGAAGGTGAATCCCGTCCAGTTGCCGAGCGATTTCGCCTCCGTGAAAGAGAACATTGCGATGAAGACGATGGGGGCGTAGATCACCAGCAGAATAAGCCACAGATAGGCTTTAGCGATAATTCTTCCTCCTGTCCTCATACCGTCGCCCCTCCTTCGACCGTCTCGGAATTCTTGCTTCCGGGTATCAGAGTGGTCACTCCGATAATTATAAGCATTATGAACGACAGGGCCGCTCCCTGGTTCCACATCAGATTGTTGAACTGCTCCTGAATCACCGAGCCGAACAGCATGATGGTGTTGTTCGTGAGGATTTCAGACACGGCGAAGGTGCTGACTGTGGGCATGAAGACCATCATCACTCCACTCGCCACACCGGGCAGCGACAGCGGAAGGGTGACCTTCATGAACACTTTCACCGGGCTCGCGCCCAGATCCTGCGCCGCCTCCGCATAGGACTTGTCCATCTTGTCCAGGACGTTGTAGATGGGGTAGATCATAAACGGCAGGTAGTCGTAGGCCATACCGAAGAGCAGAGTCCCCTTCCCCAGCCCGATGCCGAGCACATTGAAAATCTCGGCTGTGGCCATAGTCCTCATCAGGGCGTTGATCCACATCGGGAGGATGAAGAGCACCGCCGTGACCGCCGAGCGGTTGAGCGACTTGTCAGCCAGGATATATGCGACCGGATAGCCTATCAGGATGCAGATAATGGTGTTCTCGAGAGCCACCTCCAGCGACACGAGGAACGAGTTGATTATCTTCGGGTCCGTGAAGAAAGCGCCCATGTTCGCCAGGGTGAAGCGGCCGTCCGCGTCCGTGAGGGCATAGACGCCGATCAGGACCAGCGGCAGCACCACGAACAGGACCAGAAAAATAAGGTAAGGCAGAGCCCAGGCCGATCTTTTTCCCATCTTCTACGCTTTCGAGAGTTTGATATCCTTCGGGAGTATTTTCACACCCACGGAGTCGTTCTTGTCCCAGATGTCGTTGGTGTCCACCCACACATTCTCGCCGGTTTCGGTCTTGACCGTGATGTGGTAGTGGTCACCCATATAGAGGATAACTGCCACATTGCCTGTGACGTCCGCATCCTCTTCGTGGTCCAGAAGGTCCACCTTCTCGAAAGCGACCTTGACCAGAACGGAATCGCCCACTGCGAATCCTTCAGTGTTGCACTCGAATTCGGCGCCGAGGAATTCCACCTTGCCTTCGGCAGTCACTTCGCCGGTGAAGGTGTTGCATTCACGCTCCTTTTTCATCACCTGGATGTCGTCCGGGTCTATATAGAGCATCACTTCAGTGCCCACTTCATACGGATCATAATCCTGGATCATCAGTTCGTAGCCTGTGTCTGTGTCCACCCACATTTCGTAGTGGACGCCCTTGAAGATGCAGGAATTGACTGTGGCTTTGAACTGGCACTTTGCCGGATCAGTAGTGAAATAGATGTCCTCCGGACGGACCACCACATCCACCTTCTCGCCATCCGCGAAGCCTTCGTCCACACAGTCGAATTCGTGCTTGATGAAAGCCACACGGCGGTCGCGTATCATCCTGCCCTTCAGGATGTTGCTCTCGCCGATGAAGTCCGCCACAAAGCAGTTCACGGGCTCGTTGTAGATGTCCACCGGAGTGCCGATCTGCTGAATCTTGCCTTCGTTCATGACCACGATAGTGTCCGAAAGAGTCAGAGCTTCTTCCTGGTCGTGGGTCACATAGATGAAGGTGATGCCGAGTTTTTTGTGCATCTCCTTAAGCTCGATCTGCATGTCCTTGCGCATCTTCAGGTCCAGTGCGCTGAGCGGTTCGTCCAGCAGAAGCACCTTCGGCTGGTTGACGATAGCCCTCGCGATAGCGATACGCTGCTGCTGTCCGCCCGAGAGCGAGTTGACGTCGCGGTCTTCGTAGTCGGACATGGACACGAGCTTCAGGACTCGCTTCACCCTCTTGTTGATCTCCTCAACCGGCAGTTTCTGCAGCTTCAGGCCGAAGGCTATGTTGTCATAGACGTCCAGATGCGGGAAAAGGGCATAGCGCTGGAAGACCGTATTCAGCGGCCTTTTGTGCGGCGGGAGGGGCGAGATGTCCTTCCCCTCGAGGGTGATAACGCCCGAATCGGGGCTCAGGAAGCCGGCGATCAGACGCAGGAGGGTGGTCTTTCCGCAGCCCGAAGGTCCGAGGAAAGTGATGAATTCGCCCTTGTTTATGTAAAGACTGATGTCATCGAGCACCTTTTTGTCGCCGAACGACTTGCTGACGTGGTCGATGTTGATGATGTGTGTTTCTTTAGTCATTTCCTACAGGTCGAAGTGAAGGTTGCAGGTCACACCCACATTGACTGTGAATCCGGGAGCTATATCTCCGGTGCGATAGCCGGCGACACCGTGGACGCGAAGCCAGTCCATCGGCAGCCAGTTAAGGCCGATCGCGGCGCTTATGTCTTCGAGATTGCCGGCCGAGACGCGCTCGTAGGCACCCCTGCCCAGCAACTCGAACTGATCTGCGAACGAGACCACTCCCATCAGCGACCAGGTGAAACCGTCCATCAGCATGAAGGTCTCGTCTCCCACCTTGTTGTTGAAGTCCACGACCAGACGGGTGTCGCTCAGGAAGACCTGCGCTCCTGCGGAAAGCACGCCGGTGTAGTTGCCTGCGCCCGCTCCGATCAGGTTGTATGCCACCATCACTCCGAAGGCGTCTTCCTCCTCGTAACGGGCCCTGGCGCCATAGGTGAACAGGCCGTTGTCGAACGGAAGGCCGCCATAGGGAGAGCTGCTGGCCCTGAGGTCCAGGCTCATGCCCTCGAACGGGAGCCAGGAAGCGCGCACGCCCCACTGGTAGATGGGGAGATTGAACCACATCGAGCTCGCCATCGGATAGTGGATATCCCAGTCGTATTCGTCCATTTCGTACGTTCCCCAGACAAGAGCGTCCTTACCCACGGAGAACTCCAGGCTGCCGGTGGAATAGGTCAGATACGCCCAGTCAAGCCAGTTCACGTCGTCTGCGCGAAGGGTGTTCACATAGAGCGCACCGGGATCCGAAGAGAGCCAGTGGTTACTGATGCTATAGGAAAAATTGTCGGAAATGTTACCCTCGAGAAGGGTATAGAGAGAGGAGTTGCCGAGTGGGTCACCATAGAGGTATTCTGCCCTGGCAATAACGGATAACTCGGCATTGCTACCACCGAGTTCGTCAGCCTCTTGTGCGATCGCAAGAGAGCAGCACAGCAACATTGCTGCGATAACGAAT
>JAGAAD010000029.1 GCA_017615445.1 Bacteroidales bacterium
ACTCCCACCTCGCAGTTTACCCCCCCCGCCTCGCTATTTACCCCCCTGCCACGCCGTTTAACAATCCCGCCGCAAAAGGCCCGTGGGGGCTATCCCCCTGAAAGACAGCGAGTTAAACAAATTAGGTCTGCCAAATTCGGCAGACCTAATTTGCGTATTTAGCTGATAGTCAGCATCTTAGCCCCCACGGGCCAATTATTCCGCCATGGCGAAGGTCAGGCCGGGGGTCTTGTCCCACTCGCCGCGGGTGAAGTCCGGCATCACCACCGGCATCGAGCCGTGGTTGATGGAGACCTCGGTCAGCTCCACGAGCGAGCTCCACTCGGCGGCGTCGTAGACGTCCTGATCGAGCGGGAGGCCGTGGTGCAGGCAGTAGATCAGACGGTAGTCCATGATGAAGTCCATGCCGCCGTGGCCGCCGACCTTGCGAGCGAGGTCTTCGATCTCGGAGACGAAGCCGAACTTGTAGGCCTGCATCAGAGCGTCGCGCTCGGCGTCGCTCATGAACTCCTCGGCGTCCAGGTTGTCGTAGGCCACATCCTTAATCGAAGCGCCGCCGAGCGCCAAGCCCTCGTTCGGGTACTTGTTAGCATAGCCCTTCGTGCCCTGGACCTGATACATACGGCTGTAGGGCTGAGGGGTGACGACACGGTGCTCGATGAGGATGGTCTTGCCCTTGCGGGTGCGGATGAGGGTCGAAGTGTTGTCGCCGTTGGCGTACTTCTCCACCACTCCCTTGCCATAGCGCTCGTCCGCCTTGTCCTGGCCGGCGAAGGCGTCCGTGTCCATCGACACGAGGACGTCCATCTTGTCGCCGCGGTGGATGTTGAGATCCTGGCAGACGGGGCCGATGCCGTGGGTCGGGTAGACATCGCCGTGGTGGTCCTTATTGTAGGTCATGCGCCAGTCGCCCTGGTAGTTGTCCCAATAGGGCTCCAGGTTGTGGCAATATGAACCCTCCACATGCACCACCTCGCCGAACAGACCCTGCTGGATCATGTTCAGGCAGGTCAGCTCGAAGAAGTCGTAGCAGCAGTTCTCGAGCATCATGCAGTGCTTGCGGGTGCGCTCGGAAGTGTTCACGAGATCCCAGCACTCCTTGATGGAGGTGGCAGCCGGAACTTCGATGGCGGCGTGTTTGCCGTGCTCCATAGCGTAGACTGCGATGGGAGTGTGCAGCTGCCAGGGAACGGCCAGATAGACCAGATCCACATCCGGAAGCTCACAGAGCTCCTTGTAGCCCTCCGGACCGCTGAACTCGTGAATAGCGCGGGGAGCGCCAAGCTCCTCCAGGATGCCCTGGGCGCGCTCGACGCGCTCGGGATAGAGGTCGCAGAGAGCGACGATGGTCGCATCCTTGATATAAGGGAAACGCCACACGGCGCCGGTGCCGCGATCGCCAAGGCCGATAAGGCCTACGCGGACGTGCTCGATGGGCTCGGCCGCGAAGCCGAGCATGCTCTGCTGATCGGCGGGGCGATCCGGAGTGTTGTAGACTATCTGATTGCCCTTGACGGTGTAACCATACTCATCCTTGCAACTGCAGGATGCGGCGAGCGCGACCAGAACGGCCGCCGCCAGAATTCTATAAATACTTCTCATATTCTATTCAAGCATCAAACTGCGGAAATCGTCGATATCTTTCTGGGAAACCTTTGCCACCTCGAGGAGGTACTTCTCCACACCGTCCGCGAAGGTCTTGCCCTCGGTCTCGTCTGCGAGGCTCCAGAAATAAGGAACCACATCGCTGTAGACCCATGCGCAGCGGGTGTTCTTGAAGATAGGCTTCGGGTTGCTGTCTTTCTCCGAAGAAGAAACGCTATAGCCCACAGGGGCGAAATAGGTCACTTCATAGGCCTTGCTGATGTCGCCTTCGCGAACGCCGAGCAGACCGAGAAGAAGAATATCGAGGGTGCCGGTGCGGTCGCGGCCGAGAGAGCAGTGGAAGTAGACGCCCTTTCCAGCGCGGACATTGTTCACCACGAACTCGAAGCACTGCTTGGTCTTCGCAGCGTCTGTCTTAAGCATTGCGGAACCGCCTTCCTCGATCACGGGAGCGCAGAACTCGAAGCCTTCGATTGCAGGGCTGCTGAGCACATCGGACTTACCGCGGAGATCCAGCTGGGCGCCGATGCCCTGGGCCTTCACTTCCTCCTGACCGATGAGGTTAAGAGTCTCGCTCTGCATACGTCCGCCGCGATAGATCTTGCGGTACTTGACTGTCTTTCCGTCCAGAGTCTTCCAACCGCCGAGGTCGCGTCCGTTGCGGCAGGCTTTGTGGAAGAACACCTGATGCAGATGACCGGTGGTGGTGAAGTTACCCTGAGCGAGCACCTTGCCGCCCTGGTCTGCGGTCACTTTGTAGGTGTACTCGTCGTTAGGAACGAGGTTCGTGACGTTCACATAGTAGGCTCCGGCGTTGATTGCGGTCTCAGCCTTCCAGCCGAGCTTGTCCTCGAGCACCAAAGTCATCGGGCTGCCCTCGACCACCTCGGCGGGATCCCAGCGGATGCTGTAGGACTTCGGCTGATCGGAGGTGGGCTGATTTCCCCAGCTCAGAACGGTGCCGTTCGGGTCTTCCTCGCCCTTCTCGTTGTATGCCTTGCCGTTGAAGCCGCCGTAGTAGTTCAGCACCTGGCTGGTCTTCCAGCCGTCGCGGTCCTCATAGGTGACCTCGGTGAGGAACTTCTCCACATTGGGGTTGGTGGCGAGCACGGTCGAACCGCTGATCAGCTCCTCTGCGGCGCCGAACATCGGGTTGCCGGTCTGGCTGATCTTGATGGTCTTGCTCAGTTCTCCCACAAAGAGGTAGATCGATCCGCTTCTGCTGTCCAGAGATTCGTTCTCAGCGCAGCTGACGGTGACGCTGACGGGAGATTCTTCCGCTGTTCCCTCTTCCTTGGAGAAACTGATCCAGAGGTCGTTGGTGGCCAGTCTCCAGTCTGTGTTGCAGGTGAAAGACACGGTCACTGTTCCAGGATGGTAGTCCAGCTCGAACGAAGCGTCGCTGGTGAGTTCCATCTCGGGATCAACCTTCGGAGTCTTTTCCTTTTCGGGCTCCTTGGGAGTACATAAAACAAGAATAGGGAGGGCTAAGAGTAATGCCCAGGTAAACTTTTTCATGGCTATTTAACTTCTATTAAATAATTATTTTCAAACTCAGGGTAAATGACCGGATTCGAACCGTCCACAGAATAGGAGCGCGGCTCGTCCGCCGTGTACTCAGTGACGGTGTAAGTCCTGTCCGGAGAAAGGCCGCGCAGCTCAATCGCGCCGCCCTTCCACACAGGCGCATAGAATGCATAATAAAGAGCGCCGTCTTTCTCGATGACGTGTCCCTCGGGCACATCGAAGCCGTAGGAGTACAGCCCCAGATACTTGCCCTTCGAGAGCATCTTCGAGGTATAGATCGGCACCCACTTGCGCAGCAGCGCCTCCTTCTCTTCAGTCAGCAGACTGCCGCCGTTCTGTTCGGCGTGGGGGTTCGGCTTGGGCCAGGTGAACTTCGTGCCGATGATGCCGCCGACTCCGATCTGCGAGGGGAAATCCAGCCCGCCGTCGGATAGCTCCACATGGTCTGCATAGTAAGCGAGGTCCGGGCACAACGCGGCATAGACCTTCCTCTTCATACGGATCTGGAAACTGGAGGTGGGATCGGACGCCACCGCCTGATTCATATAAGGAGTCCAGAAATAGTTGACAGCGCAGCCGCAAGGGCAGAGCTGCAGCACGCAGCCGGGCTTAATGGCGTTCGCGCGTTCGTAGATGCGCTGGAAATACTCAGGGAAACGCTCCTGCGCCTGCTCGGGATACTCCAGGCCGCTCGCAGGGTTGTAGTCCGCAGCGGACAGGTTCAGCTGCTGGCCGTCCATCTTGAAGCCGTCGAAGCCCCAGTCGCGCAGGAACATGTCCACGACGCCGGCCGTGAAATCCCAGGACGCCTGATTCACGGGCGAGAGGTACCAGCTGTCCCACCAGCTCACGAACTCGTGCGAGCCGTCTTTCTGAATCAGCATCATCTCCGGGTGCTCGGCCACGGCGCGACTGGTGGAATCCGCCAGCAGCGGCGCCCACCACAGCTTCGCCTTCAGGCCTGCGGCGTGGATCGCGTCGGTCAGGCGGCGCATGCCGTCCGGGCCGATACGGTCGTTGGTCTGCCAGTCGCCTTCGCAAATCTGGAAGCCGTCGTCCACATCCACCCACTTGAACCCGAGCTCCACCACCTTCGGCAGAGTCCCGATCACTTCGTCCACGGTGAACTGGCGTTCGTAGCCCCACGCGCACCAGACGGGATCATAGGCCTCGTCCGGCGAGACCGGCGCCTGAATGCCGCAGACAGCCTGCATATACTCCGAGAACTCGCGGACCGGGCCGAAGAAATCGCCCGTGCCCTCGATCAGGAAATTAGCGTAGCTCGTGAGGACCTCGCCCGGCCCGAGCAGCACCGGCTCGTCGTAGTCCTTGCGGACCACGGCCTCGGTCACGTTCCCCTTGCGGGTCACGGGAATGCTCACGATCCGCAGGCAGGGCTCCACGAGTCCCACGGTCAGGCAGCGCTCGGCGTTCCACAGCGAAACGAGCGGCGTGCCCCCGCCGTAGTCGGAAGCCGACATCCCGAGGAAGTTATCCTGGTGGTACCCCGGCCGCACCGGCTGCACCCAGTCGCGGCGGTCTTCGTAGGTCATCGGCTCCAGCGCCCAGACCTTACGGCTCTTGAGCCGCACGCGCGAAGTCTCCATCGCCGAGACGGCGACGGGCTCCGAGCCTGCATTCCTGAAGCTCACGGTCCTGACCGTCATCCCGGGGAAAGCCTCGGGAGTCTCGGACTGGACCGAAACCTCTATGTTCTTAAGGGCTTTGCCGTCCGCGCCGAGCAGCCTGTCCTGGGCGGGAGTCCCGCAGCAGGCGGCCACAAAGGCGGCGGCAATCAATATCGCGAGTGTTCTTCTCATATCCTAAAGCTTGAACTCCTGGCCGAACTTCTCACGGACCACCTTGCGGACAGCCTCGAGCGAGGTGAACGCTCCAGTTCCGCCGGCGGCGGTCGTGTTCACGGCGCCGGTGAGGTTGCCGGTGATCTGGCAGTCTTCCAGCGAAAGACCCCTGACGAACGCGCTCACGAAGCCGGCGTTGAAGCTGTCTCCGGCGCCGATCGCGTCCACCACATCTTTATTCAGGAAAGCGGGCAGTTCCACCCTCTTACCGTCTTTGTAAACCAAAATAGAACCTTTGGAGCCGCATTTGACAAGCATTGCTTTACCAAGATAAGGCAGCACCTCGGCGATCGCGCTTTCGAGGTCGGCCTTGCCGGTCAAAGCCTGAAGCTCCTTCTCGTTCGGCATGAAGATAGTGACCTTCGGAAGGACGGTTTTATAGTCCAACTTCCAGGTCTCAGCCGGATCCCACTGAGTGTCCAGCGAAACAGTTATTCCCTTCGCAGCGGCGATGTCCAGCACTTTGTGCACGTCACGCAGAAGGGCGGACTGCATAAAGAGCGACGAGAGATGGATGTGTGAGCAGCTGTCAAAAACTGCGGGATCTATGTCTTCATACCCCATCACATCCATCGAGCCCTGGTAGGTCAGGTTCGCCCTGTCCTCGCCGTAGTTCATGCAGATAGTCGCGCCCGTGGGAGTCTCCCCTTCCATTATGAAGCGGGTGTCCACCTTCTTCGCTTCCAGCGACTTTTTCACCAGGTCGCCGAAGGAATCGCGTCCCACAAGGCCCACGAAACAGACCTTGCTGCCGAGGGCGGCCGCGTTTGCGGCGAAAATCGCGGTGCTGCTTCCGAGAGTCACCGTCATGTCTTTCGCAAACTTTTCCTTGCCTATTTCCGGCTGGCCGTCTATGCGGTTCAGAATGATGTCCACATTGAGTTCTCCGATGGCTGCTATCTGATACTGGCTCATAATTCTAATGTTATTCAGGTTCAGTCTACGAATATGCAAAAAAACCTCCGAAATCTTTCAAAAGTGTTTCGTTTTTAGCAAAAATTGTATTTCGTTTTGTTTCATTTGAAAAAAGTACTAACTTCGCGGCATTAAAAACTAAAACTAACAGACTAATGGACATCTACGATTCCGCTCAGGGACGCCGTTCCGCAATCCTCCAGAAACTCAAGGAAGACTCCACCGTCAACGTCACACATCTAAGCGAGATGTTCGGAGTGTCGGAAGTGACTATCCGCAAAGACCTCAGAATTCTCCAGGAGCGCAAGCTACTCCTCAGGGTCCACGGCGGAGCGATAATGGTCACGAACACCACCGAAAGCGATCCGGAGGAAAGGAACTTCAGGTCCAAGCAGATGGTGAACATAAAGGAAAAGAGGGCGATCGGCCGCGCTGCAGCGGCTCACATCCGCAACGGAGACACTATCATGGTCGACTCCGGCACCACCGCCCTCGAGATAGTGAAGAACCTGGACGGTTTCACGGACCTCACCATCATCACCAACTCGGTGCACGCAGTGCTCGAGGCCGTGAAATACAAACGCTTCAAGGTGGTTCTCCTCGGCGGCACAGTCCGCGAGACATCTCTCAGCACGGTGGGCGCGCTGACCGAATCGAACCTCAAGCTCTTCTACTGCGACAAGCTGTTCCTCGGTGTGGACAGCATCTCGGTGGAGGCAGGTCTGTCCACTCCGAGCATAGACGAAGCCAGCACCAATCAGGTGATGATTTCGCGTGCGCGTGAGGTGTATGCCGTGTTCGACTCCACCAAGTTCAACAAAAGGGCTCTCGCTTTCATCGCCATGCCGGACAAGCTCAGCACCGTCATCACGGACCAGAACCTCGCTCCGGAAATACGCAGCAGGCTCGAATCGCTCAAGATCAAGGTCGAGACAGTGAGCGTCCAATAGCAAAACGAAATCGCGTGAAACGTTTTATTTGATAAAACGAAACGAAAACGAAACGAAAAACGGGAAGAGTTATTAGATTTGCGCAAATCATTTCAATAACAATTTGATGACACTTAACTACCACACCTACAAAGAAATCAAACAGCAGCCGCGTGTTTGGAAAGCATCCTACGAAATGGTGCTCGCGCGCAAGCAGCAGATTTCAGCATTTCTCCACAAATACCTCGGCGAAGGTTATTCGGTAATTCTCACGGGAGCAGGAACATCCGCCTATATTGGCGATGCGCTCGAGTGCGCCCTGCGCGACACTCTCCTCAAGGGAGCGTCCAGCATCGCCACCACGGACCTCATCACCGCTCCTGAGCTCTATCTCGGCAAGGACAGCAAGGTTCTCCTCATCTCCTTCGCCCGCAGCGGAAACAGCCCTGAGAGCGTGGGCGCCATCAGAGCGGTCGAGCAGACTGCCGGCAGCGTGGCCCATATCTTCATCACCTGCAACTCCGAAGGCGAGCTCGCGAAGATGAAGGGAGACAACATCCTCTGCCTCCTCCTTCCTCCCGAGACCAACGACCTTTCGCTCGCGATGACCAGCTCCTACAGCACCATGTTCCTCACCTGCGCGATGATAGCGAACATAGACAAGATCGAGCAGGACAAGGCCGAGGTAGACGCTCTCGCAGACGCCGTGGAGAAAGCGATGGACAAGTATGAGGACTCGATCAACGAGATCGCGAAGCGGCCCTTCAACCGCGCGGTCTTCCTCGGATCGGGCGCCCTCAAGGGTGTGGCCGAAGAAGCGCGCCTGAAGCTGCAGGAGCTCACGGACGGCGCCGTCATGTGCGCGTTCGACTCGTTCCTCGGCTTCCGCCACGGCCCCAAGGCGGTGGTCCACGAAGACTGCCTGCTGGTCTACTTCGTCTCGCCGGACGCGAAGGTGCGCCGCTATGAAATGGACCTCATCGGCCAGATCGCCGAGCACAACAAAGTGACCGCGACGGTGGCCGTCTGCCAGAAAGACCATGGCCTGAAGGGCATGGATCTGCTGGTGGAGCTCGGACTGCCCGAGCAGATGCCCGCCCGCTACTCGAGCGTGGGCAACATCTTCGTCGCCCAGATGCTGGGCTGCTTCAAGAGCATCAATATGGGACTGAGCCCGGACACCCCGTCGGTCTCCGGAAACATCTCCCGAGTTGTCGAAGGCGTAACTTTATATATATAATATGAAAAAGACCGAACAGCTCCTCCATAGGATCGACGAGCTTCAGAAGGAGACCGGCATTCCCCGCACCATCTTCGCGGCATGCCCTAACTCCCCCACCGTTATCCGCGCCAGCATCCAGGCAGCGAAACGCAACAACGCCCCCATCTACTTCGCAGCGACCCTGAACCAGATAGACTGCGACGGAGGCTACACCGGAATGACTCAGGAGGACTTCGTCCGCACCGTCCGTTTCGAGTGCGAGAGGGTGAACTTCACCGGCCCGTGCATAGTGGCGATAGACCACGGCGGCCCCTGGCTCAAGGACAAGCAGAGGACTGAAAAGTGGTCCACCGAAGACGCCATGAACGGCGTGAAGAAGTCTTTCGAGGCCGCAGTGCTCGCAGGCTACGACCTGATCCATGTGGATCCCACCGTGGACATAAACGTCCCGAAGGGCGAGATAATCGACATCCATGTGGTCGCGGCCAGAACGGTCGAGCTGATCGCGCACACTGAAGCGTTCCGCAAGGCCCACGGCATCGCCCCCATCTCCTACGAAGTGGGAACTGAGGAGGTCCACGGCGGACTCGCAGACGAGACCACCTTCGACACCTTCATCGCCGAGCTCAAGAAAGGCCTCAAGGCAGTCGGACTCGAGGATGTGTGGCCCTGCTTCATAGTGGGCAAGGTGGGAACGGACCTGGACACCACCCTCTTCGACACCGAAGTCGCAAAGACCCTCACCGCCAAGGTGCGCCCTCTGGGCAGCTACATCAAGGGACACTACACAGACGACGTCTCCAACCCTCAGGATTATCCCCTCTGCGGAATGGGCGCCGCTAACGTGGGTCCCGAATTCACCATCAGCGAGTTCCGCGCCCTGTGCGAGCTCGAGGAGGTGGAGAAGAAATTCCACGCAGAAGGCAAGGTGGGAGTTCTCTCGCACATGAGGGACACCCTTCTTGAGGAAGTCCACG
>JAGAAD010000030.1 GCA_017615445.1 Bacteroidales bacterium
ACCGTCACCGCCAAGATGACGGGCAGGACAAAAGATTATCATCTCACTGGAAAATACGCTAAAGAATAACAACCAAAATTAACAAACATGAAAGCATCAAAATTTTTCTTTGCGGCTCTCGCCGTCATCGGCGCGATCGCAAGTTGTACCCCTGAAGAAGATCCCGGAAACAACGGGGAAGGCGGTAACGAAGGCGGCGGAAACACCGAAGTGCAGAAGAGCACCGAGTGCCGTCTGACTGCCTTCACAGCCAAAGCCGGCGATTTCACTATCGAAGGCTTCGTGGATCAGACCGACAAGACCATCGAACTGTCTTACATGCCCAACCAGCTGGCAGGCCTCAAGGCCGCGACAGCCGAGGTGGTGATCTCCGATAAGGCCACCATCAGCCCGGATCCCGCAGTGGCCCGCGACTACACCGGAGAAGCCGGCGTGACCTTCACCGTCACCGCCGAAGATGGAACCACCAAGGCTGAGTACACTGTCTATGCCGCAGCGGCAGAGGTGTCCGTCAAGGTGGTGAAGCAGTGGAACAAGACCTACGGCCAGATGGGTCTGGCTGCGACCACATCCAACATGTGCTGTCTGGGCTTCGTGGACCGCGAGCACTTCGCCACCTCCGATTTCAATGTCTATGACCTCACCGGAGCGAAGGTGGGCACCCTCAATGTGGAGGGAATCCCCGGCTTCGACGCCTATTCAGGCCAGCTCGGAGCTATGAGCAACGACGAGAACGGCGTTCTCGTGGCTTTCGCCGAGTACACCGCCATCGTGGGCGACGGCAGCACCGGCACCATCACCGAGGCTTATGCCTGGCTGGACGGCTACAACGCCAAGCCGACTAAGATCTACAGCTTCGAGTATGGCTGCAACTACATGTCTGTCTCCGGAGATGTGAAGGGTGACTTCATCCTCACCTTCCGCACCGGCGCCGCCAACCCTCAGATGCACCACGTCATCGTGTTCCAGGGCGGCAACTACTACAAAGCTGACGGCAGCTGCGCCGGCACCTGGCACGGTCCGTTCATCGCGCATCCTGGTAATGACGGCTGCTGGGGACAGCTCCTGTCCTTCTTCACCGCAAATCCTGAGGACGGCTTCATCTGCTGGGATTCGCTCGCAGCGGCAGAGTACGGCGAGAGCGGCAACGCTTCTTCCGCATTCTACTACTATGACAGCCTGAGTGCAGTCGAGGGCGGCAGCGCAGAGGAAGTTCCTCTCTACGGCCAGGTTACCTGGGGCAACTGGGATTCTGAAGGCCGTCTCTACAACTACGGCAACTTCAGCACCGGCCACGTCCGCGCCTTCGTCTACAACGGCGAGAAGTGCATAATCGCCTGCTCCGGTTCATGGCCTTGCAACTGGATCACCATCCAGAAGGCAGAGAACCTGGTTGAGGACGACGAAGAGACCGACGAGGTGGACGAGTCGCTCGTGAACTACCTTCTCCCGACCGACAGAATCGACGACGCCGCACAGTGCTATCCTTGCTGCGCCTATGTCTACGATCCTGCGACCGGCACCGGCCACGTGATCTATGCCGCACAGTCCCTGTATGTGCTCGCTTATGACATTACGACTACGGTTCTTTAGTCTGTTATCCATCATTATGCTTGCGGCTTCCTGCGCACCCCGCGCAGAGAAGCCCAAGTATATGTGGATGGCGATAGACAACCACGCCCGCCTGAGCACCCGCGATTCCGTCGCGTATTACCTGGACAAATGCAAGGACACCGGTTTCAACTGGGCCGTCCTGGATGTTCGGGGTTGCGACGGCATCCTCTACCTGGACAACGTTCAGATGTTCATCGAGGAGGCGCACAAGCGCGGGATGAAGGTCAGCATCGCCGCCACCATCTTCCCTGCAGGCTCGCCCTACTGGCACAGGGGTCTCGTCTATGACGACCCTGCGATCAAGAGGCTCACCTGCGTGATGTACACGCCCGAGGGCTTCAAGAAGATAGAAGACATGCCGCGCGAAGTGGCGGCGTTCATGAACCCGCTGCTGCCGCAGTCGCAGGAGCTCGCCATGCAGACCATCAAGACCATCTTCGAGAGCTGCGATCTGGACGGCTTCGCCCTGGACTACTGCCGTTTCCCGAGCGCTCAGGCCGATTTCTCGCCCGAGACCCGCGAGGCCTTCGAAAAGTATGTAGGGGAGCCGCTCGAGCGCTGGCCGGAGGATGTCTTCAGCTACGATGCCGACGGCGGCCGCGTGCCCGGCAAGTTCTACAAGCAGTGGTGGAAGTTCCGCTCGCAGATAATCACGGACTTCGTCGCGAAGGTGAAGGCTTGGAAAGACGAGAACTACCCGTCCGTGGAGCTCGAGTACTGGGCCGGCAGCTGGCTGCACGCCCTCTATGGCAACGGCCAGAACTGGGCTTCGAAGAACGCCCGCTATTATGAGCAGTATCTGGATGACTGGGCCGCGCCCGACTACGGCGAGACCGGAATGGCCGAAGAGTTGGACGTGTTCATGACCGGAGCCTACCTGGAAAGGGTATGGGGGCTGGACGACCTCGAGTCCATGGAGTATGCCATGATGCGCTCGAACCGCGATGTCGCCGGAGTCTGCAAGATGGTGGGCTCGTTCCAGATCTGCAACCCGATCGATCTCGCAGATGCAGCTTATGTCTGCCTCACTCAGTCGGACGGTATGATGGCCTTCGACATGTGCCACACCTTCGGCAAACCCGAAGCTTGGGATGCCCTGAAAGAGGGTATCGCCCGCGCCGAGGGACGTAAATAATAAGTTATGACGAAAAAGATAGTTTTTGCCCTTTTCGCGGCGGCGCTGATTTTCAGCTGCGGCAAGCCTGGGATCAAGCCTGGCCCCGGGGAGATAATAGTGGATCCGTATGACACGGTGAAAGTGGATACGCTCATCGTGGAGCCGGTGGATTCGAACTATATCGCACCTGGAGACACCGTGCGCGAGAAACCGCTCGTGATGTGGATTGATGCGTCCGCGAACTTCCAACGCTTCGCCAAGAAGGCAGACATCAAGTCGATTCTGAAGCGAGCTAGAAGCTATGGCTTCAATGGAATCGTCGTGGGCATCAAGCCCGGCAACGGACGTGCTCTCTATGAAAGCGAGTTCCTCCAGCCGTGCGTGACTCTCGGCGGTCAGACCGTGGAAAGGGACTACGACTATCTTGAATTCATACTCCAGGAGGCGAAGGCCCTCGGAATGAGGGTTGAGGCTTCCGCTTCCGTGATGGTGATGGGTGAGAACTCACGCCGCTACGGCGCTCTGTTCGATGACGACTACTTCAAGGAGTTGGAGTGTGTGGAATACCTCCCGGACGGCCTGCACAAGATCAGTGAGACCGGCGAGTTCGGAGCAATCAATCCCGCCCATCCGAAGACCACTCAGTATGTCACCAGGATGCTGACTGAGCTGTTCTCCAATCCTAAATATGCGGCCTTGGACGGCTTCGTGCTGGACTACTGCCGCTATATGGACTACAACAGCGACTTCTCGGACTATTCAAGGGCCCGCTTCGAGGAGTACATAGGCAAGGCGGTGGAGAACTGGCCGACGGATATCTACTACTACAAGACTCCGGACACCAAGAAGGGTGATTTCACCCCCGGACCTCTTTTCAACCAGTGGATAGAGTGGCGCGCGAAGGTGATCCACGACATAGTCGCGGAGTGTCGCACGGCAGTGAAATCCGTGCGGCCGGATGCCGACCTGTCGGTCTGGGCCGCCGCCTGGTACCCCCTGCCGCACACCGGCCAGAACTGGGGAAGCCCGAACTACACCCTGGCGGACAGCTACTGGTGGTCCACCAGAAACTACCACACCACCGGCTATGCCGACCAGTTGGACTACTTCCAGCTGGGAGCCTATTATAGCAAGGTGACCGGTTTCTCGGCTTCGGACACCATCGAGTACTCCATCAGTCTTGCCCGCCAGATCCTGAAAGGCGACTGCCCG
Source organism: Bacteroidales bacterium (assembly GCA_017615445.1). Next base: position 3,944 of record JAGAAD010000030.1, read on the forward strand.
CTCTGGGGAACATTCTCCGTGGCCTCTCAGAAGTTCGATTGCGAAGCGGCGGTGAAACTCTGCCTCACGAAGACGGAAGGCTGCATGGTCTTCGACCTCTGCCACATCGCTTCGTTCCAGCACTGGAAAAAGATCAAAGCCGGCGCCGACGCCGCCTGGGAAGAGTTGGGTGTGAACTCGCCGCTAAAATCCAAGGGCGTTTCTGAATAGTTTCTCCGGCAGCCTGTTCAGGGTTAGAGGTCAAAGACTTTCACATCAAGAGAATCTTCTATTTTGGAAAGCATTTCCAAAGAGAGATTCTCTTTCCCTTGTAATATACGGGATATATACTGTTGAGTGCACCCGAGTTTTTCCGCCATCTGTTGCTGCGTCCAGTGCATTTCATCTCTTTTGTCCAGCAACTTCATGGCAATTGCTTGAGAGCGCCTGAGCCAACTGCGATTGGCGCGGCGCCACTCGGCTTCCTCCCTCCATCTAGAGTGGGGGACGGATTCGTATTTTCTTAATCTTTCAACAGCGTTTCCCATCGATTATTATTTATAGATTATTCTTATAATCCTCAAAACTATCCTTATCCACAATCCTCTCGTCCAATAAAAAGTTTCGAACCTTTTCCATCTTTGCCAGCTCCTCAAATGTATGCCGTCTTTCAGACATCGTGGCGGTCAACTTGATTGCTCCCCCGGTAATAATGAACGAGCCCTTTTCCAGTCTAATCGCGTATAACCTAAGCCATGAAGAATGATTTGTGACGTTCTTCAGATTTGCTTTTTCTTTATCCAGCATCAGTGCCGCTGCTTGTCTATTGTCCAGAGGCCTGAATAGCTTTTCCAAATCAGCTTCGGGGCTCAAGTCTAGTATCAAGCACTGCAGTTTGTCGGCATCCTCAATAGTTTCGGAGATGGCCTTATTCACATCGGTTACATTGAAGAACGACTCCAAATCGCCTTTATTCTTGATAAAGAAATCCCTTAACCATTCAACATTGTTCCATTGATCTAAGCAATGGAACAACGCGTTCTCGCTTTCTCCTTCATAACGAACCGCCCATAAGCGGCCGTCGCAAGTAATGTCATCAAAGTTTATCATAGTTTTCATTTATTGATTAATGCAAATATAAAAACAATAATTGAATTATACAACAGTCAGTTGTAAAGCATTTGTTTACAAGTAGATTGTGGATTAATTATTATCTTTGAGGCAACGAGCTTTAGATTATGAAACGATTTGACCTGTTTATATGCCTCTGCCTTGCCTTATGTTGTTTCGTAGCACCGGCAAAGGAAGTCTCCGCCAAGGTGGGAGATCAGTCATTGATTGTCCCGGAGATTTCTTCTTCCCACAAAAATGGTCAAACAATCCGAAAGGAATATCCTACCATTGATAGCGTTATCGCCCTCCAAGACTCTTTGGCCAAAAGCAGAACAGCGGGGTTGCAGACGAGAAGCAGTAGGGATCTCTCGCTATATGCGGTCGGCTCAATACCTATTTCAGAATCTGTCAGCCCTTCTGGCGCCCGCGTTTACAGGATTCCTATCTCGACAGCCCAGGGATGGGAACTCACGCCATCTATCTCTCTTGTTTATAACAGTCAGGCAGGCAACAATGTTGCCGGATACGGCTGGGGAATAGGAGGACTATCTTCCATTACCGTGCGCAACAAAAATCTCTATTATGAGAACATAATATCGGCGGGCCTTTACGACTCCCCTTATGCAAAATATGCCTTGGACGGCATTCCTCTTGTGACTTCAGCCTATGGCCCCGCCGGATTTGAGCTCAGCACTGCGAAAGGCAACGTCCATGTCAGAAGACATGAAAACTCCCTTGGACAGGTTTTATATTTCACGGCAATTTATCCCGATGGCTCTACCGCCCGTTATGGCGCAATAGACAATACCTCACCTCGCAACACTTACCCTATTTCCCTTCTAACGGATAAAGACGGCAATACGATAACATTCGAGTACACAATTGTGGACAACGTTGATTACATTTCGTCCATTCATTATGGGAGCACTGCTTCGATATCTTTCAACTACACGACCAGAAGCAACGAAGCCCCGTATGGGACCGCCTCTTTCGGCCAGACTGTGTCGTTTCCCAGAAAACTACTTGATTCTATTACGAGTTATGACGGCAATTCTGTGATATGTGAGTATAGTCTGAATCATCAGTTTCAAGACAGAGTCTCATTACTGAAAGAAATCCGCTGCTGCTCAGCAGGCGAAGAATTGCCCCCTCTCGAATTTTCCTATGGAGTAGACGACGAAACGGGGAATAACGTGATTACTAGCTTCAATCAAGTCGTTCAGTATTACTTCGCACAATACTTCAATAAGACAGATGATGTCCCTCTTCAGTACCATAGAGGGAAACTAATCCCATGCAGTCCGAATGACGGGATAGTTGTTCTCCCAGACAAGAGTAACTACGTCGCAATTGATAGTGCTACGTATTGGTTCACAAAATACTATAAATACGGCAGTGACTACAACGCCCAACAACTTATTCTATGTAACAATACCGGGGAGAATTCCTATTCACAAAGTACTATTGTTGCCGGAAGCGGCTTTCAACTGATAGAAGCTGTTGATGTGGATGGAGATGGCACCGATGAACTCGTCAAAATCAACAACTCATCGACAACCCAAGATGTAACAGATTATACCATTACTGTCTATTCATTCGGCGAAGACTACAACTACACAAGCCGACAGTTCACCGTTTCTGTCAGTGACGGCACACACAACCGATTCTTTAAAAGTCCCGCTAAGAGTTACTACCGTTTCGGGAATTTCCGCGGTGACGGCACAACGATGCTGATGATTATGACCCGGGATGCATCAAAGTTTGCTCTTGTAGATTTGAATGAAGGGACCAAACTCATTGAGACGACACTCTTTACCAATGGGGATGACGAAGAGAACCTTGTGATCGTTGCAGATTTCGAAAACGACGGCAAGTCAGACTTATGTCATGTTACAACGACTGGGATGGATGTATACTCTCTTTCTGGCGACTCGAGTAATTCTTTTGGTTTCAGAACCACTTACTCTGGGGTAACCAAGAGCCAGCTGTATTACGAACCAAATATTAATCATCCCGACCTCCCACAAGAGGCCACCCCCAAAATATATGTTGTAGATATTAATGGAGATGGATACCCCGACATAGCTTCGGCGCCGTTGGCTTGCACAATAGGAGGCGTGACATTTAGTCAATTCCCCACATGGAATATATCAATCTTTAACGGAAAGGGGTTTTCCACCGAGAGTAAATCATATTATAATAGAAAAAGGGGCGATATCGTTTATTTCCTTGATGTAGATAGGGATGGTCTTCCTGATATGCTTCATCAGAACTATGCAGCCGTATGGTACTACCCGAACTTGAATGCAGAATTCAATTCCCCTATTCCGCCGGCATACATCCCCCTGGACTCCCTCGCCGATGTGGTTCCCGGAGACTGTTCAATGTTCGGGACCTCGGGCGATGTCATCATAATGTCCGGTCCATGGATGCGTCTGTATGAGCTGAGTCCTAATCATGTCCAAAGAAGAAGCCTTACACATATTACGGACAGCTTCGGCAACATCCACTCAAACACATATAGCAATAGCGGTTCTTTCGATGGCGCTTATCTTATGGATCCCAATCGGACTTACAACTTCTCTTCCGGATTTGTCCGACTACGCGCTCCGTTTCGAGTTTTGTCCAGAGCTTACAATTACGATGCAGATCAACACACCCTGACGGACTCTTACTACACATACTGGGATGCCGTCTATCACTCGCGCGGTCTCGGCTTCTGCGGATTTGGAAAAATGTGTGTCATGGATTATATCTCCCGGAACTGCGCAACGACAGTTTTTGATCCGCAGAGATTCGGAATTCAGACTTCAGAGACTGTAAGTAAGGGATATTATGACCCTCCTTATTCCACCGTTACCAACACCTATGACAACAATACTACCGCCTACGGGAAACTCAACCCACGGCTGATTCAGAGCGTGGCGGCAGACTCTCTATACGGAATCACGACTACGACCAGTTATACCTACGGTGACTACGACCTGCCCATGTCAATTATTGTCAGTCGCCCGTCAGGATCTGGCCCTGCCTTTACCGAGGGGACGCACATGACATACCAAAACACGGTGACTCCCACAAAGTACATACTAGGGCTAGTCACGGAAGAAATCCTCACTAGAGAAACTGACGGTGATGCGACGTCCTCGTGGCTGGGTAAGACGATTAACACCTATGACAATAGCGGAAGGCTGTTGACTTCTGCTGACTATATCGGAAAACGGCAAGTCACGCAGATCCCCATCAATCTGAGAGACAGCATTACCCGCTCTGGCATTTCTCCATTCATTGACGTAGTACATCTAGTTTCTTCAACCCGCCTCACCTACAATTCCCACGGCAACATCACCTCTGAGAAGACCGCGCCATACGGAGCGACCACATTTACCGGAGACACCTTGGTCTATGATGCGAACGGACGATATCTGCTGAGCAAGACCGATGCCCTCGGACATACTACTACCTACTCGAACTATAACAAGTTCGGCAAGCCGACAACGGTCACCGACTACCGCAACAGATCAACGACCTATACCTACGACAGCTGGGGCAACCTGACGCAAGTCTCCCATCCGGACGGAGGCGTCGAGCAGATGACCACCGCCTGGGGCGGGGACGGGCTCTACACCGTAACCCATACCGCTACCGGAAGCCCGGAGACCATCACCCATTACGACGCCTTGGGCCGCGAGATCAAGAGCGGAGTAAAGCGCTTCGACGGAGTGTGGCAGTTCACCAACAAGGAGTATGACTCTAAGGGAAGGCTCAGCCGCGTATCGTTACCCTATAGGGCAACAACCGGTGTGACAGGGCCTTCGTACTGGAACACCTACCACTATGACATCTACGACAGGCCGGACTCCCTGTGCGAAGCCTCCGGTCGCAGGACGAGGTGGTCCTACAACGGAACGAGCACGACTACAATAAAGGACGGCATCTCCATCACAAGGACTACTGACGCGATGGGCCGCGTCGTCAGCACATCAGATAGCGGAGGAACGGTTACCTACACTCTTCGTGATGACGGACAGCCCTCTTCCATCACCGCACCAGGAAATGTCGTCACCACCTTTACCTATGATGCTTACGGCCGCCGTACGCAGATGGTCGACCCCAGCCTCGGCACGGAGTCCGACTCCTACACGTGGAACGCCGACGGCTCGTCCGTGTTCACGCACATCAACCGGAACGGGACGGTGGCGACATCAAAGGACCGGTTCGGCCGTGTCACCTATGTCTCACGCGCTGGAGAGTTCAACACCACCTACACATACGACACATATGGCAGGCTGAGCAATGTATCTTCCACGAACGGTACGGGCAAGGAGTACACGTACGACGCGTATGACCGGGTGGCGACCTTTAAGGAGACGGTTCCAAACAATAAATGGTTGCAGAAGACTTACACCTACTCCACCGGCAGCGTCCTCTCAAGCATAGCATACACAAGCCAGTCCGGATACATCACCACCGAGACCTACACCTATGCCAACGGCCATAACACCGGAATTACCCTCCCGAACAACAAGACCGTCTGGAGCCTCGTCTCCGAAAACGACCTCGGTCAGCCCACGGAAATCACTACCGGGCAGCAGACCCGCGAGTACGGCTTCACCGCCTTCGGACTCCCGACATACAGAAGAATAGAAGGAGGCTACATCCAGAACTTCACCTACCAGTTCGATCCCGCAACCGGTAACCTTCTCGGCCGCGGCGGATATCTTGGCTCTGCCGAGACCTTCGGTTACGATAATCTCAACCGCCTGACAAGTATCACCAAGGGCAACACCACCCGCCAGATCGTCTATCAGGACAACGGCAATATCACCTCCATCGACGGCGTGGGAACCCTCATCTATGGCGGAGGCCCAGGCGTCAGCCCTTACGAAGTCACGGGTCTAACCCCCGAGTCCGGCCAGCCCTCCTACCGTCAGAGGACCGTCACCTACAACTCCTTCGACCGCCCGGCGTACGTGGTCGAGAACACGATGGACTATCCGGAGGCGCACTTCACGTATAACGCCGACGGCGAAAGGGTGTTTGCTGACATAGAGTACATCGATGGGCATCTGCATACCCAGTACTATATCGGGGGACGTTACGAGTACGACAACCCCTACGGCACGGCAACGGAACGGCTCTACCTCGGAGGCGACGCCTACTCCGCCCCTATGGTATATCAAAAGTCCGGCAACGGATCCTGGACCCTTTACAACATCGGCCGCGACTACCTCGGCAGTATAACCAGCATCTCCGACGAAAGTGACGGCATCATCGCGGTCTACCGCTACGATCCATGGGGACGCCTTGTGGATTTCAATGGCAC
>JAGAAD010000004.1 GCA_017615445.1 Bacteroidales bacterium
AATTTGGTGAATAGAAAAATTAAAGACTTTGTAAGTGCTTGAAAATTAGCATATTACAAAGTCTTTAATGTGCCTCGGGCGGGAATCGAACCCGCACGGCCTTTTCGGGCCAAGGGATTTTCTTACCACTATGGCTTTCGCCACCATCGCTGTTTGTGGTCTGGACTATTCCTTCACCATGGGGCTTCGCCCTTTAGGTGTGCCGTGTCTAGTCTCTGCACCTTCCTCTTCTCAGAGGCTTGGCTCAAGATTGCCTTCGGTTTTACCCGTTGAGGTTTCCTTGAATTTACGGCATTCTACACCTCTCTTTTCAGAGAGTGCACTCAAATTGTGTCTAAGTCCCTCGTGTCTACCATTCCACCACCAAGGCTGAGCGTCGGGGGCTGAAGCCGCCGGACGCGACTGCAAAAATACGAAAAAAAACAACCAATCCAACCGGGGGTCGCGCGCAGCTGTGCTAGTGCGAGAGGTGTCCGCGTTTTACGGACATCTCTTGCACCGCGGCGCTGTTAGGAAGGAAAATGATCCCCGATTGGGGCAAGGATCACAACAGAAGTGTCGGGGATGTCCCTAGAAATACCGCCTTTCCTGCTTGAGCAGGGCCAAAAAGATGAAAAGCATCACCGTGAAGGACAGCATAGACGATCCCCCATAAGAGATAAAAGGCAGAGGGATGCCAATCACAGGCATCAGGCCTATCGTCATCCCGATGTTGATCATCATGTGCATGAAGAAGCAGCCGGAGAGACAGTAGCCGTAGATGCGGGCGAAGGGCTCGCGGCAGTGCTCGGCATGGCCCAGGATGCGGGCGATCAAAAAGACGTATAGCAAAATCACCAGCGCGCAGCCGAGGAAGCCGAACTCTTCGCCGATGGTGCAGAAGATGAAGTCCGTGCTCTGCTCCGGGACGAAACCATAGGCGGTCTGGGTGCCCTGAAGGAATCCCTTTCCGGTGAGGCCGCCGGAGCCGATGGCAATCATGGACTGGTTGACGTTGTACCCTGCGCCCATCGGGTCTTCCTTCATTCCCAGAAGAACCTCGATTCTGGTCTGCTGGTGGGGCTTCAGGACGTGCTTGAACACGAGCGAAGTGGAGAGGATCATCAGCGAGCCCACCACCCCGGCGAGAACCATAGTCCAAATCAGATCCCGCCTTGCCACTATTCCGCGGACGCGCCGGCGGACCACCAGGAAATAGGCCCCGAGGGCAACGAACAGCAAGACAAACGACACCCACAGAGGGAACCTGATCGAAGTGACGAACAGCACGATGAACGCGAACAGGAACACCAGCCACCATCCGGACAGCCCCTCGCGGTAGAGCATAAACACATATCCCACATACACAAGCAGCGTTCCCGCTTCTCCGCCGGCCAGAATCAGCGCGGCCGGGATGCCCACCACAGCCAGCGTCATCGCCAGATCGCGGAACCTGCCGAGCCTGAAACCGGGCGTCCGAAGCAGGTGCGCCAGCACCAGGGACGTCGTGATCTTGGACAGCTCGCACGGCTGGAAACTCAGCGCCCCGATGTGGAACCAAGACTTCGAACCGTTCACAGTGCTGCCGAACACGAGCACAAGCCCCAGCAGCAGGACCACGAAAATCCAGCCCGGCAGCGCGAACTCCTCCCAGAGGTACGGCTTGATCCAAAAGAGTATCACGGTGCCGACCACCATAGAGATTCCCATCCAGAGCAGCTGCTTTCCGCTGCGCCCGGCGAGGGCGAACATCCCCGATCCTTCCACCGAATGCGAGGATGAGTACACGCTCAGCCATCCAATCACGAGCAGCGCGAACCAGCACGCGACCAGATACCAATCGATCGTGTGCACCAGACTTCTCTGCGCTCTGCCGTCCATCATTTAACCTTTATCCATTCGCGGAGCCAGGCCCGTTCGGGCGCGATCTCTCCGTTCAAATACTGTTCTATCAGCAGCGAGGCTATCGGAGCTGCCACGGATCCGCCCCATCCTCCGTTCTCCACATATGCGGCCACGGCGATCTGCGGGTTTTCGCGGGGCGCGAAGCAGATGAACACGGAGTGGTCGTCGCCGTGCGGGTTCTGCGCGGTGCCGGTCTTGCCGCAGATGTCCAGCCCGCGAACCCGCGCGAGAGTGGCCGTGGCCCCGTCCGCGACGGTCATATTCACAGCCTCGTACATTCCCTCCACCGCGTACTCGAAGTACTTCGAATCGATTCCCGTCTCGAAGCGCGAGGCCTGGGTGTCTGCCAGCAGGTGCGGAGTCACATACCAGCCCCTGTTGGCCATAATCGCGGCGAGGTTCGCGATCTGCAGCGGGGTGGCGCCTATCTCGCCCTGGCCGATAGCCAAAGAAATCACCGACGAGTGCTTCCAGTGCCCGCGGCCGTAGATCTTATCATAATATGCCGAAGTGGGGATCGTTCCTCCAAGCTCGCCAGGATAGTCGGTGCCCAGCTTGCTGCCGAAGCCGAAAGCCCGGACATGGGCCTCCCAGGCGTCGAAAGCCTCCGCGGTGGAGGCATAGCGCTTGTTCTCAAGCACGTTCTTGAACACGTTGCAGAAATAGGCGTTGCACGACATCCGGACCGCCTCGGTGAAGTTCAGGGGCGAGCGGTGCTCGTGGCAGCCGAGCTTCTTGCCGGGGGCATAGACATAGCCGCGCGAGCAGCTGTACTGCATCCGCGGCGAGAGCACGCCCTCCTGCATGCCGATGAGCCCGCAGACCAGCTTGAAGACGGACCCGGGCGGGTAGCTCGCCTGCACCGTGCGGTTGAACAGCGGCTTGCCGGGATCGGTCGAAAGCCGCTCGTAGTTGTTGCCCATGTTCGCGAGCACGTCCACGTCGATGCCCGGGCTGGAGACCAGCGCCAGAATCTCTCCCGTGGCCGGCTCGATTGCAATCAGCGAGCCCGTGCGGCCCTGCATGAGTTCCTGCCCGTACTGCTGGAGATGCGCGTCGATAGTGGTGCGGATGTCCTTGCCCGGCACGGCCAGTTTGTCGTCCGCGCCGTCGTTGTAGGACGTCAGCACGCGGTTGCGCGAGTCGCGCAGATAGATATGATATCCCTTTTCGCCGCGGAGGTCCTCTTCGCGCGCTGCTTCAAGCCCGGTGCGGCCCACGTTGTCGCCGCCCTTGTACTCCGGGTGCTTGCGGATGTAGTCCACATCCACCTCGGACACATAGCCCAGCAGGTTCCCGCCCGCGTTGAAGGGGTACATCCGCTCGGTCCTGATCTGCCCGCGGAACCCGGGGAAGCGGTATTCCACCTCGCTGAAGCGCATGTAGACATCTTCGTCCACGTGTTTCAAAAACGTAAGAGTTTTGAATCCGATGCGCGTGCGGTAGGACCGGTAATACTCCAGCCGCTCGCGCACGAAATCCGGATCGACGTCCAGCACCCGCGCCAGGGCCAGAGTGTCCAGCCCGCTGATCTCGCGCGGAGTAACCAGTATGTCGTAGGTGGCCTGATTGCCCACCAGCACCTCGCCACTGCGGTCGTAGATCACTCCGCGCGGCGGGTAGATAGTTTCATAGACTATGGAATTGTTCAGCGCGTCCGTCTTGAACTTGCTGTTCACTATCTGGATGTAGAACAGACGCGCGAGGAGCAGGACCGCAGCGATTGCAAGACCTATCCTGATCTTGTTTAATTTGCGGTTCGCATCCATGGCTTATCTGTTTTGTCCGAAAAGGAAATTACCCAGCAGCACGCAGAGAAGAGCGCTCACGCCCGTGGAGAAGACAGTGCGGAGGAAGTTGAACCAGAACGGACGGGTCCCGGCGGCGTCCACCCACACATAGAGCGCGAAGAACAGCGCGCACGCGAGCACCAGCGTCAGGGCCAGTTCGGCCGTGGTCTGATGCGCCACCGGGGAATCGTCCCGGTCGATCAGGATCTCCTCGCCGCTGACCAGCCGCAGGAGCGGGATGCGCAGAAGCGCGAGCGGCAAAAGCGTGCAACTCGTCAGTCCGAGCGCCCCCGTGCCCACGAAGTCCACCACGAAACCGGCCACGAATGCCAGCACCAGCGCCATCGGCGTGCCGTAGCGCGACGGCAGGCTCATGATCAGCAGCGGCAGCAGGCTGATCAGCACATACTGCGAAAACAGGAAGTAGTTGCTGATCAGCGCCTGAGCGAGCGTCAGGATCGCGAAGACAATGAAGTACCGGCCGTTTCTCATCTCTGCTCCTCCTCAGCTTTCTTTTCCAGGGCCTCGATCGCGGCCAGGTTGCGGTTGCGCACCACGGTGACATAGTCCAGCGCGCGGAAGTCCTGCAGGAGCTGGACCTGCACATCCTGGGCTGCGCCGCTTCGGGTGCTCGAGCCCGTGACCACTCCCACCGGAATCTCGGCCGGGAAGATGGCGGAATAGCCGCTGGTCCAGAGAGTGTCCCCGACCTCGGCCTTGTACCCCAGCGGAATGCCGCTGACCACCGCGCCTCTCGTGGAGCGGCCGTTCCACGACATCGGGCCTGCCACTCCGGCGCGGCCGATCCGGACGCTGACGTGCATGCTCGGGTTCATAAGCGTGCGGCCATAGGCCAGGTGGGAGTCCGCGGCGTCTATCACGCCCACCACTCCTTCGCTGGTCACAACCCCGCAGTCCGGGCCGACCCCGTCCAGCAGTCCTTTGTCCACGATTATATAATTGCGCTGAGAGTTCGTGCCCATCTTCACTATGTGAGCGAAGATGTAGTCGAAGCCGTCGTCTGCAGCGCCGGCGTGCGAGAGATACTCCTCGCTTTTTTCCAGCTCGCGATACTTTCGGAGCTCTTCTCCAAGGCGGGCGTTTTCTTCCTGCAGCGCCTTATTGCGCGAATTCAGCTGAAAGTACCCGGCGATGCGGTTCCCGCTGCCCCAGAGCCAGCCGGACACGCGGTGCGAGGCGCGGTTCAGCCAGATGTCCTGAAGCACGGACGAGCTATGCAACATAGAGATGGCAGCAACCTCCAGAAGAATGAAGATTGCTGCCGAGACTACTATCGCCGGGGACCTGCGGCGCGGCATTAACGCATAAGGAATTTGTAGCGGTCTGTGTTCTTGATCGCTTTGTTAGTTCCTCTTGCCACCGCGTGGAGCGGATCCTCCGCCACTATGAAGTTTATGTTCACCTTGTCTGTGAGCCTCTTGGCCAGACCGCGCAGCAATGCGCCGCCGCCGGAGAGGTAAATGCCGTTCTCCACTATGTCTGAGTACAGCTCGGGAGGGGTCATTTCCAGCACATGCAGGATCGAGGTCTCGATCTTCGCGATGCTCTTGTCCAGGCAATGGGCTATCTCCTGATAGGTGATTCTGGCTTCCACCGGATGCGCTGTCATCAGGTTGGGTCCCTTGATCACTATCGGCTCCGGTTCGTCGTCCAGCTCGGTGATGACTGCGCCCACAGCCACCTTGATCTGCTCGGCTGTGACCTCGCCCACCTTGATGTTGTGCTGCTGGCGCAGGTAGTACATGATGTCGTTTGTGAACACATCACCTGCGGTCCTGATGCTGTCCTGCTCCACGAGACCGCCCAGCGAAATCACTGCGATTTCGGTGGTTCCGCCGCCGATGTCCACCACCATGTTTCCTTTCGGGGCCTCCACATCCAGGCCGATACCGAGGGCGGCCGCCATCGGCTCGAAGACCAGATACACATCCCGTCCGCCGGCGTGCTCTGTGCTGTCTCGAACGGCCCTGATTTCCACTTCCGTACTTCCGGAAGGGATGCCGATCACCACCTTCAGATTCGGGGCGAAGAGGTGTCTCTTGCCGCCTACCTGCTTGATGAAGCCTCTGATCATCAGCTCCGCAGCGTTAAAGTCTGCGATAACGCCGTCTTTCAGGGGGCGGACAGTCTTGATTCCGGGGTTTGTGCGCTCGTGCATGAGCTTGGCCTGATGGCCTATCGCGAGACACTTGCCGGTCTGCACATCCACCGCGACGATACTCGGTTCGTCCAGGACAATCTGTCCGTTCTGGTAGATGACGGTGTTGGCTGTGCCGAGGTCTATAGCCAATTCCTGGCTAAGAAAAGAAAATGCCATGTTCAGTGTGTGTTTATCCTTACAAAAATAATTAATTTTGTCGCAGAAAACTACGCGATGGCAAAAAAAGTTTACGGAGTGTTTGTGGCCGGCGGAAGCGGCGTCAGAATGGGAACGGAAGTCCCCAAACAGTTTCTTGAACTGGGTGGGCGCCCCATCCTTCAGCAGTCGATATTGAAGTTCATGTATGCCGTGCCGGATCTCATTCCGGTCCTGGCCCTTCCGGCGGATCATATCGCCACCTGGAAAAGACTTTGCGTGGAGAATCGTTTCGATCTGCCGCAGATAGTCGTGGAGGGCGGCATCACCCGCTTCCACTCCGTCAGGAACGCCCTCGCGAAAGTGCCGGACGGTGCCCTGGTCCTGATCCACGACGGCGTGCGGCCTTTGATCAGCACGGACCTCATCAAGCGCATCCTTGATATTTCGGCCGGGGAGCGCAATGTGATTCCCGTGATGCCTGTGACGGACACCTTGAAGTCTCTCGTCCCGGCGGGCGACGGGACTTTCGTCTCAAGCGGAGACCCTGATCCGGACCGCGGGAAGCTCTTCGGCGCACAGACTCCTCAGCTTTTCCTTTCCGAGCAGATTAAAAAGGCCTATGAATTGGGCTACAATCAGTCTTTCACGGACGATGCCTCGGTGGCCCGGGCCGCAAATATACCTCTCACCTACATTGCAGGAGAGAGGTACAATATCAAGATCACGACCCCGGAGGATCTGGATTTGGCGGAAAAACTATTTTGATTTCTTCACCCAGACCTGGCGCTGGAAAGCTTCGCTGAGCGAAATCATCGTCTCGGTGCTCTCCACTGCGGGGATCTTCTGGATGGCGTTGAGGACTACCTGCATCAGGTGGTCGAAATCTGAGCAATACAGCTTGATCAGCATAGAAGAATGGCCCGTGATGAAGTGGCACTCCACCACCTCGGGAATCTTCTTTAGTGCGGCGATGACATCGTTGAACTTGTTCGCTTCGGAGATGTTCATCATGATGAAGGCGCAGACGGGGAAGCCGAGAGTGGAGGGCATGACCGTGGCTGAAAAGCCGGTGATGATGCCTGCATCTTCGAGCTTCTTCACCCTCTGGTGAATCGCGGCGCCGGAAACCCCGCATTCGCGTGCGATTTCGAGGAAGGGCATCCTTGCGTCTTTGACCAGGAAAGACAGGATCTTCCTGTCCATTTCGTCGATTTTGTAGTCACTCATATTGCGTCTTATTTAGCTCTGCGTCTTGAGAACCTGCGGTGGCCCTGGGTGGGGTCCGACGAGGAAACTATCTGGCGGGCCATCTCTTCTGTCACTTCCTCCGCCTTTGTCCCGCGGGGGAGTTTGTAGTTCTGGCCGTTCGCTTTCAGGTAGGGGCCGTAGCGGCCGTTCATCAGCTGGATCCCGCCTTCGAATTCACGGATGACCTGGATCTGAGCAGCCTTTCCGAGCTCGGCCTCGATCAGCGGGATGCATTTCTCGAGGGTGATGGTGAGCGGGTCCGCGCTGCGGGGCAGGCCCACGTTTTTGTCGCCGTATTTCAGATACGGTCCGAAGCGGCCCTTCGTGGCGATTATCTCCACCCCTTCATACTCGCCCACCTTGCGGGGCAGGGCGAGCAGCTTGAGGGCGTCTTCGAGGGTGACGCTCTCAATCAGCATGCCGGCCGGAAGTGATGCAAACACTCTGTCCTCGCCGTCTCCCTTCTGCACGAACGGGCCGAACTGGCCGAGTTTGGCCACTATCATTCTGCCGTCCGAGGGATCGATGCCGATCTCGCGCTCTATCTTCATATACTGCTTGTCGCTGACTGCGAGTTCCACCTGATTGTGGAACGGGGAGTAGAAGTCCGCGATGCACTTGTGCCACTCTTTCTTGCCTTCGGCGATCTCGTCGAACGAGTCCTCCACATTGGCGGTGAAGCCGTAGTCCAGGATCTCGGCGAAGTTGTCGCAGAGGTAGTCTGTCACCACCATTCCTATCTCGGTGGGGAGGAGCTTGCCCCTGTCTGCGCCCACAGTCTCGTTCCACTGTGTCTCGGTGATGTGGTCGTTCTTGAGGGTGAGGTTCACGACCGGGCGGAGTTCTCCGCGCTTGTCGCCCTTGACCAGGTACCCGCGCTCGGTGGTGAGGGTGGTGATGGTGGGGGCGTAGGTGCTCGGGCGGCCGATTCCGAGCTCTTCGAGCTTGCGGACGAGGGTCGGCTCCGAGTAGCGCAGCGGAGCCTGGGTGAACTTGCAGGTCGCTTCCGCCACCTTGAGCGTGAGCTCCTGGCCTATGCTCATCGGCGGCACGGATGCGAGCTCTTCGTCGTCTGATTCGTCGTCCGTTCCTTCCTTATAGATCTTAAGGAAACCGTCGAAGAGAATCTCGGCTGCCTGCACCGCGTACTTTTCTCCGCGGGTGTCTATTCCGATCGTGATGCCCGTGTTCATCACACGCGCTTCAGTCATCTGGCAGGCGACGGTGCGCTTCCAGATGAGGTTGTAGAGCTTCTGCTCCTGGGGAGTGCCGCTGATTTCGGTGCTCTCGATATAGGTCGGGCGTATGGCTTCGTGGGCCTCTTGTGCGCCCTTGGAATGGGTCTTGTACTGTCTGGGATGCGAGTACTCCGCTCCGAAATGCTCGGTGATGAACTTCTTGGCAGTGTTCACCGCGAGGCTCGAGAGGTTGGTGGAGTCTGTTCGCATGTAGGTGATTAGTCCGCGCTCGTAGAGGCTCTGGGCTATCCTCATAGTCTGGCTGACGGAGAAGCGCAGCTTGCGGCCGGCTTCCTGCTGGAGAGTGCTGGTCGTGAACGGGGCTGCGGGCACCCGGACGCCTTCCTTGCGCTCGATTTCCTCCACGGTGTAGTGCGCGCCTATGCAGTCCGCGAGGAAGGTGTGCGCCGCCGTCTGAGTGCCGAACTTCTTGTCCAGCGAGCCGCGCACCTTCGAACGGCCTACCGCGAACTCGGCGTCCACGCGGTAGAACGGCTCCGGCCGGAAGGCCATGATCTCCTTCTCGCGGTCCACGGTCAGGCGGAGAGCCACAGACTGGACGCGACCGGCGGACAGACCGCGGCGGATCTTGCGCCACAGCACCGGCGAGAGTTCGTAGCCCACGAGGCGGTCCAGCACACGGCGGGCCTGCTGCGCGTTCACAAGGTTCATGTCCACCGTCCTCGGATGCTCGATGGCTTCCAGGATGGCGGTTTTCGTTATTTCATGGAAGGTAATGCGCCTGGTCTTAGCAGGGTCGAGGCCAAGGGCCTCGGTGAG
Source organism: Bacteroidales bacterium (assembly GCA_017615445.1). Next base: position 9,261 of record JAGAAD010000004.1, read on the forward strand.
ATGCCACGAGATGGCTTCTCCCTCGCGGTCCTCATCGGAAGCGAGCCAGACTATCTCGGCCGCATCCGCGAGTTTCTTGAGTTCGGCCACCGTCCGCTTTTTGTCGGCCGGCACCACATACTCGGGGGTGAAGTTATTGTTCAGGTCTACTCCCAGCTCCTTTTCCTGAAGGTCCCGGATATGGCCTTTGGAGGAAACCACCTTATAGCCTTCACCAAGGAACTTCTGGATTGTCGCCGCTTTGTGCGGGGACTCTACAATCACTAAATTCATACTGCAAAGAAAATCACAATTAAGGGATTTTTCAAAAATTAATGAGTATTTTTGCTCCGTTATGGAAGAACGTACCCGCAAAAAAATAATATTCTGGTTCTGGTTTATTCTCATCGCCCCGGTGGTGCTGGTGTTCGGTCTGCTGGCCTCTGTGTGGTATTTCGCCGAGATTCCGTCTTTCGAGGAGCTTGAGCATCCGAACAACAATCTGGCAACTCAGATTATTTCCTGCGACGGAGTCGTGCTCAGCACCTTCCATATTGAAAACAGGACTTATGTCTCCTACGAAGACATCTCCCCGAATGTCATCCACGCCGCGATCAGCACCGAAGACATCCGTTTCTACAAGCACTGCGGAATAGACTTCAAGGGCCTCGGGCGCGTGTTCTTCAAGACTCTCCTTATGAGGGACTCCAGCCAGGGCGGCGGAAGCACCATCACCCAGCAGCTTGCGAAGACCCTCTATCCCCGAGTGGAGACGGGCAGCAAGAACCCGTTCGTGAAGGCCGGGACCATGGTCTGGATCAAGCTCAAGGAGTGGATCACAGCCGTGAAGCTGGAGCGGAACTACACCAAGGACGAGATAGTGGCGATGTACCTGAACTCGATCTTCTTCGGCAGCAGCGCCTACGGCATCAAGGCTGCGGCAGAGACCTTCTTCTCGAAGACTCCGGCCGAGCTGAACGTGCAGGAAGCAGCGATGCTGGTGGGAATGGTGAACAAGCCCACCAGATATAATCCAGTGCTGCACTACGACCTCGCGATGAGCCGCAGGAACTTCGTGCTCGGGCAGATGGAAAAGGCCGGATTCCTCAGCGAGCAGGAAAAGGCGGAAGCTCAGGCCAGCCCGATCGAGCTCCGCTACCACGTCCAGGACCACAACGCCGGCCTGGCGCCGTATTTTCGCGACATGATCCGCCGCGAGATGAACGCCACCGAGCCGAAGCGCAGCAATTATCTCTTCGAAGAGGAATATGTGGCGGACACAATCCGCTGGGCGAACGACGCCTTGTACGGCTGGCTTACCAAGTACCGCAAGGCGAACGGCGAAAAGTATAATCTGGACCGCGACGGCCTGCGCATCTATGTGACGATAGACTCGCGCATGCAGCGCTACGCTGAGGAAGCGGTGGCCGAGCATCTCTCGAAGGGCCTTCAGCCGCAGTTCAACCGCGAGCTCAAGACTCGCAGGCGCCCGCCGTTCCCGAACACGATGGAGAACAGCACGTACAACACCCTGATGGGCCAGGCCCGCAAGTGGAGCGACCGCTATCGCACGCAGCGCAAGGCGGGGGTCCCCGAGCAGGAGATCCTGAAGCAGTTCTCAGTGAAGACCCCGATGCGGGTGTTCTCCTGGAACGAAAAAGGCTATGTGGACACCCTGATGACCCCGGACGACAGCATCAAGTACTACAAGTCCATTCTGCGCGCCGCGTTCATGGCCATCGAGCCCGGAACGGGGCACGTCAAGGCCTATGTCGGAGGCCCGAACTACCGCTATTTCAAGTATGACAACGTCCGCCAGGGCAAGCGCCAGGTGGGCAGTACCATAAAGCCTTTCCTCTACACCCTCGCCATGCAGGAGGGCATGACCCCCTGCGACCGCGTGG
>JAGAAD010000031.1 GCA_017615445.1 Bacteroidales bacterium
AAATGATAAACAACTCAACTTACTAACGTAAGGATTCTAACCAACAATAATTAACCTTCTTAAGGTAATACACTACTAACTAATCGTTAAGGCTCGCTGGGACAGCGAGCCTTATACGTATGTGCCCCCCCAGACCCCCTGCCAGTCGTCGCTGCGCCCCGGCAAAAACACTAAACGCACAAGGTGGAACTTTACCCCGGGGACCTTGTGCGTAAATCTGCACTGTAGGTACTTTCAGCACACAAGGTCCCGCCTGTATCTTTCCACCTTGTGCGCCGCACTCCTGGGGCGTGGTGGGCAACATTCTGATAATCAGCGAGATAAGCAAAAGAGGTGTGCTGAAATCGACACACCTCTTTTAAGGAACTATCTGTGTATCAACGACTTAGCCCCCACGGGCTGTTTGGCGGAAATGCGCCACAAAAAAAAAAGAGCCGCCACCTTGTGACGACTCTTTTGTATCCTATGCGCAAGAACTTATTTCTTGCGAGCCTTGTACCTCTGATAGAACTGGTCAACGCGGCCGGCGGTGTCGATGATCTTCGTTTTGCCGGTGTAGAAGGGATGAGAAGTGTTGGAAATCTCGACCTTCACGAGGGGGTATTCAACTCCTTCAATCTCGATTGTCTCCTTGGTGTTGACGCACGAGCGGGTGATGAACACGTCATCGTTTGACATATCCTTGAAAGCTACAAGACGGTAGGTTTCGGGATGGATTCCTTTTTTCATTTTTACACTAGTGTTTTTAAAGCGGCTGCAAATATAGAAAGATATTTGATCAAACCAAAGAATTATTGCTAAATTTGTGTGTTATGACACTGATTAAATCCATCTCCGGCATCCGCGGAACAATCGGCGGCCCGGCAGGCGAAGGCCTCACCCCTATCGACATAGTGAAGTTTACTTACGCGTACTGCGCGACTCTCCCGAGCCGTAAGCCCGCGCCGAACAGCGGCAAGCGCTACAAAGTGGTTGTCGGCAGGGACGCGCGAATCAGCGGCGAGATGGTGGAGCAGCTTGTCTGCGGCACCCTCATCTCCTGCGGCGTGGACGTGGTCAAATGCGGCTTTGCCAGCACACCCACGACCGAACTGGCAGTGACGTTCGCGAACGCGGACGGCGGCATCATCCTCACGGCGTCGCACAACCCGCGCCAGTGGAACGCCCTCAAGCTCCTGAACGACAAGGGCGAATTCCTCACGGCGGTGGAGGGCCAGGCGATCCTGGACCTTGCGGCCAGCGAGGACTTCGATTTCACCTCGGTGGACGAGCTTGGCTCGATCGAGGAGCACGACTTCACGGACGAGCACATCGAGTCCGTGCTGAAGCTCGAGGCCGTGGACCTGCCCGCAATCAAGAAAGCCAGCTTCAAGGTGGTTCTGGACGCGGTGAACAGCGTTGGCGGCATCATCATGCCGCGCCTGCTCGAGCGTCTTGGCGTGAAGTGCATAACCATCAACGGCGAGCCCACGGGCGACTTCGCGCATAATCCGGAGCCGCTTCCGAAGAACCTGATCGAGCTGCGCGAGACCGTCGTTCGCGAGAAGGCGGACCTCGGAATCAGCGTGGACCCGGACGTGGACCGTCTGGCCTTCATCTGCGAAAACGGCGAGCCGTTCGTGGAGGAGTACACCCTCGTGAGCGTGGCGGACTACCTGCTTGAGCGGGCGGAAAAGGCGGGCGTGGAGCCGCGCATCACCGTCTCGAACCTCAGCTCCAGCCGCGCCCTGCGCGACGTCACCGAAGCCCACGGCGGGACGTACTACGCATCCGCGGTCGGCGAGGTGAACGTCACCACCCTCATGCACAAGGTGGGCGCGCTGATTGGCGGCGAAGGCAACGGCGGCGTGATCTATCCCGCCTCTCACTGCGGCCGCGACGCCATGGTCGGAGTGGCCCTTTTCCTCAGCCACCTCGCCCATAAGGGCATGAAAGTCAGCGAGTTCAAGGCCACTCTCCCGCCGTATTTCATCGCGAAGAACAGGATCGACCTCCCCGATGCATCGGCTGTCGTGCCCGTGCTCGAGGCCCTGAAAGAGAAGTTCAAAGACGAGAAGATCAACACCATAGACGGCGTGAAGATAGATTTCGAAGCGACACGCAAGTGGGTGCACCTCCGCAAATCGAACACGGAGCCCATCATCCGCGTCTATAGCGAAGCCCCTACCGAGGCCGAAGCAGAAGCTCTCGGACAGGAGATAGTGAAGTTCGCAATGGACCTCCTTGCCAAGTAATGTTCAGTTTCAGAACAACTCCCATAGAGGAACAACTCGACCGCGGCCTTCTCCAGGGCCGCGTCGGTTGTTTCTGCACCCAGAACTGCTTCGACACTTCGACCGGGAAGTATCTGTATGATATTTTCCGCCATCGTGGCAATCTGGTCCGGCTGTTCCAGCCTTCCGGGACCGAGTTGACACCCGGGACCAACCATATCGAGTTCTCTCAGGAGGATCTTGAGGGGCTTGACGCCCTGGTGGTCGAAATCCAGGATGTTGGGACGCGCTACTTCAATTTTACGCGCGACGTAATGCGCCTTCTGAGCACCCGCGCCCGAATGGAAGAAGGCCCTTCGATTTATATCGTGGACCATTTCAACCCGGCCGGACGCAGTGTGGAGGGAACCATCCCCGCGATCGAGGCGGACATCTGGACCCCGAAGGTTGCGCACAGGCACGGCCTGACGCTGGGCGAGCTATGCAACCTGTATGTGAATGAGATAGACGCGAAGTTCCCGCTGCACGTCATCTCGGCGCTGGCAAACCGCTCCGCGTCCGAGATAATGCCATGGACCATCGCGCCCGCGTCCGACCTGCCAAGCATGTTCTCGGCGCTGATGTACAGCGGCGGCGGACTGTGGAACAACACGACCATCACGCCCGGAATCGGCACGGCGCGGCCGTATGAGTACCTCGGCGCCCCGTGGCTCAAGCCGGACTCGGTCGCCGCGCCTCCGTGCCCCGAGGGCGTGCTGATGAGGCCGTGTTCGTTCACCCCCTCCGCCGGCCGCTACTCCGGCGAGAGGTGCTACGGCTACCAGATTCTGCTGAAACCGGATGCCCGATATCATTCTTTGCTGCACACCCTCGAACTTATGCGCTACTTCGCGGAGCACTACTCCCAGTTCGAGATGCTCCCGCAGCTGCACGTCAAGGTAGCTGACCCTGTCATCAGCGAGTATCTCCGCGGCGGAATCACCTTCGATATAGTCCAGGAGCACGTCAAGGCCGAAGAGCAGAAGTGGATCCGAAAGGCCAAGAGGTTCATCTTGTACGACGACGCCCCGGTCAGAATAAAATAATACTCTTCCGGGCAGTCCGGCACATTTCCGCCAAACAGCCCGTGGGGGCTAAGCCTCTGATACACAGAGAGTTCCTTAAAAGAGGTGTGTCGATTTTAGCATACCTCTTTTGCTTATCTCGCTGATTATCAGAATGTTGTCCACCACGCCCCACGAGTGCGGCGCACAAGGTGGAAAGATACAGGCGGGACCTTGTGCGCTGAAAGTACCTGTATTGCTGATTATCGCGCAAGGTCCCGGGGGGTAAAGTTCCACCTTGTGCGGCAAAATGACAGGATGAGGCCGTTTTTGCCCCATCCTGCGTGAATATTCTACAGGATAACGCCTTTTTGCCCTCATCCTGCACCACCAAAAGGCTGCCGATAATAAAAAAGGACGGGCGGCCGATTGGCCGTCCGTCCTGGTACTGGGTAGGAGAATCGAACTCCTATTGCGAGATTGAGAATCTCGAGTACTAACCGTTATACGAACCCAGCAGTTAGTCCCGATTGGGACTGCAAAGATAGATAAAAAATTTAACGCGCCAAATTTTTTTTACAGCGGATCCACATCGAAAGTGTATAGCGCCCCGTACTGGAGCTTCAACTCAGCCTTTCGGGAAGCGAGCGAGGAGTCGCGCTGAAGCACCTCGCGACGCACCATGGAGCCACCCTTGTCATACATATCGACAAGGCGGGTATACGGAGGCAGCCCAAAAGACTTGCGTTCGGCGAGAAGCTCGCCCAGTGCGGCGCTGACGCCCTTCCGGTCCGCGAATCCCGCCCCGTCCGAAGCAAGCGCGCGATAGACCGGATGCGAGGCAGCGCCGCACTGAACCAGAAGCCGGTCCGTGTGCAAACGTATCGAGCAGAGCAGCTGCAGTGCCTTTTCGTCCGCCCGGAAATCGGAGCGGTCGAACAGGGCGTCAGCCTGCAGCACCAGCGTCAGAGCGCTGTGTGAGGCCGATTTCCGGGCGGCGACAGCCGTCAGCAGCTGCGGATCGCGGTCGGACAACAGCGAGCGCATCTCGGCGACCGCATCGTCCTCAGTCTGATAGCAGCGCACGACCGTGATCAGCGCATCGGCAGGCAGCGCGCGAATCTCATCGAGCGCCCGGCGGGAGTAGTTCCCCACCATCCCGCGTTTGTGCTTTTCCGCCGGGATATCGATAATCTCCACGGCGGGCAGCGTCTCGCTCACCGGCATCAGCTCGTACTTGCCGCTGAGGCAATTGCTCAGGCTTTCGAGCGACGGGCAGGCCGAACCCAGAATCAGCCGGGCACCGTGCAGCCGCGCGAGCATCGCAGCCACATCGCGGCCGTTGTACAGCGGCGCCGGTTCGCTCTGCTTGAACGACACGTCCTGCTCCTCGTCCACAATCACCAGCCCCAGCTCCGTCCACGGCAGGAAAAGCGCCGAACGCACGCCTATCACAGCCACCGGACTTGAAGAATCGCGCACGGTCTGCATGACTTCCCTCTTTTGCTTATCTGTGGACGTGGCGCCATAGAACAGCAAACGCTCGCCAAGCCCACGGCCCAGGGCGTCACGCAGGTTGAAACCGAAATCCGTCTCGGGCTCGAGAATCAGCACGCTCCTGCCGGCATCCAGTGTCCTTCGGATCTCATCCAGATAGTAAGGCACGCGGTCCGTCCCGCGCAGCAGCACCGGTTTCTCCCTGAAATCTATCGTATTCTGAAAAGCCTTATGGACAGGTTCCGAGCCGAGAGCCTCCAGCTCCACACGGGCAATATTCAATTGTTCGAGAAGGCGCGACAATTCTTCCTCAAGCCTCGCCGTGACTGCGTCATTGTGCTTTCCCTGCAGGGCCTTCTCCCTCAATCCCACGCTCTTCTCCAGTTTCGCTATCTTCGCTTCAAGCGCCGAACGCTTCTTCTGCTGAATCTGCGCAGAATGCTCGCCCATCCTCAGCGCCTGCATTTCGCCGCGCACTTTCGCAATCGGATATGCGACCTTGTACACCTCTCCGAGCGTGCACATATAATAAGAGGAAACGAACTCCCAGAGTTTCATCTCGGCCTCGCTGATGTCCTCCAGGCCGGTGTCCGCCGAGTCTATCGCGAAGACATTCTTCACATCAGGCTGCCCGCCCACGCTTACGACCACTCCTACATAGGGCTTACGCGCAAATCGCACCGACACCCTCTGCCCCACGTGAACCTCCTCCGTGGTGCTGTACCACGGATTCCACTCCAGCCTCAGAGGCAGACACACCTGGATGTAAGTCATATAGCAAAGATAATGATTTTCGAGGCAGAATTCATATATTTGTATATGATGATACTGAGCATTCTGATCGCCCTCGCGCTGGGCGCAAGCATAATCGAAGTAAAGCCCGAGTCCAATCCGGGCGGCAAAACCCTCACGATGCGGGAAGCGACGATAGACCGCAGCGTCTTTCCGCAATTCCCAAGAATAAACCTTCAGCAAAGAGCCCCGTTCAAATACAGGGTCGATGAAGGCGAAGGAGTTTATTATCTGAACGACAAAGACACCGTCTGGATTGCCCGCGACGAAGCCGAACTGCACTACGGAACCAGCGTCAGCCGCAACGAATTCGGTATCGACGGCGGCCTGTTCCCCTCCCCGAGCGGGGAAAAACTAGCCTTCTACAGCAAGGACGAAGCGCCGGTCCCGGAATTCCCGCTGCTGGACATCAGCAAGTGCACCCTCAGGCCGCTCAAATACCCCATGAACGGGACCGCCTCCGAGCGCGTGGACCTGCACGTCTACGACTGCGCGACTGCCAAGACCATCACTCTGAAAATCACCGACTTCGGACCGGACAGATACATCACGGCCGTAAGCTGGATGGGCGAAGACAGAATCCTCACTCAGGTCCTCAGCCGCAGCCAGCACGAGCTTAAACTCAACCTCTACGACGCAAACACCGGCGAGTTCATAAAGACCATACTCGAAGAGCGCAACGCCGCCTGGGTGGAGCCCTACCAGCCCCAGATCCAGCTTTCAGACAAACTCTTCCTCTACTTCACGGACAACCGCGACGGCTTCAAGAGCATCTACTTGATGGATCTGGACGGCGGCATCAAACGCATAACCCCGGCTCCCGCAGACGCGCTCTTTATCGCCTATAAGAACGGTTACATCTACTACAACAGCTTCGAAGTCTCCCCCGCAGAGCAGCAGATCTTCCGCGTGAGACTCACCCTCGGCAAAACGGCCGCCAAATCCAGAATCGGCAAGCCCGAGCGCATCACTAGGGAGCGCGGCTGGCACAACGCCTTCTTCATCGGAGACACCCTGATCGACCGCTACAGCAGCTTCACCGTCCCCGGCGTCCTTCAAAAATACAACGCCAACGGCAAGCCCGTCGGCGAGCCTCAGAAGGTCGCTGACCCCTTGACAGACTACGCCGTGCCGGAGATCGAATTCGGCACCGTCCCCAGCGCGGACGGGCAGTTCGAGAACTTCTACCGCCTCTACAAGCCCCTGGGCTTCGACCCTGCGAAGAAATACCCGCTGATAGTCTATGTCTACGGCGGGCCTCACTCACAGATGGTCAAGGACAGCTGGCTTGGCGGCATCCGGATGTGGGAGCTGCTGATGGCCCAGAAGGGCTATGTGGTCTACGTGCAGGACAACCGCGGCACCTCCAACCACGGCGCAGCCTACGAAAAAGCCATCAACCGCGAGTGCGGCCAGGCCGAAATGGCCGACCAGATGGTCGGCATCAGCCGCCTGCTGGAGCAGCCGTGGATAGACCGCGAGCGCGTGGGAATCCACGGCTGGAGCTACGGCGGCTTCATGACCATCTCGATGGCCCTCACTTACCCTGACGTCTTCAAGGTCGCGGTCGCGGGTGGCCCGGTGATAGACTGGAGCTGGTACGAAGTGATGTACGGCGAGCGCTATATGGACACTGAAGCCACCAATCCGGGCGGCTTCGCCCTCACCCGCCTTCAGGACAAGGCAAATAAGCTTTATGCCAAGCTCCTCATCTGCCAGGGCGCCCAGGACGTCACGGTCGTCTGGCAGCACTCCCTCAGCTTCGTGCAGGCCTGCATAGACGCCGGCAAACAGATCGACTACTTCCCCTTCCCCATGGCCGACCACAATATGGTACGTGAGGAGCGGGTCTACCTATACCAGAAAATAACAGACTATTTCGATACCAATCTATGAAACAGTACATCCAGGACAACAAACACCGCTTCTTCGACGAGCTTTTCAGCCTTCTGAGAATCCCCTCGATAAGCGCCAAAGCAGAGAATAAACCGGATATGAAGCGCTGCGCCGAAAGGCTCGCCGAGCTCCTGCTCGAAGCCGGCGCGGACGAAGCGGCGGTCTACCCGAGCAAGGGCAATCCCGTGGTCTACGGCCAGAAGATAATCGACCCTAAGGCCAGGACCGTGCTTGTCTACGGCCACTACGACGTCCAGCCGCCGGAGCCGCTGGAGAAATGGAATACGGACCCCTTCGAGCCCGTCATCCACGACGACGCCATCTGGGCGCGCGGAGCCAACGACGACAAAGGCCAGCTCTTCATGCACATAAAGGCCTTCGAGTACCAGGTCCGCACTGGCAAGCTGCACCACAACGTCAAGTTCATCTTCGAGGGCGAAGAGGAAATCGGAAGTCCCAGTCTTCCGGACTGGATGCGCGAGCATAAAGACCTGCTGAAGGCGGACATCTGCCTGGTCTCGGACACCACGATGATCAGCGAGAAAGTGCCCAGCATCAACTGCGGAATGCGCGGCCTGAGCTATCTGGAAGTCAAGGTCACAGGCCCCAACAAAGACCTTCACAGCGGACACTACGGCGGCGCTGTCGCGAACCCCATCACCGTCCTCTGCGAGATGATCGCAAAACTCCACGACGCCGACCAAAAGGTCGCCGTCCCCGGCTTCTACGACAAGGTCGTCGAGCTCAGCAAGGAAGACCGTGAGCTCCTCTCGAAGGCCCCGTTCGACCTGGAAGAATACAAGCAGTTCCTCGGAATAGACGAAGTGCGCGGCGAAAAAGGTTACACTACCCTCGAGCGCACCGGCATCAGGCCCTGCCTCGACGTCTGCGGAATCTGGGGCGGTTACACCGGCGAAGGAGCGAAAACAGTCCTTCCCAGCGAAGCCCACGCGAAGATCTCCATGCGCCTGGTACCCAACCAGTTAAGTCGCGAGATTACGCCCCTCTTCAAGAAGTATTTCGAGAGCATCGCACCGAAAGACGTCCATGTGGAAGTCAAAGAATGTGAGGGTGGCGACGGATTCCTCATCCCCATCAGCTCGGACGCCTACAAAGCCGCCTCCCGCGCCATCGGAGAAGTCTACGGAATCGAACCCGTCCCCAGCCGCGGCGGCGGCTCCATCGCCGTCCTCGCCGACATGCAGCAAATCCTCGGCATCGACCCTCTCCTCATGGGCTTCGGCCTCGAACGCGACACCATCCACTCCCCCAACGAGAGTTACCTCCTCAAACAATTATTCGGGGGCATGGAGTCTATCGCGCTATTCTATAAATACTATTAATAGTTCACCGTCAAATAGCGACTAACTATCGTCGCCATTATGAGTGAATAGATTTGCTGAAGCAATCAGATCTATCGGTCTATATGTAATTTGAAGAAGTGCAGGCTACCCCTGTCTTCTAATCTTATGCTCTTCCATCTGCAATACAAATCTTCTTTATACCATACCATTGAAGGCGTACTGTCAGACCAATCAGTCCACATATCGAAATTCTTATATATTGCGATTAACCTTTTCTCTCCAAGTTTGGGAGTGTCGCAAAAACGAATGTGGATGTATCCGTCACAATCGAATGTTTTGTACCCGGCGTAGATATTCTCTTTAGAATAGACTCCTTGATAACTTCCTAATATGCGACGGGAAACGGTGCGCATGTCAGGACTTATAAAAAAGGCATCCTGATCGTTAGCCTCCCATACTAGTGTGAAATACTCATTAGTTGGGAACCGACCTTCACCTAGAAGGATAAGATCACCTCCTTCAAGCCATTTTATTTCCCAATCCTCAAGACAAGAAGCGGCTAAAGACTTGATTATTTGTATTTCTGAGTTCGAGATTAAAGTGTCAAGAGTATGATTGTACATTGGCATTGCGGCTAATGCGATAGAGAACTCCTCTGCAGTAATCTCTTCCGCCAAAACGTTCTTAAGTTCTTGAGCGGAAGATAGAAAGCAAATGAAGATGCTAGAGATTATAAAGATGAATTGTTTCATGGGAATAATTTCTTTCTGCTTAATTGAACAACAAACGAATTGACACCTGATACTTTCGTTTCAAAATCGAAGAAATCATTAGGAGCAAGCAGTAAGCAACCGGTAGATACGTAACCTCCCGCATAGCCATTGAGATTTGTTCTATGGATAAAAATACCATTCTTATATCCTTCGCCATTAGGAAGTCTTTGGTTCGGATGGAGTGGGTTAATCTTGCCATGTATCATCCGGATTTCATCAGAACTGTTCTCTCCACTGTTTTTGAGCAACCAATGTGAAGGAAGTGGAGCTTTTTTCCCTAGTGGATCATAATTTGCAATATATGTACCCTCATCTATTGCTCCACATTTATCGGGATCTGAAGACATCGTATAACCAGTATAGTGAGAAATATCATCTTCCCCGGAAGGTCCATATAAAGTTACATCTGCGGTAATAGCCCCCTCTCCTCCGGTTACCGGAGTATTGTTTTGTTAGCTAGATTCAGACGAATCTTCGTCATGGAACTGCCCTTGTAATAGATCATTGCAAGGGTAGTTTCGTTTTCGAAGTAGAAGTTTTTCAGGTACCACTGAGTCTGGCGGTTGGTGCAGATGGGCACCGCCCAAGCCAGGATGTAGTTTCCGTTTGAGGTGTTGCGCACAACAAGGCAAGTGTAGCCGCGGGTGTCGATGGCGGCGCACTGGTATTTGCCTTTGGTCTCTTTGCGGGCCTTGCCGAATGCAGCGGCAAGCGAGCTCTCTGCCGGAAGGGAGCCGAGCTCGAACTTTTTGGCGGTAGTCATCGCCTTCGGGTTGCGCTCAAGCCACCATTCAAGGGCCTTGTCCGTGAGATACACGTCCTCCGGGAGCACGACCAGGCGCTCATCGGAAGCCACCAGAGCCGCGAGATATTCGGTCGCCGGCGAGGGATTCTCCACGAAAGCGAGATTGGACATGCCTTCGATTTTGAAATCAGGCAAAGCAGCCGGATTCATCAGGTTGCGTCCGCTGAAAGTGACAGTCTCCATCGATCCGTCTGCGAGAGCCACAAGCGAAACGGCATAATCCAGCTCTTTTCCCCCGTTATAACTGTTCAGATAGGAAAGCTGAGCGTATTGAGCACCCTGAATATCCACCGTCCTGAGTGAATCCAGCACGGTGGTGACAGCGCCTTCCTGACGCTCGAAAGTCAGCACTATCGGCTCCCCTGCCTTCTTCCAATCATTTCCCTTTTGGACAAGCGGGTTGATGATGGCCGATGAATCCGTGTACTCGAAACCGGCGGAATAGACCTTCGGGCCGGACTTGGCCACGCCGCATCCTGTGAGGAGCAGCGCAGCCATAGCCAGAACCGGTATAAGTTTACGAATCACTATTTGAGTTCGCGGAATTTTTCGGAAGTGATCTTCTTCGCCTTGAGGGTGATGGTCTCCTTGATCTTCGCAATGACCTTCTGATCCTCCACCTGCTCGGCGAGACGGTCTATCTGCTTACGGTCGTTAAGGACGTTCTTAACGGCCTCTGCAATCATATCCTCGGGCACGTTACCGATGCCGTACATCGCATACTGATAGGTCACGAATGCCTTCGCAGCCTCCTCGATGTCCTTCTGCCCGATCTCGAAACCGAACTTCTTCATCAGGTAACCCCTGACAAGCTGCCACTTGAAATCCTCGAGGAAAGCCGGGAACTCAGCGTTCAGCTGCTCCTCGGTCACCTTACCCTCATTTGCGTGCAGCAGCCACCTGCGAAGGAAAGACTCGGGAAGCTCGATTCCCGCCTTCTGAACGTAGAAGTCGCGGATGTCCTTGTTCAGACGCCATGCGGCTTCGTCTTTATTGGAAGCCTCGAGACGCTCCTCCACTTCCTTCTCGATGTCTTCATCGGTCTTTTCTTCCTTGCGGCCTTCGTAGTACTTCTTCATCGAAGCGACCATATCCGCCTTCTCCTTTGCGGAAGAAGTGATGGTGTAGTTCACAACGCTGTCTGCCTTCTCCACCTCGACATTAACCTCGGGCGAAAGGGCGAGGTCGAAAACGAAGGTGAAATCGGCACCGCTAACCCAGTCTATCTCAGGCTGATTCTCGCTGCCAAGAGGCTCTCCGAGGATGTGGAGTTTCTCGTCGTCTATGTATTTGCCGAGGGACTCTCCCACCACCTGATTGACGGTGTCTGCGAGGACCTGTCCGCCATAGACTTTCTGGATCAGGGACATGGGGACATTACCCTTGCGGAATCCCTTGAAATCTGCGTTGCGCCTTACTTCTGCGAGTTTCTTCCTTTCGATTTCGGCATAGTCTGCCGCTTCAATGTTCATGGTCAGCTCGATGTTGAGCTTGTCTACCTGTTTCTTTGTGATTTTCATATATAGCTTTGATTATTTCTTTCTTCGGTTCGGGTATTTGATCCTTTCGTGGTGGATCTGGGCGATGTAGGTCTTGATTACCTGCTTCGCCGTGGTAAGTTCCTTGACGGTGATGTCTGATTCTTCCAGCTGACCGTCGTCTATTCTATCCTGGACGAGCCTGTCCACGAGATTGGAGATTGCCTCCGGGGAATAGTCCTTAAGAGTCCTGGAAGCCGCCTCGAGCACATCGCAGATCATAAGGATGACCTGTTCCTTGGTCTGTGGCTTGCGTCCGGGATAACAGAAATCCTCCGTCTTCTGGGCAGGATCTCCTCCTTCCTTGAGGAACTTGTCGTAGAAATACGACACGCAGCTCGTGCCGTGGTGGGTCAGAATGAAATCAGAAACCACGGTGGGCAGATGGTGCTCCTTCGCGAGCTCCATACCGTCCGTGACATGCCTGATTATGTCCTGTGCGCTCTGGGTAGGGGTCAGTTCCGCGTGGTACTTGATGTCCTCGGAGGAGATAAGCGACTCGTTCTCCACGAAGCAGAGCGGGTTGTTCATCTTGCCTATGTCGTGGTAGAGCGCACCCACCTTCACGAGAGATTCGTCTGCGCCGATAGCGCGGGCGATGGACTGAGCGAGTGCGGACACCTGCAGGGAGTGCTGGAAAGTGCCGGGAGCCTTCTTTTCCAGTTCGCGCAGGAGTTCGTTAGAATTCTCGGCGAGTTCATCCAGACGCGAAGTGCTGACCAGATTGAAGATTCTCTCCATCAGGTAGATGAAGGGATATGCGGCAATCTGCAGGAAAGCGGCAATGAACAGGAAAATGAGATCCCTCGGGAAGTTCATGCTCATAAGGCCGGTCAGGCTGCAGGCCAGGTAAACCAGCGCGCTTGCCGCGAAGGTGACGAGGGCCAGCAGGAACTGCTTGACTCCGCGCGAGAAGTTGTTGAACACGTAGAGTGTCAGGGTCCCGGATGCGACATAGATCAGGAACAGAGCCTGTCCGTTAGTTGCAAACAGGAGCAGAGGCAGCAGAGAGATTATGTAGACCGGATAGATCACCCTGGTCCTGAAGAAAGCCTTCAGATAGAGGGCGAACACCGGGAACGGCACCAGAAGCAGCCATCTGGGCCAGAACCTGATGAAGACCATCTGCAGAGCCGCCATCAGGGCGAACAGGGTCAGGATATAGAGATATCTGTTGTAGTCCTTGAAGACCAGAGGGTTCGAGAAATGAATCGCGAAATAGAAGCAGACCAGAATCGTCAGGCAAAGCAGAACGTTTGCGAGCCAGAACTGCCAGTCTTTACCTCCTGAGAGCACGCTGTGCTCATACTCTTTCTTGTAGGAGTCCAGCACCTGAGCCAGCTCTTCAGTGACTATATCTCCCTTGTTGATGATGACGTCTCCGGCTTTGACGAAGCCCACAGTCTCCGAGACCTTGTTTTCCGTCTGACTGCCTACCAGCGAAGTCAGCTGTTCGTCGTAGACAAGATTAGGAACCACCAGGTCGTAGGCGCCGCTGGCGCGCAAAACAGAGTCCACGCCGAGCTCCGGGAAAGTCTCGGAGACCTTGGCAAGAAGCGCCGTACGCGCAGCTGCGTGGCCATAGACCTCTGATGCAGGCACTTTCTGCGCCCTTTTATCGCGCTGGACATAAATCACTTCGTGGCCTTCCAGAAGCGGCATGCCGGCATCCGCAATCACTCCTTTGGCATAGATTCCTCTCAGGGAAGACACCACTGCAGGTTCTATCTCGGGATGGGTCTGGAAGTCAAGCCCGGACGCCTTCGCAAGATTGGCTGCGGCAAGTTCGTCCGAGACTTTGAAATACGGAGTGCTGGATGATGAGTTCCTCAGCGCCTCTTCCGCTTTCTGGGCCTCGGTCTTCAGGATGGGGAAATCCAGCCTGGCGCGGCAGGTTTCATACTGCCACACTGAACCCTTGCGGTATTCGTAGCTCCATTTCGCCGTCCTCGGCACGAACGCCAGAAGGACTGCGAACAGAAAGATGAGGGGCGACAGGACCTTGAGTCTGAAAGATATCTTCATCCGGCTAGGCGTCGATGTTTGCGTAGTGAGCGTTTTCTTCGATGAACTGGCGACGAGGCGGGACATCGTCTCCCATCAGCATCGAGAAGGTACGCTCGGCCTGAGCTGCATTCTCGATAGTGATCTGGCGCAGACGCCTCTTCTCCGGGTTCATGGTGGTGTCCCAGAGCTGCTCGTCGGACATCTCACCGAGACCTTTGTAGCGCTGGACGGTGTAGCCCTTGTCCGAACCCTTTCCGAGGCTCAGGGCGGCCTCCTCACGCTGCTCTTCTGTCCAGCAGTAGATCTCTTCCTTGCCCTTCTTCACGAGATAGAGCGGCGGAGTGGCGAGATACACATATCCGTTCTTGATGAGGTCGAACATGTAGCGGAAGAAGAAGGTCAGGATAAGGCAGGCGATGTGGGATCCGTCCACATCAGCATCGGTCATGATGATGACTTTGTGGTAGCGGAGCTTGCTCAGATCCATATGCTTCTCGCCGGTCTCGTCTTCCTGGGCCACAGTCACACCGAGAGCGGTGTAGATATTCTGGATTTCCTGGCTGTCGAACGCACGGTCCACGGCCGCTTTTTCCACATTGAGGATCTTACCGCGGAGCGGCAGGATGGCCTGGGTCTTACGGTCGCGGCCCTGCTTGGCGGTTCCGCCTGCGGAATCTCCCTCCACGAGGAAGAGCTCGCACTTTTCCGGATCGCGCTCCGAGCAGTCTGCCAGCTTACCGGGCATTCCGGCGCCGCCGAGATAGGTCTTTCTCTGCACCATTTCACGGGCCTTGCGGGCTGCGTTACGGGCGGTGGCGGCCAGAACTATCTTCTCGATGATGACCCTTGCAATCTTCGGGTTCTCCTCGAGGAAGTTGCTCATGGCGGCATCGGTCGCCTGAGACACCGCTGAAGTCACCTCGGTGTTTCCGAGCTTGGTCTTAGTCTGACCCTCGAACTGAGGCTCGGCCACCTTCACTGAAATGACGGCGGTGAGGCCCTCGCGGAAGTCTTCCGGAGCCAGCGGATCCTTGAGCTTTGCGAGAAGGTTGTTTTTCTCGGCGTAGGACTTAAGGGAGCGCGAAAGGCCCATCTTGAAGCCCTGGAGGTGTGTGCCGCCTTCAATCGTGTTGATATTGTTGACGTAGGAATAGATCTTCTCACTGTAGCCTGTGTTGTACTGCAGGGCGATGTCGATCGGGATAATCTTATCCGAAGCGATACCGACCGGTTCGGGCATGAGGGTGTCCGCGCCGGCATCCAGATAACCGATGAACTGCTTGAGGCCGAGCTCGGAGTAGAACGACTCCGTGCGATAGATCTGGCGGCCAGTCGGCTTGCTGTTTCCGTTCTCGTCCACCGTGTACTCGTCCACCAGCTCACGCTCGTCTGTGAGGGTGATGGTGATGCCCTTGTTAAGGTATGACAGCTCGCGCAGACGCGCTGCGAGGGTGTCGTACTTGTAGACTATGGTCTGGGTGAAGATGGTGGCATCCGGGTGGAAGGTGATGGTGGTTCCAGTGTCATCGGTCTCTCCCACGACCTCCACCTGCGAGGTGGGTTTGCCCTTCGAATAGGTCTGCTTGAAGATTTTTCCTTCACGGTGGACCTCTGCGATGAGCAGGTCTGACAGGGCGTTCACACAGCTGACGCCGACTCCATGCAGACCGCCGGAGACTTTGTAGCTGTTCTTGTTGAACTTACCACCTGCGTGGAGCACGGTGAGAACGACCTCGAGGGCCGAGCGTTTTTCCTTTTCGTGCATGCCCGTGGGGATACCGCGGCCATTGTCCACAACCTTTATCGAGTTGTCGGGAAGGATAGTTACATCTATCTTGTCGCAGAACCCGGCCATCGCTTCGTCTATACAGTTGTCCACCACCTCATAGACGAGGTGATGCAATCCCCTTTCGGAGACGTCGCCTATGTACATGGACGGTCTCTTGCGGACTGCTTCGAGACCTTCGAGGACCTGGATACTGTTCGCGGAATACTGTTCTTCCGCTTTCTTCATCTCTTCTGAATCTACCATCTTGTTTTGCTTATTAAAAAGTGCGCGAATTTACTAAATATTATCTGAAATTAAGGCATAGGCCGGCTGTGACGTGCACGCCGTGTTCCGCGATGAACGGAACCCTTTCGATAGTCTGGTTAAGGAGATTTCCTCCGCGGACCCACAAGGACAGGACCGAATTGAACTTGTACTCTCCATAAAGGCCGAGATCATACCATGCCGGGAGTTTGTACGTCACCGGAGTGGCGTCCGAGGATGTCATCTGGCGGGCCAGAGCCATCTCGAGGGATGCTCCGAAGTACACTCTTCTGCGGAGGTTGTAGGTCACGCTGAAATCCGACGAGAAGGCCGGGAGGTCGAACACATCGGTCTGGAGGGCAATATTTGTCTTTCTGTAGTGCAGACCGGTCTCGAATTCGAGGGACTGCAGGTCCAGCACTGCCGAGAAGTCTCCATAGGTCATATCATAGTCCTTGAACTTCACCACAGCCGAATTGACTACGTTGTTGATTCCGTCCAGCGGAGAATCCGCGAGAGCGGCATGGCCGAAACGGAGGTCATACTCAAAGATGGAACTGATGCTGCCGGTAAGGCCGACGAAGGCGTTGTACTTCTCACGGGAGAACTTCAGGTCGTCGTAGGCTTCCGCAGCGTCGTAGTGGAAGTGGTGGTTCCTTCTCTTGAGCATCGAGTATGAATTGAGCTCGTCTCCTCCGGTGACTCCTGCAAAGAGATCCAGCTTGTCCCCTATCATCTTGATGTCCACTTTCAGGTGGGGGTAGACATAGAGATGGTTGTTGGCCATTTTGTTGATGAAGGAGAACTTGGCTCCCGTGGTGAAATGGAATCTCCAGAGGTCGAAGTCCACCCTCGGGGTCACCGCGATGTTGTAGACCGCGGATGTCAGGGCGCCGTAGTAGCCGGTGTAACCGGTGTTGAAGTCCATCGCGAAGCCGACCGGCATGGCAGAAACCGGTGCGAGAGTTCCCTTGATGAGGAACTTGCTCTCCTTGAGCGACGCTCCTGCATTTTCCACCGCCATGTTGTAACGCGCCTCCACATCGTAGGCCATGAAGTTCTCGGCCCACTGTGCGGATGCGATACGGACCTGACCGCCGAAGTCGTGGTATGCTCCTGCGAAGATGAAATTATCTTTCACATACAGGCCGTTGTAGGCCACATTGAACATCAGGTCTGTCTTTGCCAGCCTGAGCGTTCCCTGGATGCCCGCAAGTTCGGAGATGTCCTGCCCCTTGTATGTGGTCCCATCCCAGGAGATAGTGTTGTCGAAATTCCTGTAGGGGCCCATGTATCCGTGGAGACTCTGATACGCCGTGATGGCGAACTTGCCCTTCGTGCGCGGAGACAGCACTGCCGTCAGTTCCGGATGAAGAGTGTATCCCGCTCCCATGTTCAGGAAGAAGACCGAGCGCTTTTCGCGGGTGGTCTGCGGGATGAACATGATGTTGTACGGGGTGAAATCGTATGAACCTTTGTAGGGCTTCGCGAACACGTCGTAGTCGAAATTCAGGTCGAACCTGGCCACGGAGTCCGGAATCGCGGGATTCACACCCAGTTTGTTGTAATCGTCCACCGAGGAGAGGAAGTCGTTCGTGACCTCCACGCTCGGGTTTATAGTCTGGGCGAAAGCGGCGCTGCAGGCAAGTGCAAGGACTGCGCTAAGTATGATATTTCTTTTCATCATCAGAGGGTTGCAAGTTTATGTTCGACAGTGTCCAGGACGTCGTCTCCTTCTTCCGAAGGGGTGTAGCCGTCGCGCACGCTTTCGTAGGTGACGACTGCCTGCTCTATGTTACCCCTTTCCACGAAGGAGTCTCCGAGGACTATGAACGCCTTCGCAAGCCAGTAGGACTGGTCCCCTGCCTTAGAAGCGAAATCGTAGACCTGGTTCTCCACTTCTGCGAAATCGCCGGCATCGAAACTGGACTGGATTATCAGATAGCGGGCCTCGGCGCCTTCCGGGGTACCGGGCTCAGCCGCAAGCTTTCTGAGGATCTTGAAGGCTTCGTCGCGCCGGCTCATAACCAGGTTGGACTTGGCCTGGATGTACTGGGCTTCCCTGCGCAGGGCCGGGGTGTCTGAATTGGACTCCACCGACTTTGCGGACGAGAGAGCCTCGGCGTACATTCTTGCGCGGTAGGCCGAACGCATCTGGCCGGCCAGAGCCTCCGTCCTGCTGGAGAGCATTTCATTCTGGGCCAGCAGGCTAGAGTAAGCCGCATAGGCGTCTTCGAAATGCTCGAGAGAGTAAGAAATCGAGGCGTAGTTGACCATCGCCAGCTCGGCATAAGAGCCGCTCAGGCCTTCGTCTATGCTCTTGCGATAGTGCTCGCAGGCCTTTTCTTTCTGACCGAGATTCTTGTACGACTCAGCCAGGTAATAGTAGGCTGTGGGCACATTCTTGGCGTCCGGATACTGGCTGATGAAGCGGATGAAGGAGGTCACAGCGCCGGAGTAATTCTTCGCGAGGAAAACCTGCTCGGCTGTGTTGTAGTACAACTGCATCCTGTCCGCATCGCTCGTTCCTGTGCTCAGGTTATTGGCCTCCAGATACTCTATGTACTTCTCAGGCTGCTTCTTAGCGTTGTAGATTGACTGAATCGAAAGGAGTGCGTCGTTGGAGTACTCCGTCCCGGGCATGTCCGAAACCACCTGCTTGTAACACACGAGGGCTTCGTCGAACTTGGAGGAGTTCCTCAGGACCATGCCCTTACCCATCCTGGCCTTCGCGATAAACTCCATGTCCGTGGTGTTCTCTTCCAAAGTCTCGAAGGCGTTGATGGCGAGAGCGTCGTCGCCGACTTCGTTGTAGGCCCTTCCGAGCTCATACATCGCCTGATTGTAGTACTTGCTGGCGGGAACGGCGCTCTTCACCATCGAGAGGGCCTTCACCTTGCGGGCCTTGTCCCCCACCAGGCCGTAGGCTACGCCCTGATGATAGTACGGGTAAATGTCCGTGGAGGAAGGATTTTCGTTTATGTAGGCCTGGTAGTTCGCGGCGGCGCCGGAATAGTCCTTGCGGGCGAAATCGCAGTCCGCACGCCTGAGCAGAGCGTCCGCTCTCGCGAAGGAGTCCTTGCTCTTTATGTAGGTGTCGAACCACTTCGCCGCATTGGCGTAGTCCCCTTGCTTGAAATGAGTGTAAGCGATTCCGTAGGGGATCAGCTTCCCTTCCTGGCGTCCGTCCAGAGCCGAAAGGTTATACAGATCGGTGTAGACCTTAAGGGCCTCTTTGTAATCTTCCGTGCGGAAATAGGTCTCGGCCAATGTGTACCTGCAGAGCTGGTTGAAGCGGTCGCTCTTCGGGAAGTAATAGGCCGAAGCGGCCTTGAGGTAACGCACGGCGTCCTTATACGCTCCGCCTCTGAGGAGCTGCTCAGCCCTCAGGTAATTGGCTTTGACGTAGTTAATCTTCTGGACGTCCGTCAGCTCGTCTATATTGTCGTACGCCTCCACCGCGGCTGAGTAGTCGCGCTTGCGCAGCGAGGACATCGCCAGATAGTCGTAGATCATCTCGCCCTTGCGGGATGTGTTGTACTTCGCAATGTAATCCGCGAACACTGAATCGTTGCCGTCCAGGTCGAAGGCTAACTTGGCGTAGTTGAAGAAGGCGTCTTCCTTGATGACGTCGTCGTAGTCCTTGGACGATGCGTCCTTGAAGCAGGCCATCGCCTTCACCTTGTTCTTGAGCTTGATGTATGAGTGTCCCAGCTGATAGGATGCGATCTGTCCTATGCTGTCCGTCTTGTCAGTCATCTGCTCGAAGTACTTCACCGCATTCTGGTAGTCTCCCAGAGCGTAATACACCGAGCCGGCGTGGAAATAATCGGAGCTGGAACCTGAAGAGATGTTCTCCCAGCCCAGATACTCCCTGGCCTTTCCTGCATCTCCGGCCACCAGATAAGACTCGGACAGGAGCCTGGACATGTGCTGCTTGCTCTCAGGAGTGAGCTCCGGGAAGATCTTCTCGCCGTTCGTGACCACGTAGGAGTAGTCCTTCATCATGAAGTGGCAGTCTACCAGATAGAACTCGCTGAGCACCCTGAAGCGCTCGTCCGTCTTCGTCAGATCGAACCACGAGGCGGCCTTTTCGAAATCGCTTCTTCCGTAGGCTATGCTGCCCAGGGCAAAGCGGGCGGGATTCAGATACTGCGATTCGCGGCCGGTGCACTCGAGGAAACTCTCCTCTGCTTCCGCCACATTGCCGGCATTGTAGGCCGCAAAGCCTTTTTTGTACCAGTACTCGCTGAGCTCAGCCCTGCTCAGACGCGTCTTGCTCACCTTCGCGAACTCTTCGCCTGCCTTCGCATACTCTCCTTCGTCGAACAGAAGGAGTGCATACTCATAATGCACTGCGGAGTTGATCATAGTCTTCGGATGCGCGGCGTCCATAGACTCCACCCTGCGGCCGCAGTTCCTGCTGCGGAGCTTCACGGCGCAGAGGAGGGCATAGTCTTCGCACAGATCGTCTCCGGCCTGCTGCTCGAACAGGGACATCGCCCGTTCGTACATGCCGTGGCGGTACATATCCAATGCGGTTTTGTATGCTTTAGTGTCCCTGGAAAAGGCAACGGGCATACTCAGGAGAGCGAGAACTGCCGTCAGAACGGCAAACTTTAGGAGCGGGAAAACCCTCATATGTTTGAGTAAAAAATTATTAACGTTTTAAATCCGTCAAATTTACTAAATTTCTCGCTATATTTGTAGTGTTTCACTACAAAAAATTCACTTTTTGATGGTCCAGGACAAGGAAGCTCTGATTACTCTCAGAAACGCCGACATAAAAGGCGGAGACGAGACTGTCCTCTATGATGTGGACATGGACATTTACCCCGGAGATTTCGTCTACATAGTAGGCAAAGTCGGCTCCGGAAAGACCTCGATTATCAAGACATTCATTGCCGAATATCCCCTCGAGAAAGGCAAATGCGACGTCTGCGGTTTCAGAGTCCATAACCTCCGCACGAGAGACATTCCCCTGCTCCGCAGAAAATGCGGAGTGGTCTTCCAGGACTTCATGCTCCTGACGGACAGAAGCGTCCACGACAATCTGGAGTTCGTCCTCACCGCCACCGGCTGGAAGAAAGGCCCCGCCACTGAAAAGCGCATCGAGGAAGTCCTCAACGAGGTGGGCATGGAGACCAAAGGGCACAAAATGCCCCACCAGCTCTCAGGAGGCGAGCAGCAGCGAGTCGCGATCGCCCGCGCAATCCTCAACTGGCCGGAAATCATTCTGGCCGACGAACCCACCGGAAACTTGGACTCCGAGACTGCGGACGGCATCATGAAACTCTTCCGCAAGCTGAACGAATCCTTCGGCACCGCCGTGGTGATAGTCACACACGACCGCAACATCTTCGAGAACTACCCGGGAAGGGTGTTCGTCTGCGCAGACGAGCACTGCCGGGAGATCAGCCGCTCGGACGCAGCGATAGACCTCAGCATCTCGTTATGACCCGGAAAGCCCGCTACGAAGCGATAGTCCGCTGGTTCGCGCAGAACGCCCCGAACGCCCAGTCCGAGCTCGATTTCCGCAGCCCCTACCAGCTGATCTGCGCGGTCGTCCTGTCCGCCCAGTGCACGGACAAGCGGGTGAACATGGTCACCCCGGCGCTGTTCGAGCGCTACCCGGACGTGGACCGGCTCGCCGCCGCCGCGCCCGAAGAGGTCTACGAAATAATAAAGTCCGTCTCCTACCCGAACAGCAAGGCCGCCCATCTGGTGGGCATGGCCCAAAGGCTGAGGGACGTCTATGGCGGGCAGGTGCCCTCGGACATAGACGAACTGATGAGCCTGCCCGGAGTGGGCCGCAAGACCGCGAATGTGGTCGCCTCCATAGTCTACGACAAGCCGGTGATCGCCGTGGACACGCACGTTTTCAGGGTGGCCCGCAGGCTCGGCCTGTCCGACGGCAAGACCCCGGAGGCCGTGGAACGCGACCTGGAAGCGCACATCGCCCCCGAGCAGCGGCCGGTGGCGCACCACTGGCTGATTCTGCACGGCCGCTATATATGCACGGCACGCACCCCCCGTTGCGGAGAGTGCGCGCTGAAAGAATTCTGTAAGTCTTATAAGGCCTAGCTGCAGAACTGAGCCTTGAGGGCAGCGATCTTGTCGTCCGCATCCGCTCCCTTCGCCCCGAAATAGAACTTGATCTTGGGCTCCGTTCCGGAAGGACGCACGCTCACCACATCGCCTGCTTCGTCGAAGAACTGCAGGACGTTCGATTTCGGCTGGCCGGTCTTCTCGGGCTCCAGATAATCTATCACCTTCGTCACCGGGCTGCCGCACAGATCCTTCGGAGGATCGGCCCTGAGACCGGCCATGATCGCGGCGATCTCTTCCTGGCCGCTCTTGCCCTTGCGGACCACGGACACAAGGCCTTCCTTGCGGTAGCCGTACTCTTTGTAGATCTTCTGCATCAGCTGATACAGCGTCAGACCCTGCTCGGCCGCCCAGGCTGCGGCTTCAGCCACCATCGCGGACGCGATCTGCGCGTCCTTGTCGCGAACGAACTGGCCTACATTGAAGCCGTAGCTCTCCTCGCCTCCGCAGACGAACTCGCCGTCTTTTTCGTTGCGCTTGACCACCTCGGCGATGTACTTGAAGCCGGTCAGGACGTTGTAGACCGGAATTCCGAAGCTCTCGCAGATTTCGCGGATAAGCTCCGTGGTAACTATAGTCTTGACCACATATTTTCCTGCGCCGAGGGTTCCGAGCTCCTTGCGGCGGCTGAGGATGTAGTAAGTCATCAAAGATGCAGTCTGGTTACCGTTGAAGAGCACCATCTTGCCTTCGTCGTCTCTCACTGCAATTCCCATACGGTCCGCATCCGGGTCGGTCGCGATAACTATGTCCGCACCAGTCTCGTCGGCCTTGGCGATAGCCATCTTCAGGGCTGAAGGCTCCTCCGGGTTCGGGGACATCACGGTGGGGAAATTACCGTCCGAGACATCCTGCTCGGGGACGTGGATCACGTTCTCGAAGCCGAGACGCTTGAGGGTCTCGGGAACGAGACGGACACCGCAGCCGTGAAGCGGGGTGTAGACGAACTTGAAGCCGGCATGCTTACGGCAGATGTCCTTGCTGAGAGTCAGCGAGAGGATGTCGCGCAGATAGCACTCGTCCTCGGCTGCGCCCATCATCTCTATCTTCCCCGCTCCTGCGCCGGGTTTGAACTTCACCTGCGAGGGGGATGTGATCTTCGCCACTTCGGCGACTATGTCCTTGTCCACGGGAGAGGTGATCTGACCGCCGTCCGACCAGAAGACTTTGTAGCCGTTGTACTCCTTCGGATTGTGCGAGGCTGTGACCATCACGCCGGCTGTCGCGCCCTTGAGACGGATGCTGTAGGACAGTTCGGGAGTCGGGCGGATGTCGTCGAAAAGATAAACGTGCAGGCCGTTCGCACTCAGGACGTCCGCCGTGATGCGGGCGAACTCGCGGCTGTTGTTACGGCTGTCGAACGAGATGCACACCTTGATGTCGGAGCCCTTGACATTCGCCAGAATGTAGTTCGCAAGGCCCTGGGTGGCCATTCCCACCGTGTACTTGTTCATTCTGTTTGTTCCAGCGCCCATTATGCCGCGAAGGCCGCCGGTGCCGAACTCCAGATTACGGTAGAAGGCATCCTCCAAAGCGACAGGATCCCCTGCCATCAATTCCTTGACTTCCTTTCGGGTCTGCTCGTCGAACTCCTCAGAGAGCCACGACTGCGCGATAGTTTTATAATCTGCCATATTATCGGTTAGTTAGTTTTTGTTTTAGTTTTCAAATTTAAATATTTTTGTCTTAATGAAAAAGACGTTCGCGGAAATAATGGCGGCGGAGCTGGCCGAGGCCAGTTCGAGGGTTTTGTCGAAGGTGCCGGAGTGGAAGTGTCTGGAATGGGTCGAAGTTCCGGACAGGCTGAGTTCGGAGCAGTGTTCGTCGTCTGCTACAGCCATCTACAAAGCGGGGCTTCTGAGAAACTGCAAGACCATCGCCGATCTGACCGGAGGTCTCGGAGTGGATAGCTGGGCTTTTTCCCGGACAGCTGAAAAAGTCTACCATAACGAAATAAAAGACAGCCTCCTGAAGGCGACCGAGAAAAACTTCAAAGCCCTCGGAGTCACAAACGTCATATTCAGCCTTCAGTATGCGGAAGACCGCATCAAGACTCTTCCGGCAGTGGATGCGATCTATCTGGATCCGGCCAGAAGAGACGATGTGGGTAAGAAAGTTTTCCTGGTCGAGGATTGCCGCCCGGACGTGCTGAAGCTGCTTCCGGACCTGCTCGCCAAGGCCCCGAAGATTCTTATCAAACTCTCCCCCATGGCCGACCCGACCATGCTGCGCGAACGCTTCGGCGCAAAACTCCGCGAACTGCACGTAGTCAGCCTGAAAGGCGAAGTCAAGGAACTGCTTCTGCTCCTCACCCGCGAGGACAACGAGTCCACCCGAATCATTGTCACCAATCTTAAAGACGCGCTGGTCTTCCTGCCGGAAGAAGAGCGCGATGCTCAGGCCGCTTATCCCCTGAATCTCAACGACTTGCATTATTTGTTCGAGCCGGATCCCGCCCTTACTAAAGCCGGCGCTTTCAAGCTGATCTGCAAGCGGCTTGGACTTACGAAACTGGCACCTTCCACTCACCTTTATCTGAGTGATAAGCCCTGCTCTTTCGGAAAGAGCTACGAGATTCTCGATGTGTTCGATCTGAATAAAGCGGGGATGAAAGCATGCGTGGCAAAATACCCGGAAGCAGAGGTATCGGCACGCAATGTGCCCATCAGTTCGGACGAGTTGCGCTCGCGGCTGGGAGTCCGGCCTTCGGCCGACACCCACATCTTCGCAGTTACGATAGACCTTCAAATTGGTCCCACCCGAAAACTCATAATTGCCCGGCGAGAAATCGGGTAAAATCTCGCCAAAATGGGCAAAAACTGTCCAAACGGCGAGAAATAGGGCAAAAACTCGCCGAAAGCCGGAAACTAAGGGTTAAGGAGATAGCGGGTCCAGAACTCGCGATCCGCTTCGTTGTCGTGCAGGCTCTGCTCGCCGCGGTAGCCGTGCATGCCGTCCGGATAGAGCATAAGGTCGAACTGCTTGCCGTTTCTCTGAAGCGAATCCACCAGAAGCAAAGTATTCTGCAGGTGCACATTGTCGTCGCCGGTGCCGTGGGTCAGCTTCAGCCTCGAACGGGAAGGATCGTAGTTACGGACATAGTTCAGCACACGGGCCCTGGCATAGCCCTCCGGATTGCGCTCCGGAGTGTCCATGAAGCGCTCGGTGTAATGTGAGTCGTAGAGCACCCAGTCGTAGACTCCCCCTCCGGCCACTCCGCAGCGGAAGAGGTCCGGGTGGTTCATCACCAGCATCGCGGTCATCGTGCCTCCGAAGGAGAAGCCCTCGATTCCGATGCGCTCAGCATCCACATAAGGCAGCGCCCCGAGCCAGCGGGCCCAGGTGCAGGCGTCCTGGACCGGCACACTCACCACATCGCGGTAGACCAGGTCCGTGCCCTTGCGGCCGTTGTGGCCGGCGGCGCGCGTGTCCACGATCGCGCGGATCACGCCGTTCTCCCAGAACCACTCGAGCATGGGGTTCGCCCTGCGCTTGAAATCGCGGACGTAGGGGTTGTCCGGCCCGCCGTAGATTTCCATCACCACCGGGTACTTCTTCGAAGGGTCGAAGTCCCTGGGCAGCGCGATTGCGGCCGGCACTTTCTGCCCGTCGGACATCTCGGCGTAGACTATCTCGAAGCGCGGCCCGGGTTCAGGCGCTTCGGCGGGCTGCACGCCATCCGGCTTGGACAGCGCCTTGCGCAGATCGATCGTGTAGGGAGCCCAGTCCGAGTTGATGTCCGAATAAATGGCTTCCGCCTTCTTCGCGCGCAGGTCCAGCGAGATGACGATCACCGCGCGGTCCGGGTCCGAGAGCAGCCTCTGGCGCCCCTTGCGGTCCACGCTGTAGAGGCAGGGATGCACGTCCGAATCGCGGTAAGACGTGAAATAGACGGTGCCCGATTTCTCGTCCACGTCGAGCAGCGAGATGCGCCAGTTCACGCCCGAAGTCAGACGTCTGAGGGTCTTGCCGTCGTAGGAAAGGAAGTAGATCTGCTGCCAGCCGGTCTCGAACGCGCGGGACATGTAGAGGCCCTCGCGGGTGAAGAGCATGTCCTGCATCCAGTCCAGCCAGGTGGGGTAAGTCTCGTGGTAGATCAGGGTCTTGGAGCCGTCGGCCGCGTCCACGGCGAACAGCTCGAGTTCCTGCTGCACCCGCGGCTCGCGCTGCACGAAAAGCTGCTTGCTGTCCGCGCCCCAGAAAGGAGTGCCGAAATACTGGTCCTCAGCCTCGTCGAAATCCGCCCAGACTATCTTGGAGGGCTCATCCAATGACACTATTCCCACCCTAACCGCAGGGTTGGGGTCGCCTGCTAGCGGATAGCGGGTTTCGCTCAGGCTGCCCCCCTTCGAGCCGTAGGGCGAATAGATCGGAAACATCCGAACCACCGAATTGTCAAAGCGGTAGAACGCCAGTTTGCGTGAGTCCGGGCTCCACCAGAAGGCCTTGTACCTGGACGAGCGACCGAAGATCTCTTCGTAGTAGACCCAGGATGCGTAGCCGTTCAGGATGACGTCCGAGCCGTCGTCCGTAAGACGCACGGCCTCCCCTCCCGCCACCGGGCGGACAAAGAGATCGCCGCCGGATGTGAATGCCACCAGAGTGGAATCGGGAGAATATGTAGGATTGGTTTCCTGGGCGAGGGCGCAGAAAGCGAAAAGGCTCGCCGCAAACAGCAGTATCAAACGTTTCATTTCACGAAAAACCTGTCGGGAAAATTGACCAGATACACTTTCTCCACGGCCCTGGTCAGCGCCGTGTAGAGCCACTTAAGATCGTCCGGAGTCTGCTCTTCCAGCCAGAACGGACAGTCTATGAACACGCACTTCCACTGGCCGCCCTGGGATTTGTGGCAGGTGACGGCCTGGGCGTATTTGAGCTGAAGTGCATTGAAGTAGGGATCTTCGCGCACCGCCTCCCAGCGTTTCCGCTTGGATGCAATGTCCTGATAGTCCTCGTTAACTCCCTGATAAAGAGCGTTTTGCTGCTCATATGTCAGCGATGCGGACTCGGATTCGAGGGTGTCCAGGCAGACCTTCGCCGTGATCTGCTCGTCCGCGTAGTCCGGGAATCTCAAAGTCGCTTCGGCGAAATGAAGGCTGTAGCGGTCTTCGAAGCCCCTGATTCGCACCAGTTCGGCTATGTCGCCGTTTGCTATATATCCCATCGGAGAGTCTTCATTCAGGAACTGGTAACAGTTCTTCACTATCATCAGCTTGTCTCCGCGGATAAGGCGTTCTTCCTTGAACTGGACTGTAGTGCGTATGCCCAGATTGTACCTGATTGCCCTTTTGTTAGAGCGGCAGAGGATGATGGTCTCGTCCTCGCCGTAGTGGTCATAGGCCCAGCCTATCTTTTCTATCAGCTCTTCCCCGCCTATGCGCTCGATGTCTTTGTAGCCGCTCAGTCTAAGCTTGACCACGCCGGCATTCAGGTTTTGACGCAGCGAGGTGGCGTTCATAAGGATGCCGGAAGTCTGCGCCTGCCGGACCACGGTGGTGATGGTAGTGAACCGCACACCGCCGAAACCGGCCATATAGTCCGGGGAAAGCGCCGGACTCTCGTCCATGCCCACCGGGGGCAGCTGCGCCGCGTCGCCGATCAGGATCAGACGGCAGTCCGTGCCGCTCCTGACGAAGCCTATCAGGTCTTCCAGCAGATTGCCGGTGCCGAAATTGGTCTGCCCGGGAGCGTCGCCGGTCTCGATCCCTATCAGCGAGGCTTCGTCCACCA
This sequence comes from Bacteroidales bacterium, assembly GCA_017615445.1. The sequence continues at coordinate 27,742 of JAGAAD010000031.1, forward strand.
CGAACAACGTGCCCTTCGCCTTGTTCGGCGAGAGGGAGAACTGACCGTAGCCGTCCGAGCCCACGCTTTTCTGCCTGTAGATAGCTTTATGGATAGTCTGCGCCGGAGCGCCGGCAAACGAAGATAGCACCTTGGCCGCACGGCCGGTAGGAGCCAACAGCACTGAACTCACGCCCAGACCGCGCAGAGCGCCGATCACGGCTGCTATCGCGGAGGTCTTGCCCGTGCCGGCATAGCCGTTCACCACCAGGATGTCTCCGTCGTCGGATGTGAGAAACTCCCCCACCTCGCGGAAAAGGTTTTCCTGGCATGGGGTGGGTTCATAACCAAAATTCCTGAGGAATTCGCCCGAAAGAAAAGCAGCCCTGTCCGCCATCGCGCTACCTCCTGTGGCGGTCGAAGATCATCGCCACTACCGCGACTATCGGATAGATTTCCACACGGCCGAGGAACATGTCGAACGCAAACAGGAATTTTGCGCTGTTCGAAAGGGCGCCGTAGTTGCCCATAGAGCCTATCTCGCCTATCGCCGGTCCCACGTTGCTGAGCGAGACCACCGAACCTGAGAATGCGCTCTCGGCTCCAAGTCCGAGGCACAGCGCGATGACGGTGGAGACCACGAGCATCACGCCGTAGAATGCGATATAGAGCAGGTACTGAGCCACCTCTTCTTCGTGCAGGACGCGCGAGCCCACCTTCACCTCGTTCACGAGGTTCGGGTGGAGGGTCTTGCCTATCTGGCGGCCGATAGTCTTGAAAAGGATGAACACGCGGTCCGCCTTGATACCGCCGGAGGTGGAACCTGCGCAGCCGCACATAACGGCCATCGCAAGCAGCAGGACATTAGTCCACATCGGGAACACGGAGTTGTCCGCTATCGCGAATCCGGTCGTGGTGACGGTGCTGATGGTCTGGAATGCTCCGCACCACATCGCCCTTCCCAGCGACGGAATCGTGCCGCTGAACTTGAGCGAGATGCCGGTGATTATCGAAACCGCGAACACGGCGACCAGGTAGAACTTCAGCACCGGGTTATTCAGCGGCTTCAGCGAACGGTTCACCACAGACAGGAAAAGCAGGCCGAAATGCAGCGAAGACAGCAGCATGAAGACCATCGTCAGGCCCTCGATCAGAGTCGAATGGAAGCCCAGAATCGAGGCGTTGCGGGTGCTGAAACCGCCCGTGGCACTGACGCTGAAAGCCTGGCACACGGCATCCAGAGGCTGCATCCCGGCGAGCAGATAGCTCACGAGAGAGAGCACGAAGATGCCGAGGTAGATGTAGGTGAAAATGAAGACCGTCTTTCCCGAGCGGGCGGAATAGCTCGATTTCGAGAGCGAAGACAGTTCCATATTCGTAAGACGCGATCTGATAGGGCTCGCGGTGGGTATCAGAAGAAGAAGGAATACGGTGACTCCCAAGCCTCCGATGAAATGTGTCGCACCGCGCCAGAAAAGCAGGCTGGGCGGCAGGGATTCCACATCGGCAATGACGGTCGCGCCCGTGGCGGTGAAGCCCGAAACGCTTTCAAACCACGCGTTCGCGAGGGTGAAAGGATCACCCCACAGGGCATAGGGCAGCATTCCGAAGATAAAGGACAGCAGCCAGGATATGACTATTATCATGTAGCCGTCCTTGATGGTGATGGGCTGGACTCCCCTCACGAAGATGAAAGGGAAAACGCCCGAGATGAAGGTGATCAGGAAACTGATGAAAAGGCCCGTCTGCGCTCCGTCGTCCGTCCCCCAGGACACGAACAGAGCGAGAAGCATGAACAATGCGCTGACCAGCAACGCATAGCCCACATTCCTACTGATTGCCTTTAGGTTCATTCTTCAGATCCACTATCCTTTTGCGGAGAGTCTGGTTTTCAGATGTCAGCTCCGCTATACCGTCGTTGATTTCCTTGAGCTGGTCGTCTCCGTCGAAGCTGACGTTGTATCTCTTGTTGTACGAGCGGTAGGCATTCAGGCCGGCCACCATCTGATATGTCGGTTTGACATAGTACGAGAGCATGAACAGAAGGAGCATCACCACCAGAAGCAGTCCCACTCCCACCGCGACTATACCCGGAATAATGCTGCGGTACAGGCTGCTGTCCATATTCTCAGAATTCGAGCGGAGGTCGTCGTAGATTGCGAGACTGAGGTTGTCTATATCTCCGCGGAGCCTGCCGAAGCGCGGCTGAAGGCGGTTGAAGTACCAGTCTCTGGTGTTGATGAAATCCGCCTTGATGACATAGCCGAGTTCCAGGGAAGTCAGCATGTAGGCGGAATAAGCATACTTCACGGAATCCGCGAGTTCGGAAGTGCCGGTAAAGGCAGCGCTCAGGCTGTCGCATTTCTGCATGAAGGCCATGGCGTCGAAATCCGGGAGTTCGGTCACTGAACCGTCTCCGATAGCGGCCAGAATCGCGAGGTTATACTCCTCTGCGGCCTCGCCTAGACGCCTGGCGTCGTTGATGCTGTTTATGTCTTTGGCGATGAGGTCAGACACATACGAACTCATCTTGCTGTACTCCAGCACGGAGATAACGCTGGAGAGAAGCAGAACGGCCGCAATCGCGCCGAGGCTGAGAATAAGCTTGCCGCGCATTCCCATCCGCGTTCCTTTATTGATTTTTCTTACTTTCCCCTTCGCCATTTTTAAATAATTTCAAAAAATTTTTAAACAACCTCCAAATATACGCATTTTATTTTATAAATTTGTCGCAATAGAACATTATAAACCGATGACAGCAAGACTAGTTACGGAAGACAGCAAGAATGCACAGCTCAAGAAAGATATCTTGCGCCTCTGCATCGAAAACGGAACCTACAGCATTTCCGATTTCAGCCGCGATCTGGACACCAGCGTGCCCACCATCACGAAAATAATATCGGAGATGATTGCCGACGGCCTCATCCAGGACGAAGGCAAGGTAGGGACCAAGGGCGGACGCCGCCCCAGTACTTACGGCCTGAACCCTGAAGCGGGATATTTCGTGGGAGTGGATGTTGCCCGCCAGCACTTCCACATCGCCATCTGCGATTTCAAGGGAAACCTCATCCGCTTCATCCAGGACATCCCCTTCGTCCTGGAAGCAAATGCCGAATCATTCAAGAATATCTGCCTCAGGATCAAGGAAGAAGTCGGAGGAGCGAATGTCCATTGGAGCGACGTGCTCGGAGTGGGAGTGTCTCTCTCCGGCCGTGTGAACCCTGAAAAAGGCTATTCCCTCACCTATTTCGTCAGCGACGACATCCCCATGAAAGATCTCTTCGAGCAGCAGCTCGGAGTGCCCGTCACGATCGAGAACGACTCCCGCGCCATGACCTACGGCGAGTACATGAACCTGGGCCCCGGCCGCGAGAAAGACGTCATCTTCGTGAACCTCAGCTGGGGACTCGGAATGGGAATGATCCTGGAAGGCAAGCTCTTCTACGGCAAATCCGGTTTCTCAGGAGAAATCGGACACTTCCCCGTCCTTACCAACAACCTGATCTGCCGCTGCGGCAAGGTGGGTTGTCTGGAGACCGGAGCCTCCGGCAGCGCGCTTCACAGGATGATAATAGAGCGTCTTAAAGAAGGCCGCAAATCTTCTCTGGCCCCTATCTACGAAGCCCACGGAGACCTGCACCTGAAGGACATCCTGAAGGCAGTGGAAGAGGAGGACGTTCTCGCCATCGAAGGAATCGAAGAAGTGGGAGCCACCCTCGGACGCGGCCTCGCGGGCGTGATCAATATCTTCAACCCCGGACTCGTGATAATTGGCGGCCGCCTGATAGTCGGAAAAGACTACCTGATGCTGCCCGTGAAGACTGCAGTGAACCGTTTCTCGCTCACCAAAGTCAGTTCGGACACGAAATTCAAGTTCTCCAAGCTCGGGGCGAAAGCCGCCGGAGTCGGCAACTGCCTCCTGAGCCGCGACAAACTCCTCGGCCTCATTTAAATAATGAAACGTCTTATCAGAACGGCCGCGCCGCTTCTCGCCGTCCTGCTGCTGTTCTCCTGCACGGAGAGCAGTGTGACGGTGCGCACCGGCGACGGCTTGAAAGTCCGGCTGCAGGCCGAGACTCCAAGCATCATCAGGGTCAGCGCAGTGCCCCGCTGGAGCCGCTTCTCCAGCGCGAAAAGCCTCTGCGTCATCCCCCGGAAATCCTTCAAGGGAGCCGTTATCACGCGCGATGGCAATCTGGTTTCCCTCAGCACGGGCGAAATCACTGCCACAGTGGACCGCAGGACAGGCTTCGTCAGCTTCTCGGACAGCACCGGGAATGTCATCCTGAGCGAAAACGGCCGCAGCTTCAGGCCCATCGAAGTGGACGGGACCAAAGGCTACACAGTCCGCCAGACCTTCGTTCCCCAGGAAGAAGGTTTCTACGGTCTGGGACAGTACCAGGCCGACGAATGGGACTGGAAAGGCCGCAATGAAGAACTCTACCAGTACAACACCAAAATAAGCGTCCCCTTCGTCCTGTCTTCCAGGAAGTATGGCATCCTCTGGGACAGCTATAGTTTCTGCCGCTGGGGCGACCCGAGGCCTTACGCCCAGCTTGGCGAGGTGTTCACCCTGCGCGACAAAGACGGCCTGGCGGGAGCGCTCACCGGAACCTACATCCCCGCCCGCGGCGAGATCCTCACGCGCAGGGAGACCTCCCTCGCCCAGGAATATCTCCGCACCCCGCAGTGTGACCGCGTCATGAACGCCCCCGAGGGCTTCGAATTCGACGGTTCTCGTGTGATCTACGAAGGCACGCTGGAGCCCTCCGAGAGCGGCATTTTCCGCTTCTATCTCTACTATGCGGGATATGTGAAAGTCTACACCGGAGACAGGCAGGTAATGCCGGAAATCTGGCGCACCGCCTGGAACCCGAACGGCCGCAAGTTCGAGCTCAGGATGGAGGCCGGCAAGCAGGTGCCCATCCGCATCGAATGGATCCCGGACGGCAGAGTGAGCTATTGCGCGCTGCGCGTGCTCTCCCCCGTGGACCCGGCTGCCCAGTCGGCCATGCAGTGGTGGGGCGAGATGCAGGACCAGATAGACTACTACTTCATCGCCGGCGACAGCATGGACGGAGTCATCAGCGGCTACCGCACCCTCACCGGCAAAGCGCCCATAGTCCCCAAGTGGGCAATGGGCTACTGGCAGAGCCGCGAGCGCTACACCACCCAGGACCAGATAGTGGGCACCCTAGCCGAATTCCGCAAGCGCCACATCCCCATCGACAACATAGTCCAGGACTGGCAGTACTGGGAGGATGACAAATGGGGCAGCCACGAATTCGACCGCAAGCGCTTCCCCGACCCGAAGAAGATGGTAAAGGACATCCACTCCATGAACGGACGCTATATGATTTCCGTTTGGCCGAAGTTCTATGTGGGCACGGAACATTTCGCCGAACTGGACGCGAAGGGCTGGATCTACCAGACTCCCGTGCGCGACAGCGTCGTGGACTGGCTGGGCTACCAGCAATCGTTCTACGACGCCTACTCCCCCGGCGCCCGCAAGCTCTTCTGGAAGCAGATGAAAGACCATCTCTACGGTCTGAAAGTGGACAGCTGGTGGATGGACGCGAGCGAGCCCAACATCCACGACTGCACGGATATGGACTACCGCAAGGCCATGTGCGGCCCCACCGCCCTCGGCCCGTCGGCCAAATATTTCAACGCCTACGCGCTGATGAACGCGCAGGCGATCTATGAAGGTCAGCGCGCTACCCGCGACAACCGCCGCGTCTTCCTTCTCACCCGCAACGGCTTCGCCGGCCTCCAGCGCTACAGCACAGCCAGCTGGAGCGGCGACATCGGCACCCGCTGGGAGGACATGAAGGCGCAGATAAGCGCCGGCCTGAACTACAGCATCTCCGGCATCCCGTTCTGGGGCCAGGACATAGGCGGTTTCAGTGTGGAGAAGCGCTTCATGCAGGCCCAGACCCTCTTCAACGGCACCGGCCAGGTCACCGAAGACCTGGTGGAATGGCGCGAGATGCAGGCCCGCTGGCACGAATGGGGCGTGTTCTGCCCGCTCTACCGCGCCCACGGACAGTGGCCCGAACGCGAGCCCTGGTTCGTGGATGCCGAAGGCAGCCCCACCTACGAAGCGATTCTGGCCGCGGACCGTCTGCGCTACCAGTTGATGCCCTACATCTACACAATGGCCGCGCGCGTGCATTTCGACGACTACACAATCATGCGCCCGCTGGTGATGGACTTCACCGACGATTCGCGCGCCCGCACCATCAGCGACGAGTTCATGTTCGGCGACGCGATCCTGGTCTGCCCGGTCTACACCTATCAGGCGCGCAGCCGCCAGGTCTACCTCCCCACCGGAGCTGACTGGTACGACGCCAACGACAACTTCCGCTGCTACCGCGGCGGCAAGATAATAATGGCCCCGGCCCCCTACGAGTACTGCCCGCGCTACTGGCGTTCCGGACAGATCGTGCCCATGGGCGAGGCCGTGGAAAGCACGGCCGAGCCTCAGGACGACCTCACGATAATGGTCTTCACCGGCAAGGACGCATCCTACAGCCTCTACGAAGACGAAGGCACCAACTACAACTACGAAAAGGGCAAATTCAGCCGGATAGGCTTCGAATGGAACGAAGCCGGCCGCAGCTTCACCGTCTGCGCCCGCGAAGGCAAGTTCAAGGGCATGCCGAAAACTCGCGTCTTCACGGTGAAAGTAGTCTCCCCTCTCGGAATCCGCGAGGCAGCCATTGCCTACGACGGCACTGAAACCACATTGAATTTCCAGTAATATGAAACGCATACTTATGGCAGCGGCGCTGCTGCTTCTCTCATTCAGCGCATTTGCAAAACTGTCGGTCAAAGAGCCCTGCTCGGACGGAATGGTCCTTCAGCAGAAGGCGAATCCTGTCATTTGGGGCCACTCCAGCCCGGATGCGGCCGTCAAGGTCCGCACAAGCTGGGACGGCAAGACCTACAAAGCAACGGCAGATTCCAAGGGAGTCTGGAAGGTCTATGTCCACACCCCCGCCGCTTCTTACCAGAAATACGAAGTCAAGGTGGAGGGCGACGGCGGCAAACTGACCATCAAGGATGTGCTCATTGGCGAAGTGTGGATCGCGAGCGGACAGTCCAATATGGAGATGCCCGTACGCGGCTACTTCAACTGTCCAGTGGAAGGCTCGGCCGAGATAATCGCAAACGCCAGGCTGGACGACAAAGTGAGGATGTTCTCGGTCTCTCAGGACCAGTCGGACGAGCCTCTGGACGATGTGAGGAAGCACAGCGGCTGGCAGAAAGCCAATCCAAGGGGCATACTCTGGATGAGCGCCACGGCGTTTTTCTTCGCCCGCGAGCTCAACAGCGTGCTGGACGTCCCCGTCGGAATAGTCGCCTTCCCCTATGGCGGCACCCGTGTGGAAAGCTGGCTGCCTAAAGAGATACTGGAGGAATACGGCGAACCGCTTGAAAGAATAGAGAACAACCACTACCACAATCCGTTCAGGATGTACAACTCCATGCAGCGCCCTATGCAGGGCTACACCGCGAAGGGTTTCATCTGGTATCAGGGCTGCTCGAACGTTGGCCACGACGATGTGTTTGTCCAGAGGATGAGCAGGCTCATTGAGCGCTGGCGCGAAGACTGGGGAGACAAGGATGCCTCCATGCCCTTCTACCAGTGCGAAATCGCGCCCTGGGTGGGCTACGGCGGAAGTGCGCCCGCACTTCGCAAGGCCCAGCACGACTGCGCCGCCAGCATCAAGAACGGCGGAATTGTGGTCACCAACGACCTGGTCTACCCCTATGAGACTGGTCAGATCCATCCCTGCCAGAAGAGGCAGGTCGGCGAGAGGCTCGCATATCTTGCGCTGAACCGCGACTATGGATTCGAGACTATCGCCTGCTACTCCCCCGAGGTCGCGGAGGTTTCCGTCAAGGGCGGAGAGGTGCTCCTTAAGCTTTCCAACTGCTCTAACGGAGTGGACCGCGAGAGGGGCATCGAAGGCTTGGAGATCTGCGGCCCGGACGGCGTCTTCCATCCCGTCACCGAATTATGGTGCGAATGGGGCGGCATCCTTCACATAAGTTGCGCCGAAGTTCCGGAACCCAGCGAGGTTCGCTACGGCTGGGGTGATTTCGTTCCCGGCAACCTCCACAATGTGGAAGGCCTGCCCGTTTCTCCGTTTGATCTTAAACTGTAGTCCATATGGCAGAGAAAGGTTCAAGAGCATATCTGTTCGGGATAGTGCTGATAGCCGTCCTGGGCGGACTGCTGTTCGGATATGACACCGCAGTGATTTCCGGCGCAGAGCGCGGCCTGCAGGCGTTTTTCTCCGGAGCATCGGATTTCGACTACACCGATTTTCTCCACGGTTTCACTTCTTCCAGTGCGCTGATAGGCTGCATAATCGGAAGCGCAATCTCCGGTCTGATGGCCGGCAGGCTCGGCCGCAAGCGTTCGCTTTTCGTGGCCGGCATCTGCTTCTTCCTCAGCGCCGCCGGCTCCTACTATCCGGAATTCCTTTTCTTCGAGAAGGGAGTTGCCACAAAGTCGCTCTGGGTAGCGTTCAACCTCTACCGCGTTCTCGGAGGAATAGGAGTGGGTATGGCCTCCGCCATCTGCCCTATGTACATAGCCGAAGTGGCGCCTGCGAACAAGCGCGGCAAGCTAGTGTCCTGGAACCAGTTCGCCATTATCTTCGGCCAGCTGGTGGTGTATTTCGTGAATTTCCTCATCCTCCAGTCGCACAAGAACGATCCGGCGATAGTGGAGTGGACCAACAGGATAGGCTGGCGCCTTATGTTCGGCAGCGAATGCGTGCCGGCCGGTCTGTTCACCCTTCTGATCCTGTTCGTGCCCGAGACGCCCAGATATCTGGTCATGTCCGGCCGTGAGGACAAGGCCCTCGGAGTGCTCACCCGCATCAACGGCAGCGCTCTCGCAGCCCAGATCCTTTCGGATATCAAGAACACCGTCGTGGAGAAGAAGGAAAAGCTTCTCGCCTACGGTTTCATCGTTATCTTCATCGGCTGTATGCTCAGCGTGTTCCAGCAGTTCGTGGGAATCAACGCCGTGCTCTACTTCGCCCCGCGCATCTTTGATTCGATGGGCATGGGTGATCCGATGACTCAGACCGTGCTGATGGGCGTTGTGAACATCACCTTCACCCTGGTAGCCATCTTCACGGTGGAGAAGCTCGGACGCAAGCCGCTGCTGATAACGGGTTCGCTCGGCATGGCTCTGGGAGCCCTCGGAGTGGCCCTCGCGGACGCTGTTCCGGGCATGCCCGGTTTTGTCGGCGTGGTCAGCGTAATGGTCTACTCGGCTTCGTTCATGTTCAGCTGGGGCCCCATCTGCTGGGTGCTCATTTCCGAGATATTCCCCAACACCATACGCGGAGCTGCGGTCGCGATCGCAGTTGCATTCCAGTGGATTTCGAACTTCATCGTGAGCTCCACTTTCGTGCCCATGTACACCTGGAGCCCGGCATTCACCTACGGCCTCTACTGCGCGATGTGTCTGCTCGCAGCGCTCTTCGTGTGGAAGATGGTACCTGAAACAAAGGGCAAGACTCTCGAGGATATGACCGCTCTCTGGAAAAACAGAAAATAATGTACTCTTTAGGAATAGACATAGGATCCTCATCAGTGAAGGTGTCGCTCCTGGACATCCAGTCCGGGAAGTGCGTCGCCTCAGCCACCAATCCCAAGACCGAAGCTCCAATCACGGCAGTTCGCAAGGGCTGGGCCGAGCAGTCTCCCGAGATGTGGTGGATCTTCATCCAGCAAGGAATAGCCGAGATAGCGGCCAAAGGCTTCTCGATGTATGAAGTCGGCTGCATAGGCATCACATATCAGATGCACGGGCTCGTGGCCGTGGACGCCAAGGGCAAGCCGGTGCGCGACGCCATCATCTGGTGCGATTCGCGCGCGGTGGAGCTTGGTTCGAAGGCATTCGCTGAAATAGGCCCCGAAAAGTGCCTTGAGCACCTCCTCGGCTCCCCTGGCAACTTCACAGCGAGCAAACTCGCATGGGTCAAGGAAAACGAACCTTCCAAGTTCTCGAAGATAGCCAGGTTCATGCTTCCCGGCGACTACATCGCTTACAAGCTCTCGGGTCAGTTCGCGACCACCGAGACCGGCCTGTCGGAGCAGACTCTCTGGGACTTCAAGGAAGGCTGCAGGGCGGATTTCGTGGCGGATTACTACGGCTTCCCTACCGCTTTGATTCCCGAGACGGTACCGTCAATAGGCGTGCAGGCTGTCACTAATGCCGATACCCAGGCATTGCTCGGCATTCCCGAGGGAACGCCTATCTCCTACCGCGCAGGCGACCAGCCGAACAACGCTTTTTCGCTGAACGTGCTCCGTCCGGGCGAGATCGCGGCCACGGGCGGCACCAGCGGCGTGGTCTACGGCGTAACGGATGTGCCCAAGGCCGACCCTCAGTCGCGCGTGAACACCTTCCTGCATGTGAATCACACTGCAAAGGCCCCGCGCCTCGGAGTGCTCCTCTGCATCAACGGCACCGGAATCCTGAATTCCTGGATACACCGCAATATGTGTCCTGAACTGTCATATCCGCAGATGAACGAACTCGCCGCGACGGCCCCCGCCGGCAGCGACGGCCTGACGATCCTGCCTTTCGGCAACGGAGCCGAAAGAGTGCTCGAAGGCCGGAGCATAGGCGCGGCCCTGGGCGGCGTGGATCTCGTGCGCCATTCCCGTGCACATATCCTGAGGGCCTCCCAGGAAGGCATCGCATTCTCTTTCCTCTATGGAATAGATGTTATGCGCGGCCTGGGTCTCAATCCGGCCGTGATCCGCGCGGGCAAGGCGAACCTCTTCCTCAGCCCGCTTTTCCGCGACACTCTCGCGACCGTCTGCGGCAGCACGATCGAGCTTCTGGACACCGACGGTTCGCTGGGCGCCGCGCGCGGAGCCGCCCTCGGAGCAGGATACTACAAAACTCCGGAGGAGGCGTTCTCGACCCTTAAGACAGTCGGCAGGACCGAGCCCAATGCAGCCTGGAAGCAGGCTCTGGATGAGGCCTATGCCCGTTGGAAAACAAATCTGGAATCAATATTAACACAATAATTATGGCACTGAAAGAATACTTCCCCGAAGTCGGCCCCGTCCGCTTCGAAGGCAAAGAAAGCAAGAATCCCCTCGCCTTCCGTTACTACGAACCCGAGAAGGTGGTTGCGGGAAAGAAAATGAAAGACTGGCTCAAATTCGCCATGGCCTGGTGGCACACCCTCTGCGCTGAAGGCGCCGACCAGTTCGGCGGAGGCACCAAGAGTTTCCCCTGGAACGAAGGCGCGACCGCGCTCGAAAGGGCGAAGAAGAAGGCCGACGCCGGCTTCGAGATCATGCAGAAGCTGGGTATCGGTTACTACTGCTTCCACGATGTGGACATTATCGATCCGTCCGACGATCCTGCAGAGTATGAGGCCAACCTCAAGGCCATAGTCGCCTACCTCAAGCAGAAGCAGGCCGAAACCGGCATCAAGCTCCTCTGGGGCACGGCCAATGTCTTCTCTCACAAGCGCTATATGAACCGCGCGAGCACTAACCCGGACTTCGACGCCGCAGCGCGCGCTATGCTTCAGATCAAGAACGCCATCGACGCCACCATCGAGCTCGGCGGCGAGTGCTACGTGTTCTGGGGCGGCCGCGAGGGCTACATGAGCCTGCTGAACACCGATATGAAGAGGGAGAAGGAGCATATGGCTACGATGCTCAGGATGGCCCGCGACTACGCCCGCAGCAAGGGCTTCAAGGGCACCTTCCTCATCGAGCCCAAGCCTATGGAGCCTACCAAGCACCAGTACGACGCTGACACGGAGACCGTTATCGGCTTCCTTCGTGCCCACGGCCTGGACAAGGACTTCAAGGTCAACATCGAAGTGAACCACGCCACCCTCGCGGGGCACACCTTCGAGCATGAGCTCCAGTGCGCCTCCGACGCCGGTCTTCTCGGCTCTATCGACGCGAACCGCGGCGACTACCAGAACGGCTGGGACACAGACCAGTTCCCTATCGACATCTATGAACTGGTTCAGGCTATGCTTGTGATTATCCGTAACGGCGGCCTCGTGGGCGGCACCAACTTCGACGCCAAGACCCGCCGCAACAGCACCGACCTGCAGGATATCCTCATCGCCCACGTGGCAGGCATGGACGCCATGGCCCGCGCCCTGCTCGTTGCAGCCGACATCCTCGAGAAGTCACCGATCCCCGCTATGCTCAAGGAGCGTTACGCATCCTACGACGCTGGCATCGGCAAGGACTTCGAGGACGGCAAGCTCACCCTCGAGCAGGCCGCCGACTACGCCCGTAAAAACGGAGAGCCCCGCCAGACCTCAGGCCAGCAGGAGCTCTACGAAGCGATAGTAAATATGTATATCTAGCCTCTTTTATTCGGGCTTGTAGGAATCCTTGAGCGCCACGGTCTTGTTGAAGATCGGGTGTTCAGGGGTTCCTTCTTTATCGGCGATGTAGTAGCCGACTCGCTCGAACTGGACTGCGATGCCGGACTTGTCCTCGAGGAGGGCGGGCTCTGCATAGCCTTTTTCGATCACGAGGCTGGCAGGGTTAAGGAAGTCTTTGTAGTCCTTGTCTTCGGGCACCTGACTCATGTCGGCGAGGGTGAAGAGGCGATCGTACTGACGGAGTTCGATTTCCTTCATGAAGGCTGTCGAGACCCAGTGGATGGTACCCTTCACGGAGCGCCATTCGCCGCCGCCGGGACGGGTTGCGGGATCGTAGGTGCACTTCAGCTCCACGACCTTGCCGGAAGCATCCTTGACGAGTGCGTTGCACTTGATGATGTAAGTGTATTTCAGACGCACTTCCCCGCCGGGCTTGAGGCGGAAGAACTTGTTCGGAGCGTCCTCCATAAAGTCGGCCCTGTCGATGAGCAGTTCGCCCGTGAACGGCACCTTGCGGGTAGCGCCCTCGGGATCTGCCGGGTTGAGCGGACAGTCGAACCACTCCACCTTTCCTTCCGGCCAGTTAGTGAGCGTAATCTTGATCGGATCATCCGAAACGACCATATAACGGTTGCTGCGGGCGTTGAGATCCTGGCGAACGCACCACTCCAGCAGCTGGATGTCCATCAGCTGGTCGCGCTTAGTCACTCCTATCTTGTCGCAGAACATCTTGAGAGCCTCGGGAGTGTAGCCCCTGCGCCTTACGCCGCAAAGCGTAGGCATGCGGGGATCGTCCCAACCGGACACGAAGCCCTTCTGCACGAGCTCGAGGAGCTTGCGCTTACTCATCAGAGTGTAAGTGAGGTTCAGCCTCGCGAATTCGTACTGATGTGAAGGATATATGCCCAGGGTCTGGATGTACCAGTCGTAGAGCGGACGGTGGACGTCGAACTCGAGGGTGCAGATGGAATGAGTGATATGCTCGATGGAGTCGCACTGGCCGTGCGTGAAGTCATACATCGGGTAGATGCACCATTTGTCGCCCGTGCGATGGTGATGCGCGTGCTTGATGCGGTACATCAGCGGATCGCGGAACATCATGTTCGGATGGGCCATGTCGATCTTCGCGCGGAGCACCTTCTCGCCGTCCGCATACTTTCCTTCCTTCATCTCGCGGAAGAGCTTGAGGTTCTCCTCAACGCTGCGGTTACGGTAAGGGCTCTCGATGCCCGGTTTGTCCACGGTGCCTCGGTGCTCGGAGATCTCCTCCTGAGTCTCGTCGTCCACATAAGCCAAGCCGCGCTTGATCATGTCCTCTGCCCACTCATAGAGCTGGTCGAAGTAGTCTGAGGCATAGAGTTCCTTCTCCCACTGGAAGCCGAGCCATTTGATGTCTTCCTTGATGGCGTCCACATACTCGGTGTCTTCCTTGGTGGGGTTGGTGTCGTCGTACCTGAGGTTAGTCTTTCCTCCGTATTTCTGCGCAAGGCCGAAGTTGATGCAAAGGCTCTTGGCGTGGCCCAGATGAAGATATCCGTTGGGCTCCGGAGGGAAACGGGTCAGGATTGAATCCACCTTTCCGGTTCTGAGATCTTCCTCGATTATTTCCTCGAGAAAATTGAGTTTCCTTTCTTCTTCCATACTCTATAAGATGTTCATTGACTGTTCACGTATTTTTTCAAGTTCGTCCTTGCAGCGGACGACGCACTTCTGGATGCCGGCATGGCTGGCCTTGGAACCGGTGGTGTTTATCTCGCGGCCCATCTCCTGGATTATGAATCCGAGTTTCTTGCCCGGATAGGGCTCGCTCTCGATAGTGTCCAGGAAGTACTTGCAGTGCTGGCGGAGACGGACCTTCTCTTCATTGATGTCCAATTTCTCCAGATACAGGATCATTTCCTGCTCGAAGCGCTCGCCGCCCATACTGATCTTCAGCTCGTCCGCGGCCTTCAGGATCTTGGAGCGCACAGCTTCAATCCTCTCCCCTTCCATCGCCTCTATCTCGTTGTAAAGGTCCAGAATCAGCTGCACTCTGCCCGTCACGTCCTTGTGCAGTGCTTCCCCTTCGTGGATACGGTATTCATCCACCTTGCGCAGGCATTCGTCGAATGCGGCCTCCACCAGGGGCCAGTTTTCCTCGGTGATCAGGTCTTTCCTGCCTGCATCCAGGACGTCCGGGAAACGGAGTATCGATGCCAGGACTGCCGGATCCGGGGAGGACGATCCGAGCACGGGCTCGAGCTGGCGGCAATAATCAGCCACCAGATCGGTATTGATCCTGCTCGCAGCAACCGCCGCAGTGGGTTCCCAGGTCAGGAAGACGTCTATGGTCCCACGGACCAGGACGTCGGCCACCTTGCGGCGGACGGCTATGTCCTTATCCTTGGGGATTAGGGAGGTCTTCAGGCTGACATCGGCGCTTTTTGCATTCAAGCTCCTTATCTCCACCGTGAGATTGCCTCCTTCCAGCTGTGCCACGGCCTTGCCGTAGCCCGTCATTGACCTTATCATCTTTATTTGACTGTTATTACTCCTATATCGTAGCCCCAGCAGCCGTCCGTGATCACCGGCACCTGATTGCCTCCCTCATCATTCACATAGACAAAGCCGTCCACGAAGGTGTGAGAGTGGCCACCGATTACGATATCCACTCCGTGCAGCTGCGGCACGATAGCCTGATCTTCTTCATATCCGAGATGCGAGAGCAAAACGACCATGTCGCAGTTCTTCTCATCGCGCAGATACTCGCTCCAGCGATTGACGCTCTGCACATTGTCCAGCAGCGTGAGCTGAGAGGAGATAGCACTTGAGACCATCTTGGACAGATCGGAGGTGACGCCGATAATGCCTATTCTAAGGCCGCCTTTATAGACAGTCGTCACAGGTTTGACGACTCCGTCCAGAGGCGTCCCGCTGAAATCCACATTGGCGCAAAGCACCGGGCAGTCTATCTTTCTGACACGAGCCGCGAGGTCCTCAAGGCCATTGTCGAATTCGTGGTTGCCGAGGGTGATGGCATCGTAGCCCAGCGCGTTCACGAGATTCACCTCGAGAGCGCCGCCGAAGACGGTGTAATACGAAGTGCCCTGGTTGAAATCACCGGCGTGCAGAAGCAGGACATTGCTCTCACCGCGGGCGTTGCGCACGCTGTCGATAATGGCTGCGCGCTCTATCACTCCCCCCTGACCTGCGCGGTAACCGTTTCTCACGGGGTCCAGGTGGGAGTGGGTGTCGTTCACATGGAGGATAACCAGGCTTGTGGTGGTGGTGCCGCATGAAACTGCAAGCAGCGCCGCAAATGCCAATACAAACAAGTTCTTTCTCATCTCAGTTCCCTCCTATTTGATAATCGTTACGCGACCGTCCGTCTGATAATCGAGCGTCTTTCCTTCCGCCTCGAGCTTGAGGACTTTGGGCAGCATAATGTCTATAACAGCCATATCTGTTTTTACCATCTGCAACGCACCGTCCGCGAGATTGAGCCCGTCTCCCCCATTCAGGAGAAAGTCGATTGTGACCAGATTATAGGTCTTCGAGTCGTCCAGGGGTTCTCCGCCCACCAGCACACTCTCAAGCTGCTTACCCTTTATGACGAGCTTGACTCCGCCCACTACCTGTACTTTTTCCTGAGCCATCTGGGTGAAGATCTCGCGAAGTCTCCAACCGGGAAGCGTCACCACCGTCAGGTAGTTCTTGAACGGGAACATAGAGACCAGGTCATCCTTAAGGATCTCGCCCTGCGGGATATCGGCGCGAATGCCGCCGAAGTTGGCGATACCCACATCCGCCTTGATTCCGGTGAGCTCTTCAGCCGCCTGCATCAGAGCGTCCACGGTCCAGTTTGACAACGGGCTTTCAGGCCTCTTGCTCTTCATTCCCCTTGCGGAGTGGCCGATGACGGTCTTGAGGTCCGCCATCTCAGGCTGGGCGTCGTAAAGAATCTGCGCCACCTTGGGGGTCGTTCCGCCCACTATAATCTTTCCGCCTGGAGTCATGTAGAACTCTCCGTTGCTCACTCCGAGAGCCTCTTCCGGGTACTCCGCCCCGGGAACGGTTACTCCTGTCCTATGGCCGTCCGCAGGGATCTTATTCCACTCGAACGAGGACCAGACCACGCTTCCGCAGGAGGTTACCAGAGCGACGGAGAACAACAAAACGAGCAGTTTCTTCATATCTCTATTTCATTTTGAGCCATTTCCAGAGGTCCTTGAAGGTCGACTTCTTGCCGAACATCAGGATACCCACTTTGTAGATCTTTGCCGACAGCCATGCGCAGCCGAGGGTCGTGAGCGCAAGCAGCACCAGCGAAAGGGCAATCTGCCAGCCAGGCACTCCGAACGGGATGCGGGCCAGCATGACGATAGGCGATGTGAACGGGATCATCGAACCCCACACGGCTATCGAGCTGTCGGGAGCGTTGAACGCATACAGCGCGATGAAATACGCCAGCATCAGCGGAATCGTCACAGGCAGCTGGAGCTGTTGGGTGTCGCCTTCATTTTCCACTGCCGAGCCTATCGCCGCATAGAGCGAAGCGTAGAGCAGATAACCGAAAATGAAGAAGATGACGAAGTAGAGCAGGATGCTGCCGAGATTCAGGCCCTGGATCGTGCCGATTATCGAGTCGATTTCGGCGTTGCCGGTCGCGAAGGGCATATTGACCATATCCGGATTCACGCCGGTCGTAGCCAGCAGTTCGGTCGGATCCACATTCTGGGCCGCCTTCGGGAGGATGATGCCCATGGCCGCGCCTACTATGGCGCCGGTGAGCAGGATCCAGAGCAGGAACTGTGTGAAGGCCACCAGCGCGATTCCGATGATCTTGCCGAACATAAGTTCGGTCGCTTTCACGGAACTGATGAGGACCTCAACTACCCTGCTGGATTTCTCTTCGATGACGGCGGACATAACCATCGCTCCGAACATCGTGATGAAGATGAAGATGAAGATGCCGAGCACCATACTCAAGATGGAATTCACGCTCGCGTCGCTTATCTTTTCCTTGCCGGCTTCGTCGCGGGTGTAGGAGCTGATCCTCACGTTGGACTTGATTTCTTTCATTATCCTGTCCAGGCCGTCGATGCCGTAGGTGCTTACCCTATAGGCCTCCACAGCGGCGTTGATACGGCCGTTCATCATCTCGGTCGTGCTCATTCCGATCGGCTTCTGGGATGTGAAGTCTGCGGACACGCTCTTCTCTTCGTTAATTTCGGAGATATGCAGAACGCCGTCGTATCCGAGGGCGGCCATATTTGCCTTCACCGAATCGAGGGGCTCTGAGCTAAGGTCCGTGTAGGCCAGGACGTCGTTGCTTTCCAGATACGGCATCACGATTCCGGACTGATCCACAACGGCTATCTTCTTCGTCTTCTCCTTGCTGTTCATCATCAGCACGACGGGCACTATGCAAAGCGCCGCCATCAGGATGGGAACCACGAAGGTGGTCACGAGGAAACTCTTCTTCTTGACTTTGTTCAGGTACTCACGCCTGATAACTATTCCTATAGTGTGCAGTTTCATATTACTTTCCCTCCGTAACCAGTTTGATAAATATGTCGTTCATTCTGGGCATCAGCTCCTTGTACGAATTGATAGTGACACCCTTTGCCAGATAGGTCTCGAGCGTCATCGTTCCGTCCGTCTCGCGCGGAAGGACTTCCGTGTGACGGCCGTCTGCATCCGTGTAGACCAGCTCGATGTTGTTGTTTCCATACTTGCGGCGGATTTCGTCCACACCGCCGGTGATCACGAGCTTCGACTGGTTGATCAGGGCGATGTTGTCGCAGAGCTCCTCCACGCTCTCCATATTGTGGGTGGAGAGGATGATGGTCGCGCCTTCGTCCTTCAGCCTGAGGATTTCCTTGCGGATTATGTCCGCATTCACGGGATCGAAGCCGGAGAACGGTTCGTCCAGAATCATCAGCTTCGGCTTGTGGACCACCGTGGTGATGAACTGGAGCTTCTGGGCCATACCCTTCGAGAGCTCCTCCACCTTCTTGTCCCACCAGCCCTGAATCTCGAAGCGGACGAACCACTTCTTCAGTTCGTGCTGGGCGTCCGCCGCGCTCATTCCCTTGAGCTGCGCCAGATACATAGCCTGATCGCCTACCTTCATCTTGCGGTAAAGGCCGCGCTCCTCGGGCATATAGCCTATCTTCTCCACATCGCTCTGGGTGATTCTGCGACCCTGGAAATACACCTCGCCGGAGGTGGGTATGGTGATGCGGTTGATAATACGGATCAAAGTGGTTTTACCGGCTCCGTTCGGACCCAGCAGACCGAAAATACCTCCCTCGGGGATGTCCAGGCTCAAATTGTCCAGCGCCACTTTCTCCCCGAAAGTCTTGGTAACGTTCTTGATTTCGATTATTGCCATTATTCTAACCAATTAATATATCGCGTAAAGATACAAATTATTTCAATGATTTGTTTTTCCTTTTTATGGAGGCTATAGCCGACGCAGGGGAGTTTGAGGGGGTACGCCCCCTCATTCATTATTATTCATCATACAAAGATAACGGCGGTAGCACGCTTGCAAGAAACAAGCGATTACGTTATCTTTGTATGAAATGGCAAAGACTGGAATTAACGTCTCTTCACAATGCCGCGACCTGATTTCCGAGATCAAGTCCGGCCAGTACAAACCCGTCTATCTACTGATGGGCGAAGAAGCCTATTATCCGGACCTCGTCTGCCAGGCCATCATAGACAACTGCATAGACGAATTCTCCAAGGATTTCAACGAAACCATCTGCTACGGCGCGGACGTCACGGCCGATCAGGTGATTTCCGCCGCGCGCCAGTTCCCTATGATGTCGGACAGAGTGCTGGTGGTCGTTCGCGAAGCCCAGCTGATGAAGACTCTCGAGCAGCTCAGCATCTACTGCGAAGATCCCCTGGACAGCACCGTGCTAGTCATCCTGATGCACGGAGCCTCGGCCGACAAACGCAAAGCCCTTTACAAAGCCGCCTTGAAAGTCGGCGCAGTGGTGGACAGCCAGCCCGTCAGGGACTACGAAATCCCTTCGTGGATCAGCTCATACTATGAATCCCGCGGACTGCGTATCGAGCCGGATGCCGCCGCCCTGCTCGGCGAGTCGGTCGGAAGCAACCTTTCGACCATAGTCCTTGAGACCGACAAACTCCTGAAGGCCCTGCCCGAGGGCACGACCAGAATCACCGCGGACGACATAGAAAAGAATGTGGGAGTCTCGCGCCAGTTCACCGTTTTCGAGCTGAACAAGGAGCTTTCCGCCCGCAATGCGCCGAAGGCGCTGAAGATTGCCGCCCATATCGGCAATTCCGCGCGCTTCGCCCTCCCCGCGGCCGTCAGCGCGCTCTTCATGGAATTCAACAGGATCCTCCGCTATGGAGCGCTGCTCCAACGCAACCCCTACCCGTCGCAGGAAGACAAAGCCCGCGCGCTCGCGGGGGTGAACCCCTACTTCTACCGCCAGTACGACCAGGCCGTCCGGAATTATCCCGTGCCGAAGGCCATGAAGATAGTCTCGCTTCTGTGCGAATATGATTATCTGGGAAAGGGCGGAGACGGCAGCGTGGCCACCGATCCTGGCGAGCTTCTCGTGGAGCTGACCGCAAAGATTCTCAGCGTCTAGACCGCCTGGACCTCATTTTTGTCCACATACCAGAGCCAGGCGCTCACCTTCTTGTAGCCCATTGCCCGGTAGAGTTCTGCATATCTGCGCACCTGTCTGATGTAGGCCCGCTTTTCCTCCGCGAACTTATAGTCTATTATCTCCACTGACCCGTCTTCCTTGAGGACCACACGGTCCGGGCGGAGGGTTTCTCCCTCCGGAGTGATTATCTCCCTCTCGTCCAGCAGACGGGTCGGGTCGCCGGGGAACCATCCGCGCGCCCGGACATAGGCTATCGCCCCGCCGAGCATGCGCTCCGCCTCGCGGCCCTCGTCCGCGGACAGAAGCCCGGCCTCCACCGCCATGCTGACCGACTTGGGCAGATCGTCCGGGCCGGCCACGGTCTCGAGTATCTTGTGCAGCACGGTGCCGCGTATGCGCCTGGACGCCGAAACTCCAGTCTCCCCTTCCGGGTCGAAGAAATCAGCCGAATCCGTCTTGATCCGGACCTGGGCGCGGGCGCCGCTCTCCGCCGGGTCGGTCGTGAAGTAAAGCAACGGCACCTCCACCACTTCCGGGCGCGGCTTTTCAAACCTTCGGCCGGGAGCGTCTTCCTTGTCGGACAGAGTCCCCCACAGGTAGTGGTCTCCCTCGTTCTTGAAGCCTGACTCCGGATTGTCGCAGAAGCGCTGAAGAGCGGAGCCGAAACCGTCTCCCCTGGGCTTTTCGAGAACTATATGCATGGCTTGGGAAGCTCTGGTGGTGGCCACATACCAGGTGTTGATCCTGTCTATGGTGCCCATCCTGAGTTCCCTCTGATAGTTGTCGGCAAAAAGGGTGTCGAGCGATTTGGAAGACAAGTTAGTCCTGTAGAGGGCAGGCTCGACCTCTTCGAAGGGAGTGCCTTCAATGGACGGATATTCCCACGACGTCTGATTGCGGCCTATCGCCGGATCGTTCGCTTTCACCGGCACTATCACGAAAGGATAATCCAAGCCCTTCGCCTTGTGGATGGTTATAACCGTGATGGCGTTGGCGCCCTCGGGTGAAGCGATCTTCCTGTTCGCTCCGTCTTCCTCCCAGTATTCGAGGAAAGAGTGCAGAGAGTTGCCGTTGCGGCCCACGAAATCTCGCACGAGGTCCATGAACGCCAGCACATACAGAGTGTCCGAGTTCACCTGATCTGAAGGCATTCCCTTCAGGATGGACTCGCATATATCAGTCAGCGACTGGCAGGAATCCAGCGACTCCGGATCGAAATCGGAAGCATAGAAGGAATGAATGCTGTCCGCCGGATTATCCATCTTGTACAGACTTGAGACAAGGCTCCTGACGGTTTTGCCGCTGCCTATCAGAAGAGAGTCGTTGGTGATGACGTGTTTGCCGCCGGCAGTCAGGCGCGATGCCGCCTCGAGTCCCATTTCATTGGTTCTCACCAACACGGCTATATCCTTCTGCTTAAAGCCTCTTTTCTCGGCCTCCTCCACTGCAGCCAGCGTCTGATCGTAGAGAGAGTCGCAGAAGGTCACTTCCACACTTCCCGGAACGGTGTACCGACTCCTCGCCTCCTGCTCCACATCGGAATAGATTTCGGCTATCTCCAATTGCGCCGCCCAGGCTTTATAGAACTTATTGTTGAAATCCACTATCTCGGCCGCGCTGCGCCAGTTCTGCTTCAAAGGATGACGCAGGGTGCGGTCCAGTTCGCTCTCCACCTTCGTGTCGAATATATCCCAGCGAGCGCTTCTCCAGCGATAGATGCTCTGCTTTACATCTCCCACGATCAGGTTGTAGCACCCATCCCCTATACTGTTCTGCAGGAGCGGTTTGAAATTTTCCCACTGGGTGGATGAAGTGTCCTGAAACTCATCAAGAAGGAAATGACGGTAGCGAACGCCCACCTTTTCGTAGATGAACGGAGCATCCGAACCGGCTATTATATCCCTGAGGATGGAGTTGGTGTCGTCTATGCTGAGGACGTTCTTTTCCTTGAGCAGAGCCTCGAACTGGGTGTCCAGGGCCTCCGCCACACGGAACACGGCCACCTGTTTGCGGAGTATCAGCGCCGTTTTGTAGACCTTCAGGGGGCCGGCAATGAAGGCGGACACGGCTGAAAGTGCGCCATCTTCCCTCGCTCCCGCCCAGGTTTTGGGCTCGCCCCTGCCGAACACGGACTCAAGAGCGGGGATTCCTTTCTGCTCGAACGCAATGAGCCACTCTTCGAGTTTGGCTTTGCCTTTGATATCTCGCGGCAAGGCGGCCAGATCCTGCTGCGCGGCGGCTTTGAGCCCGGCTTCGCTGTCCTTGCAGATCTTCGAACATATCTCCGCAAGGCGCCTGAGGTTTTGCTCCGAAAAAGCCTTCTCGCGGTCCAGCCCGATTGCCTCCGCCTTCTCGCGGTAAGCCTCTGACTTATAGCCTTTTGCAAAGTCGGATAGGGCGTCTCTCACCTTATACCTCTCACCTTCCGAGATCCTGTCCATCGCGCTCTCGGAGAGCCATTCGAGCAGGGCTTTGTCCGAGCCGGAAAGAGAATCGAGCACACGGTCCACGCTTTCTTCCACCAGGGAGTCGCGGTCCAGCTCCACCTGATACTCGGCGAACTGCCCCACTTCTCTGGAGAACGAACGCAGCACTCTCTGGAAGAAGTGGTCGATAGTGCTCACGGAGAAAGCACCGTAGTCGCAGAGGATGTCTGTCAGCATGCGGCCGCACTCCCGGCTCAGTTCTTCGTCCGATTCTATCCCGGTTTCTTTCTTCAGAGAGTCCCTATACGGAGAATGCCCGGGGAAACGTGCCAACGTGTCCAGGCTGTCTATTATCCTGGATTTCATCTCGGCCGTCGCCTTGTTGGTGAAGGTGACTGCAAGAATATGCCTGTAGGGATGGTCTTCCTTCCTGTTTCTCAGGAGAAGCCTTATGTATTCGCGGGCAAGCGAGAACGTCTTTCCGGAGCCGGCCGACGCTTTCATCAGCTCAACCCCGCCTACGTCATGCAGTTTCTTCAGTTTCTCTTCCATGACCTCAACGTTTCTTCAGTTTCCCGCAAAGGATACGATAATCGCAGTACTCGCAGGCGGCGCTGTTGTCCGAGCGCTTGAACGGAACATTCTTATCCTCCATCCCTTCGAACTGCTCTTTGAGAAGATCTTCCACTCCGGCGGCGAAAGACTCGTCGTAGGGCCACATCTTAACCTCCTCTGTGAAGAGGTTCTTCATCGCGTACATCGAGTTGTGCAGAGCCTTCCCTGAGAATTCGCCCATCGCGGCTATCATCCTGTCGTAGATGAAAAACTGCAGGGCCGCCTTATTGTCTGAATCGAAGGTCTTGGGGACTTCAGAGAGCGAAAGCACATCCTGAGCGTCTTTGCCCGTTTTATAGTCCACGACCCTGACTATCCCCGGTCTGGGGCTGTCCAGACGGTCTATCACTCCGTGGAAATTATGGCCGCAGATTTGGACATCCATCGGCCTCTCCAGGCCGAGTATCCTGATGGGGCCGCCCATGCGTATTTGTGTGATGTCGCATTCGAGAACCCTTGTTATGAACTTGACCAATATACTGGAAGTGACCAGATCCTGCCCGCCTATTTCTATGCTGTTAAGCTTTTTGCGAATCAGATCATGTACCCTTTCCTTGATATCGCCGCGGCGCTTCAGCCAAGCTTGGAGATAGTCTTCCGTGATTTCCGGGGCGCCCTTTGCGTATATCTCCCTGAGGACTTCGTGACATACAGTACCCTCAAGGCTCGGATCGAGGGTTTCCTGAACTTCTCCCTCCGGCTTAAGGTCCCGGACATAACGGTAGTAGAACTTTGCCTGGCAGGCAAAGTAGGCCTGAAGCGAAGTGGCGGAAAAACGCATCCCCTTAATCTTCTGCACGTCCTCGTCCGTCTTCTGAATGAGCTCTTCTTCCGCAGACTGCGAGATATCCGCAGTGGCGATGGTTTCTTCAAGATGACACTGCTCAGGGTAGAGATAGCGCAGTTGCTTGGCGAAACGGCTCTCCTCGCCGGTGTTCAAGCCCTCGGTCCGGGAATCGTAGAGCAGCCACACATCCTCCGCACGGGTTATCATGCGGTAGAAATAGTAGGCCCACACGGCATCCTGCCGCAGATAGGTGGGCAGCCCGAAGGCCATCCTTATCTCAGCCGGAATGAAGGACGAGCCGGCGCTCACACGCGGGAACACTCCTTCATTGGCGTTCAGTATCACTATATGCTTGAAGTCCAGGGCGCGGGTCTCCAGCGGCCCCATCACCTGAAGTCCGCCAAGAGGCTCGCCTTCGAAGGGAACGCTTATCCCGGAAAGTATCTGCTCCAGCAGGTGGATCCAGGTGCGCGGAAGGACTGCCAGCGAGAGGTCACGCAGGCGGACAACGGACTGGTAGTAGCGTTTGGCAAAATCCAGCTGCAGGATTATATTTGAGTCTTCCGAACCCCTCAGGAGCGAAGCCAGTGTCGTGCAAACCCGGAGCAGATATGCCGCAAGCGCATCAGTCTGAGAGACTTCGGCTGAAACGGGGTCGGAGACGACCGGATCGAAAAGGACAGACAGAACGGGTCCGGATGCTATATCGGATTGCGGGACGTAGTATTTGGCCGCCTTAAGGACATCGGCGACTTTCTGTTTTTCTTCTTCAGACAGCAGAGCCCCCACGATTCCGGAAGAGACTATGTCGTGCAGATGCTTATGGTAGAAATACCACTCTCCCCCCTTGCAGCGCAGATGCATCTGCATCGAGAGGATGTCGCGCATCAGCGAGCACCACTCGCTCGAGCGCATGGGGTAGCCCATGGTCACATTGACGCCGTCCTCCAGATGAGGGAGGCTGCCGAGCACAGGAAGAAGCATGGTCTCGTCTGCCAGAACCACTGCGAAGTCCACCCCGCGCTCCGCCGCCGGCACTTTTTCAAGTATGCCGGGCAGGATCCTGGCCTGGCCGCTTGCAGAGGGAATCTTACAGACATGGACATTGGGGACGGAGTCGCCTGCAGAGGGGGTAAAGACCGGAGGGAACAGCGCCAGATTTTCCTTGCGGAAAAGCGAACAGACATTCGAATCGTCCGCTATGAACGGGCCGGCGAAATCCCAGCAGAACTCCCCCAGTCCGGCGTCCCGCAGCTTCGAAAGAAGCACCTTCTCGCAGTTGTTAAGCGCATTGAGCCCCACGAACACACATTTATCCACTCCGGGATAGGCTTCCGCCAAAACGTCGGAAACCGGAGTCGTGTCCAGTTTGTCGGCAAGATCTCTGTAGACCTTTCCTTCGTAGGCCATTCCCTTCTCCGAGAGCCTTGCCCTGAAGCCATCATACAAAGGGAGCAGGATGTCCCAGATCTGCCGGAAGTTCTCTTTGACGTTTCTTCTCGGGTTGTCGCTATGAAGAACGGTGTCGAAATTGGCCACCAGTCTGTCTATAGCTTCTTTCTGCTTCCGGTCCGCATAGTCAAAACTGTCTTTGATAGCCTTGAGATCGGCGATATTGCGGAAAAGCACCCGTGCATCCACCCTGTACTTGTCCACATCGTCGAAGTCGGACAGGAGCACATCTCCCCAATAGATGAAATCATCCAGGGGCTCGGGCTTCGGATAGAGTGTCTTGTAGACCCCGTAGAGTTCCAGCAACAGCGAGATACGGTCCGAAGAGGCTGTCCCGCACATGGTGCAGAAGAAATCTCCGATGGTGGTGAGCCTCGGAGCGAGCATAGTCCTGGAGTCGGCCGCAGCCAGGTCGCAGAAGTGTTTGCGCAGGAACGCCAGCGAACGGCGGTTCGGCAGAACAAACACCGTCCGGCTCAGGCTATCCTTGGGATAGTAGCGCTCCGCAACCTGTCTGAGGAAAGGATTCATTATTCAGCGGCCTCGGGGAGGACTTTTCCGGGTGTGAGTTTCACGCCTGCATCTATCACCTCCTGAGCCGCCTTGACTATGCTCTGGCGGCCGCTCACGAGACGCTGCTGGTTCTCATCGAAGAGCTTTGCGGCACGCTCTATTGCGTTTCCAACCTCAGCATTCTTCTCGCAGAAGAGAGCCACACGGTCCACCATCTTCTGGGCGCCGGCGACTATTCCAGCCATATTGTCCAACTGGTCTTTCTGCACCCACGCGCTACGGATAAGACGCAGGAACGGGATGAGAGTCTCCTCGGTGGTAATGAGCACATTCTGCTTGAAGGCCTTCGCGAAGATGTCCGGGTCCTCCATCTTGGCGAGCTGATAGGCTCCGTAGTTGGGGACGAACATTATCACATACTCGAGGGTAGTGCGGCCTTCCACATACTTCTGGTACTCTTTGCTGGTGAGCTCGGCTATATGCGATAGGATTGATTCGAGGTTGCGCTTGCTAGCGTCCTTGCGCTGCTCGTCTGTCTCTGCGGAATAGTAGTCCGCCAGCGCTGTCAGCGACACCTTGGCATCCAGCAGGACGTCCGTGTTGTCCGGGAAATGCAGGGCGAAGTCCGGGCGCATCTTGCGGCCTGTCTCTTCGTTCTGGATTATATTGCCCTTGCGGTCGCGCAGGTAGAACTCGGCGTCGTAGTCCCTGCCAGCTTGAAGACCTTCTTTCTGGAGGATGTTCTCCAGAATCGTCTCGCCGAAGATGCCCTGCATCTTGTTCTGGCCCTTCAGGGCCTTGGCGAGGTCGTCGGCCTGATTGCCGATGGACTCAGTCTGCTTGCGCAGATTGTCCACGGTCTCGTCGAACTTGGTCTTGATGGAAGCGGTGTCTTCAGTATGGGCCTTTTTCTGGGCCTCGAAGGCTTCCTTCATCTCCTTGATGTTCTTGTCCAGACCGTCCGTGATGGTCTTGATGCTCTCTGCGGCCTCCTTCTTGATGGATTCCTCGCGTGCCTTCATCCTCTTCTCGTTCTCGAGGGCGAGTTCGTTTTTGGTCGCTTCGATGACGGCCTTCTGGTTCTCTTTCAGCTCGGAAAGCGTCTTGTCATAGACCTGGGCTTCGTGCTCGCGAAGAGTCTGCTCGGACTTGAGCTCACCCTCCAGACGTGCAATCTCCTTAGTGTAGTTCGCCTTGGCGATGAAGTGAGTCAGCGCCCAGGCGATGAGTGCGGCAACCGCTGCCGCGATTATGATATAAACGATCATTTGACGTTTTGCTTGATGTAGACATCCCGCTGAGGGAACGGGATCTCGATTCCATTCTCGTTCAAGGTGTTGTAGATCAGCTCCTTCGCGGCGGCGATGTAGGGGATTCTTTCCTCCACAAGCACATACTGCTTCACCACGAGGTCCACGCTGCTGTCACCGAAGTCGCTGAACGCCACCGTTATCCCTCTTTTCTTATCTACTACTTCCCTGCCGTAGGAATCTTTCCGATAGAGGGACTTCAGCGCGGCGGATATCTTTTCGCGAACTTCGTTTACATCCGAACCATAGGCGACTCCCACGGGGATGACCACCAGCTCGTAAGAATTGTTCTTAGTCAGGTTCTTGAAGTTTTCGTTGAACAGGGTGCTGTTCGTGAAGGCCATCAAAGCGCCGTCCAGAGTCTGGATAGTTGTCGTCTGATAGGAGATGCTCTCCACCTTACCCCTGATTCCGTCGCATTCGATGTAGTCTCCCACACGCAGGCGTCCGGACATAAGCTGAATTCCGTAGATGAAGTTGTTCAGAACGTCCTTCAAGGCCAAACCGATACCGGTTGCGAGTCCGGCAGCCACTATCGAGAGGGCTCCGAGAGGAATCTTCAGGAGGGCTATCGCGAATATCACATAGATACCCCAAACTATGAACGCAATTATGTTGTTGGCCAGAGTCAGGTTCACTTCGTTGTCCAGAATCATGCTCTTTCCGCTCTTGTTCATCACGCTCTCGTACTTACGCGCTTTGTAGACGGCTTTACCCACATATGACGCATAACGGAACAGGAAGAACGACGCGCTCACGACCACCAGTTTGAAGAGAGACAGGTGCAGGATGGGATTTCCTTTCGTGTCGCTCAGGTTGAAGAACGGGTGGTAGAAGATGGTCTTGCAGATGGAGGTCAGATCGAAGATTCCTGCTGCAAGCCAGATACTGAACAGGATCGAGAGAATCGCGGCCACCGGAACCACAGCCATCTCCAGAAAGTCGAACAGCCAGGTAAGGGCGATGTGTTCGCCGTCGCGCTTTTCAGTGCTCTCGAACTTGCTGAAGAGGAATTTTTCCTCATACAGATCCAGCAGATCGTAGACCGCGGTGATAGTTCCGATCGCGGCGAGCTGGAAGAGCCACCAGATGAAAATCTGCACCGCCAGCAGCACGAATCCGGTCCAGGACAGCACGGTGGCAGCCAGCATTACCACGAAGGTAATCCAGGCATAGGCTTTGTCGCTTCTCCTGACATTCTTTCCCGCTTTCACACATATTACCAGCTGCCAGATTGCGAAGCCGAGCAGCACGGGCGGATAGATCAGATTCAAGAGCCTGTTGGGGATGAAGATAATGCGGAAGCTGATCACTATCAAGCCCATAATCACCACTGGGGTATAGAGCTTGAGACTGCCCTTCAGCGCATCGGGGTTCAGACGGATCAGCAGCGAAGCAAGAATCGCAATCAGAAGCCAGGAGAAGATCAGCAGCGGGAGCGACGCTTCCACAATGAAGTTCTGGTTCACGCACAGCCTTGCTATCATCACCGATATCGCAAAAATGAACGCGCCGATCAGCACTATCATGATGTGGCGCCGCTGACGGAAGTCTTCTGTCTGGAAGAATTTCACCTTGTGCATTGTGATCCTGACCACGAGATTGCTCAGCACCACCGCAATGAGCAGGTAGAACAGCACGAAGAAGATGAATCCGACCACAATCGGTCCTCTCCATTCGCTGCCCTCGCTAGTGGGCGCGTACTTTTGAACGGCGTCCTGCCAGGCTCTCTTGCAATATGCGGGGAAACTCTTCAGGACCGAGAAATAGTCGTCCTGACCTTCCACGAAGATGCGCCTCTGGATAAGCCTGTACTTGTTCTGGGCATAGTCGTAGCTGCTCTTCAGCCGCTCGTTCATCGCGGTGTAGTGCTCCGAGTCCCGGACAATTTTCTCGCGCTGGGCCTTGTACATCCTCAGCATTCCGAGGGCGTAGTAGATGCAGGAGTCCCTGTCCACCTGGCCGAGGGAGTCGAGCACGAAGGTCCTGCGCTCTTTCTCCAGCTCCGCCCTGCGGGCCGAGTCCATCTGCGGCATCTGATATCCCTGGGGAGGGCGGCGCGGCATTCGCCGGCCAAATGCGCTCGGACCGCCGATTTCCCGGACTATGCTGTCCGGGACCTCCTCGATCTCTTCCAGGGCCGGCGGCAGGCGCCGCAGCGACTCGATGAGGCGTTCGTGCCTGTCTATCTCGAGATCGAGTTTTGCGACCATGTCGTCGAAAGGGAGTCTGGTCTTGCTGAAAGACTCATACTGCTTCGTCACCTCGCCGAGAGCATAGGTGTGGTCGAAGGTGAAGTCCTGGTTCTGCGAATAGAGCATCAGAGAAAGCTCGTTGCACTTCTTCATCAGCCGGACCATCTGCCTGCGGCGATCGTCGTTGCGAAGATTGATCCTGTCTTCCCTGGCGGTCAGTTTGTCGTACTGCTGCTTGAGTTCGAACCTAAGGACGGAGATAGTCTGTCCGAGGTCCTTTTCATTGAAGACGGCAAACGCAGGTATGCTTAGCGCCACGGCCAGCGCCGCTGCGATTATCCCTTTCTTTTTCATGGAATTAAAAAACTTTGGGTTTCTTCTGCAATACTCCGCCGGCGGCGTGATCCAGGTCGTCTTCAGACAACTCTATCGCGCCAGCCGCCGCCAACTCTTCCTGGATTTGCTGCGCTTCCGCCTTCAGTTGCTCCAGCCTCTTGAGTTTCTGTTCAATCTGTTCTTTCGTCAATGTTGCCATAATTATGTTGTTTATTCGTTGTCAATAGCTTCCTTCCCCTCCGATGGGATATCATCACCCGGACGTTTTTTTCTGAATGGGCTGAGGATCATACGTGTGCAATAATAGATTCTGGACATAAGCCAAACAAGAGCGAACGGGCGATTCTTTTGCAACTGCCCAAGCAGCCACAAATAACGTCTGTCTGCATCTTTACCCTCCAGGCTCGGCTCTTTCTGCGGCGGATAAAGGGGCGTGTCCCGCCACGGCGACATCGCCTTGTAGCGGAAATACTCTTCAGCATGGGTGGTCCTACTATCCTCGCACCAGGGACGGGCATGAGGCCATCCGCCGACATAATGGATGATTGCGGGATGGTTGATAGCTTCCTCGATTTCCTCGTTGGAATAGACGTGCCCCTGCCTCATCCAGCCGCGCTCCTGCCTGGGATGGATGTAGTGAGTCACATAATTGTACTTAGGGGGCAGCTTAACGATCAGCCGCTCCGGGATTGCGTTGTTCAACAGAGTCTGGTCCGGCCACTTCAGGCGCTTCTTCTTGTGGAGAGTGTCCACTATCATCTGGTGGCAGTTCTCGCTTCTCCAGACATCCAGATTATAGAGAAGCACGCCGGAATTGAAATAAATCGTGTTGCCGCTGTACAACTCTAAGCGCTTTCTGTTGAGATCTTCCGTGACCCAGTTCAAGGGTATGGCGCCCATTGCCGCCCTTTCCATATCGATAGCTCCCAACTCGGCCACGGAGCCGGCGACCACAGTGTCCGCGTCGATAAAAAGCAGCCGATGGACATAGTCCGGGAATATCTGTTCGACGAACGCCTTGGCATTGGGAGCCATGGAGCCCCTCCATGCTTTCAGATTCGGGAACTCACGCCGCACGACATCGGTCACAGCCTTGGCCTTCAGATAGGTGATACGCCTGCCGTAGCTCCCGGCTATTCCGTCCAGACGCTCCTTATTGAGCGGATGAATGCCATAGTCAAGGATGAATACCTCCTCCGGCTCATAGTCCGGATTGTTTTCGAAAAAGCCTATAAGGGAGATTCCGGCTTCCCTCGCGAAGAAGTCGTTTATCGAATAGCATATGTACAATACCTGAGCTGCCATCGGTTATCTGATAGTCTGTGTCCCTAACAAAGATAGCAAAATCAACGGAAACCTAAGCTGCCTGTGTAGGTAAAGCCGCGGCCTCCGCCCACAATATCGAGGGCTTCGTCGTCCAGAGGCCAGGCACCGGCTTCAATAAGTTCATTGTAGATGGCTTTGATTTCAGCCTTCTTTTTCTCGAGCTCTTCCTGGAGCTTTTTAATTTCTTCGTTAGTCATATCTGTGTTATTGTTTCTGCAGATGGCGAACAACTCATCCATCCGCTGTTTCAAATCTGTTTGCAGGTCCACAAGCCGATTCAACTCTTCCACATCGGGCTCATAAGGATTGCCTCTTACCGAATAGAAAGCAAAGACCGGGTTATAGACTATCTCCAGCAGCACACGGCGCCTGTTTTCACTCAGTTCATTCTCCACACTGATGAAATCCTCAAGAAGTTGCTTCGCTATCAGGAAGATGTCGTGCTTATACTTGATGACGTTACGTATGGCGATGGACTGGTCGTCCCTTCCTTCGGAATACTGATAGACGCAGAGTCTGCTGAACCGTATATCTCGGGCCGCCTTTAGCGGGAAATAGCACAAGTCCTGATCCGTGTAGAACAGCCCCTCCAACTGACGATAGCATATCGATCTCAGAAAGTCCGTCCTGTAACTCATGGCATGCATCGTAAAGTGGACCTTGTCCATCGGGCGCTTGAAGCGGAATTCGTCCAGAAGACAGGTTTTATCATAGTCCACGCCGATTCCTTCATAAGAGAAGGTGTGTCCGTCCGGGAAATGATCTCTTTTCAGTGTGCTGACTATGTCTTCGCGGCAATCAGCCAGCAGGCCCACAAAAGCTTCAAGAGCATCAGTGTCCAGCCAATCATCGGAATCCAGCTCCCGGAAATACCTGCCCCTGGCCACCGCAAGTGCGGCGTTCACGCACGAGCCGCTGTTCCCGTTCTCTTTATCGATAACCACGAACACATCAGGATAAGCGGCAGAGTAACGATGAGCTATCTCCGAAGTGTCGTCTGTGCTGCCGTCATTCACCACTATCACCTCCAACGCGGCTAAGAGCTCCTGATTCCGAATCAGGAGCGAATCCAGACACCTGCCCAGGCGTTGCCGGGCATTAAAGGCCGGAACAACTACTGAGAGAAGTTTAGATCGTCGCATACTTGCAGCACTCCGGCTTTTTTAAGCTGATCGCTGATTGCCTTCAACTCTTCTTCCTTCCGACTAAGCTTCCCTTTCAGGCGCTCGATGTCCTCTTTCGTCAATGAAGGCGTGTCGCAATCGATTATTGCCGTGTTTTTTATCGGATGATAGAATGTGTTTTCCGTCCGCTCTTCCACATACTTTCGTTCATAGACTTCGGCAGGTCCCCATGAGACCTGAAACTGATAGCCGAAGTTCTCGAACTGCCTTATGTAGTACCCCTTACTGTAGGCCAGTGAGGGCAAGAGGAATTCGTAGTAAATGGAATCGTTGCTTTTGATGAATTCTCCTGCGTCAGTCAAAAGCTTCCTGCTCACGCAGAAAAGGTGGCACCAGGCGAAATACAGACGCCGGAAGGGATAGTCTTTAATCATCGCCCCCGGCCAATGCCTGGGATCTCCTGTGATGTCCGTTGCGATATGGATGTAGTCACAGTCCAGGCCGCCTATTTTTCTGACGAACGTGCGCCAGTCTCCGGTGAAAGCCAGATCCCCTTCCATCACCAGATAATGCCTGTAGTCGTTCTTCCCCGCGAAATCGAGCAAAGGAAGCAGCGGATTCGGGATCCGTCTGCACCCTCCGAGAAAGAAGTTCTCTATCTGTCCGGAATTGAAAAGGTGAAATTGCAGATCGGGATAATCTTCAGGATTGAGCTGCTGCGCCCCGCAGTCGAACAGAATGCGAAAATCCATCTCCTCTGTTACCTGTTCTTTCAGGAAGCGCAGGTAACGGAGCATCGAAGCGTCCATTCGGTGCGTTACGAGCACGACACAATCCTTGTGATTCTTACCCGTCATACCTCAGTGAGATTCAAGACTTTCTCCACCACCGGAGCCATATCGTAGTACTTATATTCCGCAAGCCTTCCGCCGAAGATGACTTTCTTCTCCTGAGCGGCCATAGCACGGTAGTCGGCGGCCAACGCATTATTCTTAATGTCGTTTACCGGGTAGAACGGCTCCGCTCCCGGACCGGAAGACCGCGGATATTCGCGGGAAATGACGGTCACCGGGCAGCGATAGACATCCTCGCCGAACATTTCGAAATGCTTGTGTTCGATTATGCGGGTATAGGGCACCTCGCGTTCGGTGTAATTCACCGCAGCCACACCCTGATAGTTCGGCATCTGAAGCGTCTCCTGCTCAAAACTGACGCTACGCCAATCCAGGCGCCCAAGTTTGTAATCGAAGTAGCGGTCCAGCGGGCCCGTGTACACTATCTTTTCGGCCATTGACTCCCAGTAGGCGCGATTCTCGAAGAAATCAACTCCCGTTCTGGTTTCCACACCTTCGAGCAGTCCTTCTATCAGTTTGTTATAACCGCCCATGGGAATGCCCTGGAAGCGGTCCTCGAAGTAGTTATTGTCGTAGGTAAAGCGGACTGTGAGCCTTTCGACTATGGACGCCGGCAGTTCTGTGCAACTGCGCCCCCACTGTTTCTCTGTGTAGCCCTTGATAAAAGTCTCATACAGTTCCCTGCCCACCATGGAGATAGCGCGCTCCTCGAGGTTGACGCCCGACCGGAGCCCAGCCCCCATTCTTTCGGCGGCCTCTTCCGGAGTGGTCACCCCCCACATCTGGTGGAAGGTGTTCATATTAAAAGGAAGATTGTAGAGCCGCCCCTTATAACACGCAAGGGGCGAATAGGTGAAACGGTTGAAAGGGACGAACGAATTCACGAAGTCCCAGACTATCTGATTGTCCGTGTGGAAAATGTGCGGGCCGTAACTATGGACATTGATACCCTCCACGTTCTCGCAGCGGACATTCCCACCCGCGAAAGGACGCCGGTCTATCACCAGACATCGCTTTCCCGCTTGTCTGGCT
Organism: Bacteroidales bacterium; assembly: GCA_017615445.1. The sequence goes on from JAGAAD010000031.1 coordinate 61,735, forward strand.
TTGTGTGCAAAAGTCGCCCCGTAGAGCCCGGAACCAACTATCAGATAGTTGTAGTCCACTATTGGAAACTGTAATCGGTGGGATACAAGTCGTCCGGGTATACCCTCGTGAAATCGTCTGCGCGCAATCCGCCGGCCACTTCATCAAGTATGTCGTCGTTCAGCGGACATGCTCCTGCCTCCACAAGCTTGTCAAAGATCTCCTTGAACTCTTTCCGCTTCTGCTCAAGCTGCTGCTGCAGCTGCTCGATTTCTTGTTTCGTCAAAGTTGCCATATAACTGAAAATTAGGATTTGTTCATGAAAAGGAAATGCGGAGTGATGCCATTGATATGCCACATCTTGAGATATGGGACACCGCTCGAGACGCAGCCGGACTCGGCATATCGGTTCAGCTCGGGGCAGGACACGACAAGGCGATCCAGTTTAAGAAAATCAGGGTTTCCCGGCTCCAACAGCAAATACATCCAGTAAACGGATTTTACTGACTCTAGCGCCTGGGAAAGAAGGATGATGCGACGGCTGCTTGACTTGGTGTTTGCGACACGGTTTACATAGTCCCCGACCACCCTCTGCGACACCTTGAGCAGATGATCCCTGTGCTTGAAGTACATCCGGTAGGTCACCGACTGACTCTCCCGACCGAAGCAATACTGATAGAGACACATGTCGCTGAAATAGATGTCCCGGGCATTCGCAGTCGCGAAGTAACACTGCTCCACATCCGTGTAGTAAATCCCTTCCTGCTGCCAGTGTCCGTAACTGCGGAGAAAATCCAGTTTATAGGCCAGGGAATGCATGGAAAGAACGGCCACGTTACTTCCGGGCATAGGCAATTCATCCATCAAATATGTCCGGCCATATTCAACGCCATGGGCTTCATACAAGATGGAGTTGCCATCTTCAAAACAGTTGTTATGTGGAGTGCTCACCAAATCCTCTTCACGCTCCCGAAGCAGAAGGATGTACTTTTCCAGCAGTGCCGTGTCAAACCAGTCATCCGCATCCAGTTGCTTGAAATATTTTCCAGTCGCCAGGGCAAGAGCGGCGTTGATGCAGGAACCGCTGTTGCCGTTTTCCTTGTCAATAACATGAAAAACGCCCGGGTAACGGGCCTCATAGAAATGGGCTAGCGCAGATGTGCCGTCGGTGCTTCCGTCGTTAACCACAAAGACTTCCATTGCCTCGAACAATTCCTGGTCGCTGACAAGCAGCGAGTCCAGACAACGGCCCAGACAATCATCCATGTTGTAGACAGGGACGGCGACAGATAATAACTTCTGCGGCATCTGCGGATTCAAATAGAATTATTAATCTCACCTATGGCCCACCTTAACTGTGAGGGGAATGGACATTATAACTTGGGCGGTAGCATGGGTTTTTTGACCACAGCCGCCACCGGCGATATCGTCCAGAAAGCCGTCAGGAAGCGGAACGGCTCCGGCTTCTACCAGTTTGTCGTAGATCTGCTTAATCTCTTCAGTTTTTTCTCTCAGCTGTTTCTGAAGATTTTCAATCTCCTGAGGCGTCAATTTTGCCATATATACCGATTAATAATTAGGTCTGAAAGGTGTTATAGAACCATCCTTAGGAAGAGGTATGGCCGAAGTCAATTTTCCACCGGCTATTTCATCAAGGAAATCGTCCAATAGGGGCACGGCGCCCGCATCTACCAGTTTATCGTAGATATCCTTGATTTCTTCAGTTTTTTCTTTCAACTGTTTCTGAAGATTTTCAATTTCCTGAGGTGTCAGAGTTGTCGCCATAGGCAGTTAATTATTTATAGTTCTGAAATAATCGATGGTGCGCTGAAGCCCCTCTTCCAGAGGAACACATGGGCTCCAGTTCAGTACTTTCCGCGCAAGGGAGATGTCCGGTTGGCGGCGATGAGGGTCATCAGACGGCAGCGGCTGATGCTCGACGGCAGACCGGCTGCCGCAAAGGCCTATCACGATCGAGGCAAGTTCCGCGATGCTGCGCTCGTCCGGGTTACCCAGATTCACCGGCCCCGTAAAGCCGGCAGGGGTCCCCATCACCTTCAACACACCCTCCACCAAATCGTCCACGTACATGAACGACCTGGTCTGGGAACCGTCTCCATAGATGGTGATAGGTTTGTTGCCGAGCGCCTGAACTATGAAGTTCGAAACTACCCTGCCGTCTCCCACAGCCATATTAGGACCATAGGTGTTGAAGATACGAACAATTTTGACGTTCACCCGGTACTGGCGGTAGAAATCCATGCATAGGATCTCCGCACAGCGCTTGCCCTCGTCGTAGCAGGAACGCAGACCGATGGGGTTCACATTACCGTTGTATGATTCCGGCTGAGGGCAGACATCCGCATCCCCATAGACTTCGCTGGTGGAGGCCTGGAGGATTGGACATCCGTGCATCTGAGCCAACTCCAGCAGATTCAGCATGCCGACCACGCAGGTCTTTGTGGTGTTGATGGGATTACGCTGGTAGTGAGGAGGCGAAGCCGGACAGGCCAAATTGTAGATTTCGTCTATCTTTTGAAGGCCTGAGTAGGGCTGAAGGATGTCGTGGTTGACGAAGCGGAATTTCGGATATTCAGAAAGCTGCTGGATATTGTCCAGGCTACCGGTCTGCAGGTTGTCCAGACAAACCACCTCCTGCCCCTCCTCAAGAAGGCGCTTGCACAGGTGGAAGCCGATAAAGCCGGCCCCTCCCGCCACTAACACTGTCTTACAATTCCCCATATTTTCCCAAATCTCTCAAATATACAAATAATTCTCCGAATTATCCGTCAGATATTGCTTTGAGATTAATGCAAAACCAATAATATCAAAACTGATGGTTAATAGCAGAACTGATAAGAGAACTATTAATTAAGGCAGGGGTGTTTGAGGGGGTCCGCCCCCTCAATCAACGTAAGCTTTAGCTCCACACAAAAAGAGCAGGGATTTCCCTGCTCTTTTTGTGTGGAGATGGGCGGACTCGAACCGCCGTCCAAACATAATACCCGGTAGCTTTCTACACGCTTATTCTTCCTTTGGTGTCGGCGCCGGTATGCCGGAAGACGGGCTATGCCGGAACTTATCCTTTAAGTCTTAGCGGAGTTTAAAGGAGTCCCTCCGCGCATCCGGTCTTGATGATACCCCGAGTGCCAGAAAGGACCGGCCTGAATCCTGGCGGGATATACGTCAGTGCCGCAGCCTTGGCGGCTCTGATTAATGCGTGTCACTTGGTGACTTAGCAAGCGTATGAATAGTTGTAGTTGCCTACTATTGGTTGAAGACTGAGATTAACGGGAGGGCCTCCGACTCCCGGCGTGCTTACTGCCGTCTACGATGCTGTCAAAACCAAAACATCCCCGGTAGTAAAAGCGCCCAGGGCTAAAGGCGGCCGGCAAATTTGCATGCCGCCTTCACACTCTGGCGTTTGTTTCCAGTCCTCTTAACCACAACCTTCCTGAAAGCGGGAACCGGCTTTTGAAGCCTGCGTGCGGTAAGAGCACCGTCGTAGTATTCGCTGACATCCACTTCCACCTTGCCGGTGTAGGTCGATGTGACTTTTGCATTTTCAAAGTCCTCATCCTTGAATGAAAGGGTGAAGGTGTAGTTGCTACCCGACTTGCTGACATTGAGACTGCCCGAACTTGCCGAGTACCAGATTTCTCCTCCGAAGACATAGAAGGTGCCATAGTAACTGTCGTCGTAGTAGTACAGAGGGCACAGAGTTCCGGCCGCCACCACATAATCGTCGTCATAGAAGTCCGCAGGAACGATAAAGTTGCCGGTAGGGATTTCCTCGGGGTTGCTTCCCGATTCGGAAACGAATTCGATCGCTATCCATTCGTCTTCATCCTTGGCATTCTCGAGATAGACAATCCAGTCGTCCGTGTCGTCACCCCATTCGTGGCCGAGGTTGTAGGCCGCTGCGCAATCCGCCTTGAAGTCGTAGTCTCCTTCGGGGCCGTCTTCATTGCCGGGATCATCCTCACGTTCATCCTCGATCGCGAGAGCGCCTTTGTAGAGGTAGGAGTACTCTTCTCCGTCCACCTCTATCTTCACACGGATGGTGTACTGGGCTCCATCCACCGCCACCTCGAGATGTGCGCTCTCGAGAGGCTCGAGCCAGTAGTTGTCAGCATCCTGCTGGGTGTAGAGATATGTGTCTCCGTAGGTGGTGTTTCCTTCGTCATCCTTGTTCTCGATGGAAGGGATGATGCCGGCGGAATTATACTTGTCGTCCGTGATTTCATATGTTCCGGCGGGGAAAAGGGTGGGGCCGCCGTCCGCGGTCAGCACATCCAGGCTGAGTTCCACTCCGCTCTTCGTGAAATATCCGTCTTCACCGATCTCACCAAGCTGGAAAAGGAGGACGTAGTCCTGGAAACCCTTTCCGTAGTAATCTCCATAGTAAGAAGCCTTGACCGAGAGGCCGGTAGTCACCTGCTCCTCCTGCTCATGTCCGTTGTCCTTGGGATCGCGGGGATTCCTGGGATCTTTCTTACATGCTGCAAGTGCGAAAACTGTAAGTGCAATTGCAGCTGCCGTCTTTACAAAAAACCTGATATTCATATCTATAGTATTATTTTCCCAACATTAATGATTCATTTTTCGTGCCATTCGTTGCACAGGACCGCGAAGATAAGCATTTTTCGCAAAAGTTATGCGAAATTCTTGTCGTTTAGGAAAATAGAAGTATCTTTGCAGTCCTTTCAGGGCGGTTAGCTCAGCTGGTTCAGAGCACATGCCTTACAAGCATGGGGTCACTGGTTCGAATCCAGTACCGCCCACGAAAAAGCCCGGCATCGAGCCGGGCTTTTTCGTTAATTCAGTTTACTTAGATTTCGGTTCTTGGCGGTATTCCACTTTCCGTAGACTTCGCTGACGTTGCCGGCGGTGATGAAACACTTGAGGTCGTGGACGCGGATGTGGTTCATCAGGGCTGCGAATTCGTCGTTGGAGAGAATCGCCTGCAATTCGACCTTGTCCTGCTCGGAATAGCCTCCCTTCATGGGATAAAGGCTGCAGCCGCGGTGCAGGTCGTTCACTATGAAGCGGCGCAGTTCTTCATAATCGTCAGATATTATGCACACGCGCTTCTTGCGGTTCAGGCTGGCGGTGAAGAAATCCACCGCGAGACCGTTGATCCAAGTGCCGATCAGGCCGATGACCACCAGCTGGAACGGGTTGATTGCGAAAGCCGAGCAGCAGATCACGGCACCTGCCACCGTCACGGATGTCCCTATGTCGAAATGCAGATACTTGTTCAGGATCTTCGCCAGAATGTCCAGTCCGCCGGTGGAAGCGTTTATGTTGAAGAGTATCGCCTGGCAGATGCTGAGCATCAGCACGAAGCAGAGGAGGTCGAACCAGGGATCCCCCATCACCGAAGTCGCGCCTGCTGGAATAATCTTCTCTGCGGGGAGTATCGCCTCCCATAAATCCATAAGAGGACCGAGAATCAGGGCGGTGTAGACCGTCTTGGCGCCGAACTCTTTCCCTATCAGGAAATAAGCCATCACGAGAAGGACTGCGTTAATCGCAAGGACTACCCAGGACACTTTGATGGCGATGCCCATATTCTCGAAAATACCGGCTATCACAATCGAAAGACCGGAGATGCTTCCGATAACGAGCTTGCTGGGGACCAGGAAATAGTATACTGCGGCGGCGCCGACAAGCATGCCGAGCGTCATGATGATGAGTTCCTTCCAGAACTTCCATGTGCCGAGAACGTTCAAAACCTTGTTTGGCATAGTCTTAATGAAACAACGTGCAAATATGATAATTTTTAAGCAAATTATCATTCTTTTTATGAAAATCATTACCTTTGCCGGCGAAAATGAAGAAAAGAATAATCATATACGCGCTGCTGCTTTTCGCACTCGCGCCCTCTGCAAAAGCCTTTGTCGGGGTGGACACCCTCTATTTCGACGCCAGGGCCGGCTTCAATGAAGAAGTGGCCGCCAACAACTATTCCGGAAGGTTTTTCGGAGACCACCTCAACCTCAACATCTACGGCACGATGACCGACCAGATCCGCTTCCGCATAAGGCACAGGCTCAATGTGGCCCCGACCGCGGTGGATCCCCTTCGCGCCACGGACTGGGCCAGCCTCATCTGGCAGCCGGCGGAAAAGTGGAAGTTTACCGTGGGTAAGCAGGCCATCCTTGTGGGCGGCTACGAGTACGACTCGGTGCCAATCGACGTCTACTTCTACAGTAATTTCTGCAACAACCTGCCTCAAGGCTATGCGGTGGGAGTGATGGCGGACTACACAATAGCCGAAGGCCAGTCAATTACCTTCCAGGCAATCAACTCTCCCCTGGCTTTCGGTTTCAGCGACACCTTCGCCTACAATCTGGCCTGGCAGGGACACATCACCCCCTGGTGGCACACCATCTGGACAGTCAACGCAGTGGAAGACAACTACCGCCGCTTCATAGGCTATGTCGCCCTCGGAAACCATCTTGTGCTGGAAAATGTCGCCATCGACCTTGACCTGATAGACCGCGCCAATCTCCACCAGAGCGACCTGTTCTCAGACTACACCTTCATCACCAAGGTAATCTGGAGTGTGGGCAAATGGAACTACTGCGGCAAGATAGGCTTCGAGCAGAACGACGCAGCCAATGTGGATGAAAACGGGCTGGCCTACGACACCGTGATGGCTCCCGGCTACAACTATCTCTACGGCGGGCTTGGTGTGGAGTACTTCCCCTACGGCGACAACAAACTGCGCCTCCACGCCATCTGGTACAGAGACAGCGACCACCACAACAATAACTTCCAGCTCGGAGTGACCTGGAGGTTCGACTTAATCAAACGCTAGTTTCAGAACGAGAATTCGTAGCCGAATCCAAGTCCCAGATAGGGATACTTGGTAATGGTTATGCTTTTCAGGACGCCGTCCGTGCGGGAATAATCGATGTCTTTGTCCACAAGATAATCGTAGTGCAGGAAGAGTTCGATCGCATGTTCCTTTGCAAGATTGAACTTGGTTCCGGCCTGAAGCCTGATCCTGTCCATATACAGGTCGTTGTGACCCTCGAAGGAGTACACGATACCGTCTGCGCTGGTCCAGTTCGCCCCGTTGAGCAACAGACGCATCTCCGCCTGAGCGTAGGGCGTGAACCTTGAATGTATCGGCTTATATGTCACCTTTGCGCGAGTCTTGAACACAAGTTTTGTGCGCGGATACTGATAGGTGTCCATATCCTCCTTTACCCTGTAAGTCGCCTGAAGGGTCTCTTTGAGAGAAAAATGCAGGAAATAGCCTTTGTAAGATTCACTCACGCCAAGAGCGAGTCTGTGACGCCAGTCCAATCCGGACTTTTTATTGACTCCTATCGCGCTGTAGTCCAGGCCGACTTTAAGCCAGTCGTCTATCTTGTATGTGGCTCCCACAGATGAGGTCGTCTTATTGAAATCGAACGAACTTCCCAACCTGAGCTCCTCCGAAGCTGTCAGATGCAGCCCGGGCATAAGCTTATAGTTGACTTTGGCCGAGTATCTGGTCCCGAACTGGTCCGGGTCGTCGGCGTGAGCCAGGCATAAGGGAAGAGCCGCCAGCGCGACTGTCAGTAAAAGTCTCTTCATCCTATTTCCCTCCCTGGAAGTCCTGCGGTTTGCGGAGCGAATCGATGCTGTTCCCCTCTCCGGGAGCCAGATAATAAGTAACCTTTATCCAGGCGCTGTCCCTGATGAAGTCTATCTGACCTATCTCAATACTCTTCACCTTGAGTCCGGCCCTCTTTTCGAGGTCTTCAATCAACTCCGCCCTCTTTTCAGGAACGATAAGGTCTATTCTGTCGTAGATAACAAGCTTGGTGCTCGTGCGGCCCTTGATTATTCCGGTGTTTTCCAGGCCGAAGATAAGAATCACTACCAGCAGGTTCGCGGCGATGATCTCCAGGATGGGCATGTCTGCGCCCACTCCGTTGACCACCGAAAGGGCGATTATGATGAACAGATATGTCATCTCCCTCACGGGCACGGCCTCAGTGCGGTAGCGTATCATCCCGAAGATGGCGAAAAGACCGAGAGTGAAGCCGATCTGCAGGCTCAGGTTGTTCATCACGAACAGCAGCAGGAACATGGCCGAAGAGAATACCAGGAAGGTGAAATAGTAGTCGCTGCGGCCGTTCTTCCTGAAGTAAAGGAAATGCACTATCAGCCAGCTGATAAGGAGGTTGAAAAGGAACCTCTCGAGCAGCTTGAGTATGCTCTCCCACACCGCATCCATAGACGAGCGGAGCTTGTACTCGCCAGTCGCCTCGTCCAGGTCCACCTGATAGCCGTTTTCCTGGGCTATGGAAGGATCGAACTCGGGGAACTCGGCAGATTCGAGCCCCTCTGCGGGAAGCAGCTGGACATTGCCCTGAGGCTGGGCCTGAGCGGCAGCGCATGCAAAAAACAGCACGAAAATTACAACCAGTGTTCTAAGAATTGAAGTCATATCGGTCAATTTTGTCGTTAATAATCTTTTCAACCATCCGCAGCTTTTCCTTGAAGCGGTTCGAGCGGGCGCGCGGCTCAGTGAGCATAACTCCCATGCAGTATTTGCTTATCCGGAAAGGATGTATTCTATGCTCGAGCAATATCCCCTTCATCTGCGAATCCGCCCTTCCGTCCTGCTTCAGTTCGATAATCACGGCGTCCTTCAGGTTGGCGTCCAGCCCGGAGGAAAAATTGTGGAAGCGGAGGTTCATGTCGATGGTGAGCCTTTCCGTCTTTGCCGCATTCACGAGGGTGATCCTTTCGAATTCGGTGGTGCATTCGGGAGCTATTTCATCCGCCTTGAACCACGACTTCTCGGCCAGAAAAGCAGCGGCGGCGGCATCACGGGAAAAGTCCATGCGTTCCTCCACAGGAAGCGGAATTCTCTTCTTTTTGGTCCTTCCCGTGTTCTGTTTACGCTTTATCTCCAGATATGTGTCACCTGAAATCAGATAGGTGCGCACTCTCACCTTCTGCCGCGTCTTGCGGCCGGTCTCATGGGCAGTGTACATAAACAGATCCGGAGTGTCGTAATAAACTGAATAATAGGTGGTTACAGGTAAGCCTTCGATAGTGCAGACCCTGTATCCCTGAGCGGCAGCGGCATCAAGAACCTGGACGAGGGTTTTCTCGTTCGTGACGAATTTGGTGTCGATCCTGTTCATCAGTTTGATCGAATCCATCTCGTCCAGAGAGATCACCCCCATCTTTTTCCAGACGGGAAGTTTGCTGAAGTCCGCGCCGGGCATAAAAAACTATTCAGAGGAGTACTCGAACACCTTGATGGTGAGGAGTTTGCCGTTCGGAGAGTAATTGTACTGCTTCTTTCGGGTTCCGTCCTCGTCGTACTCATACTTGCGCACGAGTATGGGCTTGTTCTTCGAGTTGTACTTGGTTTCTTTCGAGATTTTGTCCACAACCGGATCGTACTCGAAGACCTCTCTCCAGGCCATTCCGTACTGGTTGTACTCTATTTCCTCGATCTTGCGGCCCTGATCGTCGTATTTGGTGATACGGTCCAGCCACTTCGTTTTGCTTTTTGCGTCCGTATTCCACTCCTTGATAACAAGGTTCTTGCGCGCTTCCCTCTTGGCGAGGGTGGCTTCATTCAGGCGGCTCTGGGCAGAGGCAACGCCCGAAAAAGCCGTCAGGAAAAGGATCGCCAATATCAATACACGTTTCATAACAATCTGACAATTACAAAGACTATACCTCGCCTTTCAGGCTGACCGCCAGCTGCGCCTTGATCTGCTCGTCCGAGAGGCCGGAACCGAGCAGGTGGAAGAGCTTTGCGAGCATGGCTTCGGTGGTGCTGTCCGCCCCGGAGACCACCCCGGCGTCCTTCATCTGCTTGCCGGTGGCATAGAGATCCATATCCACCGTCCCCGCAGCACACTGCGTGACATTCACCAGTATCTTGGACGCGGCGGCTTCGCGAACTATATCCAGGAACCACGCCGCCGACGGGGCGTTCCCGGCGCCGTAGGTTTCAATAATGACAGCCCTGGTCTCGGGGCCGAGAAGGATGTTCCTGACCACCTGGGGAGTGATTCCCGGATGGATTTTCAAAATCGATACACGGGTATCCAGACCCAGAGACACTTCGAGGGGTTTGCCGTTCCACTTCCGGATCACCGGGTCGTTGTAACGGATGTTGATTCCCGTCTCGGCAAGGGGCTCCAGGTTCGGCGAGCGGAAGGCCTCGAAGCTCTCAGCATTCACTTTTGTCGTCCTGTTTCCGCGCATCAGACGCGAACCGAAATAGATCGCCACCTCAGGCACCCTGGCGCTGCCGTCCGGGTTCTTCGCCGCTGCAATCTCCACAGCCGAAACCAGATTTTCCTTGCCGTCCGTGCGCGGTGCGCCCACGGGGAGCTGGCTTCCGGTGAAGATGACAGGCTTGGAGAGGTTGTGCAGCATAAAACTCAGGGCGGAAGCGGAGTACGACATGGTGTCCGTTCCGTGCAAGACCACGAATCCGTCGTACTTCTCATAATTGTCCCTGATGGTCACCGCCATCTTCTTCCACATCTCCGGGTCTATGTCCGAAGAATCAATCAGCGGATCGAAGGAGTACGAATCGATAGTCCCTGCGAACTTTTTCAATTCGGGCACCTCTTCGAGTATCTGGTCGAAATCGAAGGGGCGCAGGGCTCCAAGGACAGGATCGGTTTTCATCCCGATCGTTCCTCCGGTGTAGATTATGAGTACCGAGGTTTTATTCATTTCCTGCTTCTTTCAGGCCCATCTCGGCGGCTTTCTTGCGCATGAATGCGTCCGCCTGGGCGAAATCGTTTTCTATCACGCCGTCCAGGATCGCTTCCTTGACGGCTTCCTTGAGCACACCGATCGTGCTGCACGGACCGAGGCCGTAGACCTCCATCACATGCTCGCCCGTAATCGGGTTCTTGAAATTGCGGATTTTGTCTTTCTCCTCCACCTCCACCAACTTCTGCTCCACAAGCGAGAAGTTGGACTGGACACGGGCCACCTTGGCCGGATTCTTCGAAGTCACGTCCGCCCGGCAGAGAATCATCAGGTCGTCTATGTCCTCGCCGGCGTCGAAGAGCAGCCTGCGGACAGCGGAATCCGTCACGCCGTCGTCCACCAGCGCTATCGGGCGGAGGTGCAGCCAGACCAGCTTCTTGACGTATTTCATCGCGTCCAGCGGGAGCTTGAGGCGGTCGAATATCTTCGGCACCATCTTCGAACCGATCAGGTCGTGGCCATGGAAAGTCCAGCCCAGGGCCGGGTCGAAGCGTTTGCTGGCCGGCTTGCCGATATCGTGCAGCAACGCAGCCCAGCGGAGCCACAGCTTCGGCTCGGGGCCGTCCGTGCCGGCGACATTGTCCAGCACCATCAGCGTGTGCGAGAAATTCTCCTTGTGCCCCTTCCCTTCCTGAGTCTCCACGCCCTTAAGGGCGCACAGCTCGGGCAGGATGCGCTGAAGCAGGCCGGTCTGCTCCATCAGCTCAAAGGCCATGGACGGCCGGCGCGTCACCAGCATCTTGTTCAGCTCTTCCGTGATGCGCTCCACCGACAGAATGCTCAGACGGTCGGCCATCCGGCGCATGGATTCGAGCGATTCGGGCACGATCTTGAAGGTCTGCTCCGGGGTGGTGAGCTTGGTGGCGAAACGCACGGCCCTGAGCATGCGCAGCGGGTCGTCCGAGTAGGTCGTGTCCGGGTCCAGCGGGGTCCTGATTATGCCCGCCGCCAGGTCCTTGATGCCGCCGAACGGGTCCACCAGCTCGCCGAACGAGTCCGCCTGCAGCGAAAACGCCATGGCGTTGATGGTGAAATCGCGCCGCTCCTGATCGTCCTGCAGGGTTCCGTTCTCCACTATCGGCTTGCGCGACTCGCGCCGGTATGACTCCTTGCGGGCGCCCACGAACTCGATTTCATCGCCTTCGTAGTGAAGCATCGCCGTGCCGAAGTTCTTGAAATAAGAAACGTAGGAATGAGTCCGCTCGCCCACTGCGCGCGCGAATTCGATTCCGCTGCCCTCCACGACTATGTCTATGTCGCAGGAAGGGCGGCCGAGGAAGCAGTCGCGGACATAGCCTCCAATCACGAAGGCACGCACCTTCCTCTCGGCAGCGACTTCGCTGACGAGACGGAATATCTTCCGGTCCAGGTACTGCGGCACTATTGTCGGCATAGCATTTCTTCGAAGGAGGGCGCGGCGTGGAGAGGCTCGAAACGCTCGCCTTCCCTGCCGTAAATATAAGTATTATTTCCGTTCGTAAGGAAAATGAACTTCACGTCCAGCACTGCGTTGTAACGCATCGCCTGACGGACCACTTCGGCGGAGATTTCCACCTCCGGGCGCTTGCACTCCACCACCGCGAGGGGTCTGCCCGCACGGGAGAAGACGACTATGTCCGCCCGATACTGTTTCCTTCCGAACTCGAATGAGACCTCGCTGCCCATCATGTGCTCCGGGACATGTAAAGTGTCCCTCAGCACACCGATGAACCACTGCCGCACCTGCTCTTCAGGGGTCAGTGCGACATCCTTTTTCCTCAGCGGATCCCATATCTGCTTCATACGCACAAATTTAATCCATTTTTGTTATATTTGTGTCTGTACTATGCTGAAAACAGAATTCCACGGCAGCGCGCTGTCTTTCGAAGACCAGATAAAGCTCCTGAAGAGCCAGGGTCTCATCATCGAGGATGAGAAAAAAGCCCTGCGCGTTCTCCAGAACGTCAGTTACTCCCGCCTGAAAAGTTACCTCGTGCCCCTGATGGAGGACCGCGCAAGTCACCGCTTCAAGCCCGGCGCCACCATGGACCAGGCCTACGCCCTGTACGGCTTCGACCGCCGCCTCCGCGAGCTCATCTTCCACGAGATGGAAAAGATTGAGGTCTCCATCAGAGCCCACATGGCCTACACCTCATCCTCGGACGATTCCGGCTACTGGTACATGAATCCCAAGTATTTCCGCAGCAAGGGGGAGCACCGCGAAATAATGCGCCATCTGACAGCGGAAGTAATGCGCTCGGACAACGACGCAATAAGGCGCTTTTATCAGAAATACACGAATCCCCTGCCGCCGTGCTGGCTCGCCCTGGAAGCCACCAGCATGGGGACCCTGGCCAGCCTCTACGCCGCCATCAAGCCGAGCCCGCTCCGCCAGAGAATCTCGGCGCACTACGGCGTGTCCGAGAAAGTGTTCGTCTCCTGGCTCCAGCACCTGGTCTACATAAGGAACATGTGTGCACACCACAACCGCCTCTGGAACAAGAAACTCACAATCTGCGCACTCACTCCGGACGCCCACCGCGGACATTTCCCCGAGCAGCATCCGGACGCCCCGGAGCACGTCTACCTGACCCTTTGCATAATCAAGTACCTTCAGAACACGGTCAAGCCCACCAACACCTTCGCACAGCGTCTGAAGGCCCTCATCCATAATTACCCGATAGTCAATCCGGCCTTCATGGGCTTCCCCGAGAACTGGGAGGAAGACCCGTTCTGGAAATGACCGAGCAGATCACAAAATATCTCTCCTATGTCCGCGGGGTGAAACGCTATTCATCCCGAACTCAGGCCGTGTACAGGGAGATTCTGGAAGGGTTTTCCGCCTTCGTCGCTCCGGAAGATCCGGTCGCTTCGCTCAACACCTCCGTGCTCCGCAGTTACGAAGTGTGGCTGATGGACGAGAAGAAGGTGGGCGCCCGGACTGTGGGGCTGCACCTGAGTGTGCTGAGCGGCTTCTGCCGCTGGCTCGTGGCCCAGGGAGTGCTGGCGTCCAATCCGGTCCGCACCCTCCCCAGGCCGAAGATGGAAAAGCGCCTGCCGGTCTTCTACAGAGAGGAGAGCATGGACGAGTATTTCGAGCAGACTGCCCTCTACGGCAGCGAAGAAGTCCTCCGCCTTTTCAGCGGCAAGCCGGGAGACAAAGGAGATGCCGAACTCTACTCCCGCGTTCTCCAAAGGCTGATTATCAGCATACTCTACTGCACCGGAATCCGCCGCTCGGAGCTGATCGGACTGAACCGCCGCTCGTTCGATTCTTCGCGAAGGGTTCTGCACGTCCTGGGAAAGGGCGACAAGATGAGAGAAATACCCCTCACGGAGATTATTTGTGAGGAGATTTTGCTATATTTACGTGCGATTGAAAGAATGGGCATAGAACCCGGCGGAGCGGACTCTCCGCTGCTCGTGACGAAAGCCGGAGACAGGCTGTATCCGGTGTTTGTGGACAGAGCCGTGAAGGAAGAGCTGGGAAGCATCCCGGAGATCACCTCCCGCAAGTCTCCCCACGCCCTGAGGCACACTCTAGCCACCGAGCTGCTGGACGAAGGGACGGACATAAACAGCATCAAAGAGCTGCTGGGGCACTCCTCCCTCGCCGCCACTCAGGTCTACACCCACAATTCAATCGAAAAACTTAAAAAAGTGTACAACAGCGCGCACCCTCGCGCAGCGAAAAAATAACCGATGCCGGTGCTCAAGAAAATAGTGGTCAGGAACTGGAGGAACATCTCCCTCCAGGAGCTTGAGTTTTCCCCCAACCTGAACTGTCTGAGCGGCGGAAACGGCGAGGGAAAGACGAACCTGCTGGACGCAGTGTACTATCTCTCGATGACCAAGAGCGCCTTCGGCGCATCGGACAAGTACAATTATGCCCACGGCAGCAGTTTCTTCGAGCTGGCAGGGACGTACGAAATGCACGACGGCCTCCAGGCCCGCTTCGGGATCAAGACCGCCGAAGGAGAGGAGAAAAAGGTCACGCGCGACGGCAAGCAGTACGAAAAGATAAGCGACCACATAGGCGTGCTGCCGATAGTGATGGTCTGCCCCGGAGATTCATCGCTGGTCAGCGACTCGTCAGACGAGCGCCGGCGCTTCTCGAATGCCGTCCTTTCGCAGATAGACCGCGAATTCCTCGCAGACATGCAGCGCTACAACAAACTGATCCAGACAAGGAATGTGGTGCTGAAAGGCGGCTGTGAGGACAGTATTCTTGACACTATAGACACCCGCCTTGCCGAATGGGGCACGAGAATCTATCAGAAGCGCGCGGACTTCGTGCGCGAGATAGAGCCGCTGGTCGGAGAGTTTTACCGCCTTCTTTCCGGAGGGCGCGAGACGGTGGGAATCCGCTACCGTTCGGATCTGGATAAAGGCTCTTTGTACGATCTCCTCAAGGAAAACCTGCCGAAAGACAGGCTGCTTGGTTTCACGAGCTGCGGAGTGCAGAGAGACGACCTCATCTTCACGATGGACGGAGACCCTATCAGAAAAGTGGGTTCTCAGGGCCAGCAGAAGTCGTTCCTGATTTCGCTGAAGTTCGCCCAATACGAAATAATGAAGGAGAAGTACGGCTTCGCCCCCATGCTCCTTTTGGACGACCTGTTCGACAAGCTGGACTTCGAGCGCACACAGAACCTTCTGAAGATGGTTGCCGGAGAGGATTTCGGCCAGATTTTCATAACGGACACGGACAAGTCCCGCCTGGAAACCATCATCGAGGGCATCACAGAAGAAAGCACATTCTACCAGACGAGCGGAGGCGTCTTCACCAGACAATGAGAGTGGAGCGAAAGACCGCAGAAGGTATGGAGAGCGTGATGCTGCGCTACATTAAGGCGATGGGGATCAGCGCCTCCCACAACACCCGCAGGATAGTGGCGGCGTGGAACGAAGCGTCCGGCGCCGAGGCAAACACTATCAAGACGTTCTTCAAAGACGGAACCTTAAGCGTCACCCTTAACTCTTCCGTGGTCCGCAGCGTTCTTCTTATGCAGACAGATCTGCTGATTGCGAAAATAAACGGAATCCTGGACGAGGACGAACTCTTCATCAAAGACGATCCCAGGCTCAGAAAGGTCGAAAAACTGATACTCAAATGAAGCTGGTAATTGAGAAATCCATCCCGTTTATCGAAGGGGTCTTCGAGCCCTACGGCGAAGTCGTCTATCTGGACGGCGCGGAGATTTCTCACAACGACCTGCTCAATGTGGACGGCCTCATAATCCGCACGCGCACAAAGTGCAACGCCGCCCTTCTGGACGGCACCAACGTCAAGATGATAGCCACAGCCGCAATCGGCTCGGACCATATAGACCTGGCGTACTGCAAGGAACACGGAATCAACACCTCAAGGGCAGCGGGCTGCAATGCCGGCGCCGTGATGAACTACGTTCTGTCGGCCATGTTCGGCTGTGCGGCGCGCAAGAGCCGCAACATTATCGGCAGCACGATAGGAATAATCGGCTGCGGGAACTGCGGCAGCGCGGTGGAGAGCGCGGCGCGCAAGCTCGGCTTCAAGGTCCTTCTCAACGACCCGCCGAGAGAAGAAGCCGAGGGTCCTTCGCAGTTCTGTTCGCTGGACTACCTGCTCGCGAACTCCGATATAGTCAGCCTCCACGTTCCGCTGACCGACTCCACCCGCAAGATGTGCGACGACTCATTTTTTGGCAAAATGCGCCATGGAGCCATGCTGATCAACACCGCCCGCGGAGAGATAGTGGACGACGAAGCCCTTTTCAGAGCCCTCCCGAAGCTTGATTCCGTGGTGATAGACACCTGGAACGGCGAGCCGGACGTGAATCCGAAACTGGTTCAGGAGGTGGACATCGCCACCCCGCACATAGCCGGATACTCATATCAGGGCAAGCTGGGCGGCACCCGTATGGCCGTCCGCTCCACAGCCCGTTATTTCGGAATCACGGACCTGTTCGACTTCGTGCCCGTGCCCGACATAGAGGGCATGGACTCCGTCAAGCTGAACATGACCGGCATGAGCCAGGGCCAGATGACCAGCACATTCCAGTACAATTACCCCGTGTTCACGGACGACTTCCTGTTCCGGATGAATCCGGCAGACTTCAAGGCCCTGCGCAGGGACTACAAATACCGCAGAGAATTTTTTATAGAATAACCGCATATGACACAGAAAGAACAGATCGAAAGGTTCAAGGAAGGTTTCCCTTCCCTGAACATCGTTGCCGCCGCCACCGTTGGCCGCGGAATTGTAAGGCTTGACGAAAAGCAGCTCAAGGAAGCTTCTGACTACTGCGACACAGCCGAGGTCGCAGGTAAATGCAAGTTCGTGCCGGCATCCGGCGCCGCTTCGCGCATGTTCAAGGACGTTTTCGCCCACAAACCGGAGACCATCGAAAAGCTTGCGGCCAACATCGAAAAGTTCGCTTTCTACGACCCGGCCGTGTTCGGCAAGGCACCCTACGATCCGGTGAAGACCGCAGACGCCATGCTGGAAGACAGCGGCCTGGGCTACGGCAGCAAGCCGAAGGGCGTGCTGAAGTTCCACCGCTACGCCAGCGAGGCGCGCACCGCATTCGCAGAACATCTCGTGGAGGGCCAGGAATATATGCGCAACGCAGACGGCAGCGTCAACCTGACCTTCACCATCTCTCCCGAACATCAGGGGCTGTTCGAGGCAGCGCTCAAGGAGGTGAAAGAGGCCTACGAAAAGCGCTACGGCGTCAAGTATAATATAAGGTTCACGTATCAGGACAAGAAGACGGACACCATCGCGGTGACCCCGGACAACAAACCGTTCCTGAAGGAAGACGGCACCATCCTCACCCGCCCTGCCGGCCATGGCGCCCTCATCCACAACCTGGGCGCGGTGGACGAAGAACTCGTGAGCATCAAGAATATAGACAATGTGGCCATGGAAAGGCTCCTGCCCACCACCGCCCTCTATAAGAAGGCCCTTATGGGACGCGCGCTGCAGCTTCGCGACCGCGTGCGCGGATATCTGCTGGAATTCGACCAGATGACCATAATCAATCCGGCCCCGTATCAGCCCCATCTGGTGGGCTACTTCCCTCCCGTGGAAGATTGCTTCGCCACCGAGGAATTCCAGAATCTCTGCAACGAGATAGAGAAGTTCCTCCTCGAGGAATTCTGCATCGAGATGCCCAAGTTCAAGGACTGCAAGGAACGGGCGCTGGCCCTGCGCGCCAAGCTCGACCGGCCCCTCCGCGTCTGCGGAATGGTCCGGAACGAAGGCGAGCCGGGAGGAGGCCCGTTCATCATCAAGGAAAAAGACGGCAGCACTTCCCTGCAGATTCTGGAGAGCGTGCAGATCAGCGATCCTTCCCTCATGAAGGAAGCGACTCACTTCAACCCGGTGGATCTCGTCTGCTGCCTGCGCGATGCCCACGGCGAGAAGTTCAATCTTCTCGAGCACGTGGATCCCGAGACAGGATTCATAAGCTCGAAGAGCTACCAGGGCCGCGAGCTCAAGGCCCTCGAACTGCCCGGCCTGTGGAACGGAGCCATGTCCGACTGGCTCACTTCCTTCGTGGAAGTGCCCATCGAGACCTTCAACCCCGTCAAGGTCGTCCTGGATCTCCTGAAACCCGCACATCAGAATTAGCTAACTATTTATTGTCTATTTATATGCTTTTGATTATCTTTGCGCGCGTTTTTTAAGCGGCAAAGATTAAATCGTAACATTTTATATATGCAGAACAAACTCCAAGAACTCACCGACAAGCTTTATCAGGACGGTCTTGCCAAAGGCAAGGAAGAGGGCGACAAGTATCTCGCAGACGCCCGTGCCGAGGCTGAGAAGATAGTTGCAGAGGCAAAGGCCCAGGCCGCGAAGATAGTGGCGAAGGCCGAGAAGGATGCGGCGGACCTTGCAGCAAAGGCGGATTCAGACATCAAGATGGCTTCCGCCCAGGCTCTCCAGGCCACCCGCAAGGACATCGAGAACATCCTCACCGATTCCGTCGTGAAGGCGGGAACTGCAAAGGCTCTCTCCGATGTGGAATTCCTCAAGGAGATCATCCTCGCAGTCGCAAAGAACTTCAGCGCCCAGGAAAGCGCAGACCTGGAGGTCGTGCTTCCCGAGTCTCTCCGCAAGGAACTCGGCCCGTGGGTTGAAGCCTCTCTCGCAAAGACCCTCAAGGGCGGCGTCAAGGCCAGCTTCAGCAAGAAGGTCGCAGGCGGTTTCACAATCGGCCCCGCAGACGGCGGCTGGTTCGTCAGCCTCACGGACGAGACCTTCACAGCCCTGATCGGAGAATATCTCCGCCCGATAACCAAAAAGCTTCTCTTCGGTGAATAATTACGAGTACATAGTGGCCAGTCTACCGGTGATCACCAGCGATTATCGGGGAGAATTGGACCACGAAGGAGTCATAGCCGAAATCCGCAGCCAGCTCTCCAAACAGGACATCGCCCTGCTGGACACCCTGCTGGACGGCTTTGTGGCAGAGAATCTGAATGAAGATTTCTACCGCAAGGCGCTCGCCAGCAAGGACGCCTTCATCAGGGAGTACTTCTCCTACGACCTCGATGTGCGCAACACCCGCGTGGAATTCCTCAACAAAGCCCTGAACAGGCCTGAAGGAATGGACATCATGGTCCTGGACCCTGAAGCCGAGCCCCGCGAGTTCGAAGGCAGAAAGCGGGTGATGGACGTCCTTCAGGGGACGGACATCCTCGCAAGGGAGCGCGGACTGGATGAGCTGATGTGGGCCAGGATAGACGAGATTGTGGGACTGCAGGTCTTCACGATAGACGCCATCCTCGGTTTCGCGGCCAAACTCCAGATAATCGCCCGCTGGCTCAAGCTGGATCCCGAAACGGGTCGCGAGCTCTTCCGCAGGCTGGTGGACGAAATCAGAAACAATAAAAATTCAATAAATAATGAGTACAACAGGTAAAGTAACGGGCATTGTGTCCAACCTGGTGACTGTTCAGGTAGACGGTCCTGTGGCGGAGAACGAACTCTGTCACATAGACCTCAAGGGAACGAAACTCCTGGCCGAGGTCATCAAGGTGGGCGGAGACAAAGCTTCCGTTCAGGTATTCGAAAGCACACGCGGCCTCCGCTGCGGGGACTCGGTGGAGTTCCTCGGCAAGATGCTCGAGGTCCAGCTCGGTCCCGGACTTCTGTCCAGCTCCTACGACGGACTGCAGAACAATCTGGCCACCATGGAGGATGTGTTCCTCAAGCGCGGCGAGTACACCGCCCCGCTGGACCACGACAAGCTCTGGGATTTCACTCCCGAGGCCCAGGTCGGTGACAAGGTGCAGGCTGCGAGCTGGCTCGGAGAAGTCAAGGAAGGCTGGCTGCCTCACAAAATCATGGTTCCGTTCTCCTTCAAGGGAGAGTACACGGTCAAGAGCATCAAGCCCGCCGGACAGTATAAGATAGACGACACTATGGCAGTCCTCACCGCCGAGAACGGTGAAGACGTGGAAGTGACGATGGTCCAGAAATGGCCCGTGAAGGTAGCCGTCAAGGGATACAAGGAGAAACCGCGTCCGCAGAGGATAATGGAGACCGGTATCCGTATGTTCGACACCTTCGATCCCATCGCCGAAGGCGGCACCGGCTTCATCCCCGGTCCGTTCGGCTGCGGCAAGACCGTGCTTCAGCACGCAATCGCCAAGCAGGGAGAGGCTGATGTGATCGTGATGGCTGCGTGCGGCGAGCGTGCAAACGAAGTCGTGGAAATCTTCACTGAGTTCCCCGAGCTCATCGATCCCCACACCGGACGCAACCTGATGGAGCGCACCACCATCATCTGCAACACTTCGAACATGCCTGTGGCCGCCCGTGAGGCTTCGGTCTACACGGCGATGACCATCTGCGAGTACTACCGCGCGATGGGCCTCAAGTGCCTCCTGCTTGCGGACTCCACCTCCCGCTGGGCCCAGGCTCTGCGTGAGATGAGTAACCGTATGGAAGAGCTTCCTGGCCAGGACGCATTCCCGGTGGACCTCTCGGCCATCATCTCGAACTTCTACGCCCGCGCCGGAATGGTCATTCTGAACAACGGCAAGACCGGAGCGGTCACCTTCATAGGCACCGTCTCCCCTGCCGGCGGTAACCTCAAGGAGCCCGTGACGGAGTCCACCAAGAAGGCGGCACGTTGCTTCTACGCCCTCGAGCAGAGCCGTGCGGACCAGAAGCGTTACCCGGCCGTCAACCCTATAGACTCTTACTCGAAGTACCTCGAGTATCCGGAGATTATCTCCTATCTGGACGAAAAGGTGGAGAAAGGCTGGGTGGATCTCGTCATCAAGGCCAAGAACTGCGTCCGCAGGGGCCGCGAGATGAAGGATCAGATCGACATCCTCGGCGACGACGGCGTGCCGATGAACTACCACATCGACTTCTGGAAGAGCGAAATGATCGATTTCGCCTTCCTCCAGCAGGACGCATTCGACGAGGTGGACGCCCTCTGCCCGCTCGAGCGCCAGAAGTACATGCTCAATCTCATTATGGATATCTGCGCGCGCGATTTCGATTTCGACGATTACGAGCAGTGCAGAGACTACTTCAAGAACCTTATCAACAACCTCCGTCAGATGAACTACACCGGCTTCGAAAGCAAGGAGTTCTTCGACTACAAGGAAAAGATAAACAAACTCCTCGAAAGCAATGGCAAGTAAAGCATATCAGAAAATCTACACGCATCTGGAGGCCATCACCAAAGCCACCGTGTCGCTGAAAGCGGCTGGCGTGTCCAATGACGAACTTGCGACCGTTGCAGGGCGCCTTGCCCAGGTTGTGAAGATCAAGGGCGACCTGGTCACCCTCCAGGTCTTCGCCGGCACGGAAGGCATCCCTACCGACGCCGAAGTCACCTTCTTCGGAGCTCCTCCCACCCTCAAGGTCAGCGAGCAGCTCTCCGGGCGTTTCTTCAACGCCTACGGCCAGCCCATCGACGGCGGCCCGGAGGTGGAAGGCGAGGAAAGGCAGGTGGGCGGCCCGTCCGTGAACCCCTACAAGCGCCGTCAGCCCAGTGAGCTCATCCCCACCGGTATCGCCGGCATCGACCTCAACAACACGCTCGTCTCCGGCCAGAAGATCCCGTTCTTCGCAGACCCGGACCAGCCGTACAATAAGGTTATGGCAGACGTTGCGCTCCGCGCAGACGTGGACAAGATCATCCTCGGAGGCATGGGCCTTACGAACGACGACTACCTCTTCTTCCGCCACGAATTCGAGAACGCGGGCGCGCTGGACAGGATCGTCTCCTTCGTGAACACCACCGAAGAGCCCCCGGTAGAGCGTCTGCTCATCCCGGATATGACGCTCGCGGCCGCCGAGTACTTCGCCGTGGACAAGAATGAGAAGGTGCTCGTGCTCCTCACGGACATGACGCTGTATGCAGACGCCCTCTCGATCGTGTCCAACCGCATGGACCAGATCCCTTCGAAGGACTCCATGCCGGGCTCGCTGTACTCGGACCTCGCCAAGATCTACGAAAAGGCCGTGCAGCTTCCTTCGGGCGGTTCCATCACCATCATCGCCGAGACCACGCTGAATGACGGTGACATCACCCACGCCATCCCGGACAACACCGGATACATCACCGAAGGTCAGCTGTATCTTCGCGCGGACACCGATTCCGGAAAGGTCATCGTGGACCCGTTCCGTTCACTGTCCCGTCTGAAACAGCTCGTCCAGGGCAAGAAGACCCGCGAGGACCACTCCCAGGTGATGAACGCTGGCGTGCGCCTCTATGCGGATGCTCAGAACGCCAAGACCAAGCTCGAGAACGGCTTCGACCTCTCGGACTACGACCTGCGCTGCCTGGATTTCGCAAAGGAATATGCAACCCGCCTTCTCTCGATCGATGTAAACATCAAGATCGAAGAAATGCTTGACACCGCTTGGGAGCTCTTCGGCAAATACTTCAAA
Source organism: Bacteroidales bacterium (assembly GCA_017615445.1). The sequence goes on from JAGAAD010000031.1 coordinate 84,359, forward strand.
CCCGAAGAGACCGGCCTCAAGCAGGCAATGATAGATAAATACTGGAAAGCCTGATGGCAATCAAGTTTCAATACAACAAGACTTCCCTGACCAGTCTCGGCAAGCAGCTGAAAGTGCGCCAGAAGGCCCTCCCTACCCTCAAGAACAAGGAGTCGGCCCTGCGCATCAGCGTGATGCAGGCCAAGGCGGAAGCTGAGAGGCTTGAGGCTGAAGTGACGGCTGCGCTTCAAAGGTATGACTACCTGGCAGCGCTCTGGAACGAGTTCGAGCCCGGTCTTATCCGCATAGTGGACATCAAGCTCCGCACCGTCAAGGTGGCCGGAGTGAAGATTCCCGCGCTGGATGAGATCGAGTATGAGCTCAAGCCCTTCAACGCCTTCACCAAGCCCGCCTGGTATGCGGACGGAGTGCAGATCCTCAAGGACATCACCCGTCTGGGCATCACCTCCGAAATCTACGAGCAGAGGCGCAAGATTCTGGACTACCAGCGCAAGAAGACCACCCAGAAGGTGAATCTCTACGAAAAGGTGCAGATTCCGGGCTATCAGGAAGCCATCCGAAAGATCAAACGCTATATGGAAGACGAGGAGAACCTCAGCAAGGCTTCTTCGAAGATCGTTAAGACCCGTCACGCCGCAGAAGAAGAGGAGGAAGCTGCCGTATGATCACCCCGATGACACGCTACGACTTCATCCTGCTCAGCAGCGGGGCCGAAGCCTTCCTTGAAAAGATCCAGAGCCTCGGGCTGGTGGACATCACCCGCTCTGTGAAGCCGGTGGACCAGACCTCCGCTTCCCTGCTCGAGAAGATCACCTCGGTGAAGGCGGACATCTCGGACATCGAAAAGGGCTCTGACGCACATCTCGCGGCGCTTCTCGCCCGCCGTTCGGAGCTCGAGAAAGAGGCTGCAAACGCTGAGATCTGGGGTTCGTTCGACTCTTCAGCCATCGCCGACCTTGAATCGAAGGGGCTCAAACTCAGCTTCTACAGCTGCCCCACCAAGAAATACAATCCGGAGTGGGAGAATCAGCAGGCGATTCAGATTGTCGCCGAGCAGAAAGGATTCACCTACTTCGCGGTGGTGAACGCCTCCGACTTCCCTCTCAAGGCTCTCCCCGCTCCCGCAAGGAGCAGCGAGGCCGTGCGTGAGGAAATCTCCGGACTGGACGTGGAGATTGAAGAGTACCGCAAGAAGCTTGCAGACCGCTCGTCCGAGCTTCCCGGCCTTAAAGCCCGACTCGCAGAACTCTCCGCCGAACTGGACCGCTATCTTGCGGGCGCGGCCACGGAAAGCGCGGCCGAGGATCACCTCACCGTCATCACCGGCTTCGCGCCGACTGAGAACGACGCTGCCCTGAAAGCCGAGTTCGACAAACTGGACGCCTTCTATGTTTCAGCTGACGCTGCGCTTGAGGACAACCCTCCGATCAAGCTGAAGAACAACAAGTTCGTCAGCATGTTCGAGGTCCTGACCGACATGTACGGCCGTCCGGCCTACAACGGCTTCGACCCTACCCCTTATATCAGCATCTTCTTCCTGCTGTTCTTCGCCATGTGTATGGGCGATGCAGGCTACGGCATCATCCTTATCATCATAGGTCTGCTGCTCAGGAAGGCTAAGGGCTTCGCCTCTCTCGCTCCCCTGGTAGTGACTCTCGGCGGCGCCACCGTGGTTGTGGGCTTCTTCTTCCACACCTTCTTCTCGATGGACATCTCCACCTGGGCCGTCATCCCGGACGCGCTCAAGAGCGTGATGGTGCCCGCGAAGGTGGCGACCTACGACGGCACGATGGTCCTGGCTTTGGTGGTGGGTATCATCCACCTCTGCCTGGCTATGATAGTGAAGACTGTCTACGCCACCAAGAACCAGGGCTTCCTTAACAGCCTCAGCACCTGGGGCTGGACTCTGCTGATAGTCGGCGGAGTGGTGGTGGCGCTGATCTCGCTGATGGGCGTTATCGATGCGGCTCTGACGAAGATAATTGTGATTGCGCTCGGAATTGTTTCGGCTCTCGGGATCTTCCTGCTGAACAACCTTCACCGCAATCCGCTTATCAACATAGGCGCCGGCCTCTGGGAGACCTACAACACGGCCACGGGAGTGCTTGGAGATGTTTTAAGTTACCTCCGTCTGTATGCCCTCGGCCTTGCTGGCAGCATGCTCGGCTTCGCGTTCAACGACCTCGCCAAGATGGCGCTGGGAGACGGCGGAGTGGGCGGATGGATCGTCTTTATCCTCATCGTGGTCATAGGCCACACCCTCAACCTCGCGATGGCAGCCCTCGGCGCCTTCGTGCACCCTCTCCGACTCAACTTCCTCGAGTTCTTCAAGAACTCAGGCTACGAAGGAGTCGGACGCAACTACAACCCTTTGAAGAAAAACAATTAACAATTAAAAACTTATAGAATTATGCTTCAACTTATTCTCGGTTATCTGGGCCTCGGACTCGTTCTGGCCCTCGCAGGTATCGGAAGCAGCATCGGCACAACCACCGCCGGCAATGCCGCTGAAGGCGCTCTCAAGAAGAAACCCGAAGGATCCGGAACCTACATGGTTCTCTCCGCACTCCCTGCAACTCAGGGTATCTACGGCTTCGTGGCATTCTTCATGCTTCTGAGCAAAATGAAGGAAGCCCCCGAAATGGGACTCGTCATCTTCGGAGTAGGAGCTTGTGTCGGTCTGGTGTGTATGCTTTCTGCAATCCGTCAGGGTCAGGTCTGCGCCAACGGTATCGTGGGTGTGAGCCAGGGCCACGACGTGTTCACTAACACCCTTATCTACGCAGCTCTTCCTGAATTCTACGCCATCCTCGGACTCGTCGGAGCCCTCATGGTCTAGAACTTTTCAGGATTACAGAGCACGTTGATCTTCTGAGGAAGAACCTGAATATCGACGGGGAGGTTGCCTACAATCTCTCCGTCGATTTCCATTATGTCTGCGGAGTCATCGTCCAGGGGGACGACCTTGAAGTTCTTGCCGCGGACATATTTGATTACCTTCGACTTGTCCAGCGAGCTCCTGAGGAGGCGCGGGACTTCGGGGAGGAGTTTGGAGATAGGAGCCTTCGGGACTATCACTGCGTCCAGGATACCGTCTGTGGGGTCGGCCAGGTTGCACTGCTGCATTCCGCCGCCGCAGTATGAGCCGTTGCCGAAGGCGATGTCAAGGATGGGGCCGGAGTAGACCTGCACGTCGTCGCAATAGAAGGTGGCGTTGAACGCCTTGGCGTGGGCGAAGTTGTAGAACAGCGAATTGAGGTAGATGCGCGAGCTGCGCATTCCCCTCTCCTTCTGCGTGTTCACCCGCTCGCAGACGTGTGAGTCGAAGCCGAGGCCGCCGATGTTGGCCATATAGGCGACCTTTTCGCCGGCGAGGCTGACCTTGACCACATCCTCCTGAACGAAGGAGTTCTGCGCCACATAATCGAGCACTTTCTCCACATCGCGCTTGATTCCGAAGGACTTGATCCAGTCGTTGCCGGAGCCTATCGGCGCCACAGCCAGGTAGAATTCTGAAGGGTCCGTGCCGCTGTCCGCACACCAGCCGAGCACGCCGTCGAACACTTCGTGGATCGAGCCGTCGCCGCCCACCGCCATAATCTTGCGGTAGCCCATTCGTGCTGCGAGAGCCGCCAGCTCGGTCGCGTGGTGCTTATGCGTGGTGTAGTGTGTGTAATACGGGACGCCAAGTTCCTTGAGTTTGTCCTCGGCGGGTACCCAGTAACGCATCGTCTTGCCGGATCCGGCATGGGGATTGACGATGATGTACCACTCTTCTTTGATTCTGGCCATGGCCAAAGGTTTTGGTTTTGCTCTGCAAAGTTATTCATATTTTTGTTAAATTTGTACCCTATGGGAAAGATTATAGCCATCGCAAATCAGAAGGGCGGAGTGGGCAAAACAACCACAGCCATAAACCTCGCCGCTTCTCTCGCCATACTAGAGAAAAAGGTTCTCATAATCGATGCCGACACCCAGGCGAACACCACCTCCGGCCTCAATTATAATCCCGCAGACGTGGAGGGAAAGACCCTCTACGAAGTGATGATAGGCCAGGTCAGCGCCGCCGAGACTGTGCTCCCCACCGAGATGGAGAATCTTAAACTCATCCCCTCGCACATTAACCTCGTGGGCGCCGAGATCGAGATCATAGACCTTCCCGGCAGAGACCATATCCTTCGCAAGGCTTTGGAGCCTATTAAGGCAGACTACGATTATATTATTATCGACTGCGCTCCCTCGCTCGGTCTGATCACTGTCGGCTGCCTCACCGCGGCAGACAGCGTCATCATCCCGGTGCAGCCCGAGTTCTTCGCCCTCGAAGGAATCGGAAAGCTCCTGCAGACCATCAGGCTCGTGCAGAACGGCAGTAACCCTTCGCTCAATGTGGAGGGCTTCGTGATCACCATGTTCGACGGCCGGACTAAAGTCCACGCGCAGGTGGTCGCGCAGCTCAGGGATTATTTCAAGAGCATGGTCTTCAACACCATCATCCAGCGCAACATCCGCCTCTCCGAGGCGCCTTCATACGGCAAACCCATCGTCCTCTACGATGTGGCCAGCACGGGAACAATGAATTACCTGAACCTCGCCAAAGAGGTTCTCGAGCACAATAAAGAGAGTCTATGAGCCAGCCAGCAAGAGGCCTCGGAAAGGGCCTGAGCGCCATTCTGGGGAATGTCCCCGGCGCAGACGAACTCCGCGGAAAGCCCGAGGTGAGCGTCAGCCCCACCCAGGGCCGCAGCGCCGCGGACGTCCTGATGATACCCCTCGGCGAGATAGAGCCGAACCCCTTCCAGCCCCGCCAGACCTTCGACCGCGAAGAGCTGGACGGCCTGGCCGCTTCGATTAAGTCCCTGGGGCTCATTACCCCGGTGACAGTTCGCAGGATAGGCCCTTCGAAGTACCAGATTATCAGCGGCGAGCGCCGTTTCAGAGCCTGCCAGATGGCCGGTCTGACCGAGATTCCCGCCTATGTCCGCGAAGCGAACGACCAGGGCATGCTGGAGATGGCGATAGTGGAGAACATCCAGAGAGCCAATCTGGACCCGATAGAGGTGGCTTTGAGCTACCAGCGCCTGATGGACGAGTGCAATCTCACCCAGGAAGCGATGGCCGAAAGGCTCGGAAAGAGCCGCTCTTCAGTGGCGAACCAGCTGAGGCTCCTGAAGCTCCCCGTGAAGGTCCAGCACGATCTGAAGGTGGGCCTGATCAGTGTAGGCCACGCCAAGGTCCTGCTCGGAGTGGAAGATCCGGACATGCAGGTGAAACTCTGCGATCTGGTGGTGAAGAACGGGCTCAACGTCCGCCAGCTCGAGCAGAAAGTTGCGGCCATCGCGGCCGCCGGCTCCGTCAGCGGTACGGTTTCTGCTGGGAAGAAGGTGGGAGACGTGCCCCAGGTCCACAAAGATCTCTGCCGCGAGGTGGCGAAGTACTTCAAGGGCGAGATCAGCGTAAGGCGCAGGCCGAACGGCAAGGGCACCCTTACAATTAATTTTTCATCCGATTCTGAAATCGGCGGTTTCCTTGATGCTCTCAAGAAGTAGCAAATATCTGGTCCTTGTTCTGGCTGCGCTTTTCCTGGCGCCGGCCCTGACATGCCGTGCCCAGTTCAAGACCGAAGCCTTCAGCAAGAGTTACAACGACGACACCGCCGCCCAGGCGGACAGCACGGACAAAATATTCTCCGTCAAGGACTACTGGCGCGGACTGACCCACAAGCAGGAGACGGACCTCTTCACTATGTTCGAAGGATCCATGGTCCTCGCCGGCGGTCTTCAGATCTACAATAAGGACTACTGGAAACTGCCCGTCGTCTACGGCGGACTTGCAGCCGGAATCGGCGGAGGGCTGTATTACAAGAACCAGGGAGATCCGAACTACAAATACTGGTTCTACGGCGCCGGCCTCGTCTACTGGGGCGCGCTGATGGACGGTGTGATCTCCTACAAACCGGACGACTACCCCAACCCGGCCAAGGCCACCTTCTACTCGATGCTCGTTCCCGGCCTGGGACAGATCTACAACCACGAAGTCTGGAAACTCCCCGTCTACTGGGGCATTATGCTCGGCGGCTTGAACTACCACATAATGTTCAAGAAGAATTACGAACGTTTCCGCAAGATCTACAACGCCGAAGACACGACCTACCTCTCGATGGAGACGTCCAAGTACTACAAAAACGTCTACCGCCGTTATCGCGACTACGGAACTCTCGTGATCGCGCTGGGGTATGTCCTTCAGATAATAGACGCGAACGTCTTCGCCTACATGCACAATTTCGAGGTCACCGAAGACCTCGCTCTGGACGTCTACCCCACCGTCATCTGCCCCGGCGACAATTACGCCTTCACCCCGGGCAGCGCCATGAGTCCCGCCTTCGGCATGGGTATCGGCTTCAGGTTCTAGTTTACCTGGCGGACGACAGTTCATTTTCGGCGAACTCCAGTCGCCTTCGGCTCCTTCCGGCCCCTCCCATTGTCTCCTTCGTCCTGCTT